>NZ_JBMKHP010000011.1:0-148810 GCF_049238705.1 Enterobacter cloacae complex sp. IR5403 | reverse complement strand
TCAGTCCAGGGCATAGCGAGTCTCCTCTTCTATGCCAGTTATAACTGTTACCCATGTATCCGGTCTAAAGTGTTACCCATGTTTCCGGTTCATACCGCAGCGCCACCGGGCTTTTTGCCGGGTGGCACTACGTTTACCCGGCCTACATTGTGCCTACTGCCTGTACGGCAGCCCGTTATTTTTTAGACCTTGCCAGGCGCGTCGCGCAGAAAAACCACCTGTACTTAAGGAATACTGAGCAGGCAATACAGCGACTTTCTTCTAAGCTTGTAAGCGATATCACATAAAGGAGACGGACAACCATGAAACAAACCGTGGCTGCATACATAGCGAAAACCCTTGAGCAGGCTGGCGTAAAGCGTATCTGGGGCGTCACTGGCGATTCTCTGAACGGACTCAGCGATAGCCTTAACAAGATGAAAACTATTGAGTGGATGCCCACCCGCCATGAAGAAGTCGCCGCCTTTGCCGCCGGTGCCGAAGCGCAGCTTACGGGTGAACTCGCCGTCTGTGCAGGTTCCTGCGGACCGGGAAACCTGCACCTCATCAACGGTCTGTTCGACTGTCACCGCAACCATGTTCCGGTGCTGGCGATTGCGGCTCACATTCCGTCATCTGAAATCGGTAGCGGCTATTTTCAGGAGACGCATCCGCAGGAGCTGTTCCGTGAATGCAGCCACTATTGCGAGCTGGTCTCATCGCCGGAGCAGATCCCACAGGTGCTGGCGATAGCCATGCGTAAGGCGATCCTGAATCGCGGGGTTTCGGTGGTTGTGCTGCCGGGGGACGTGGCGCTGAAGGCCGCACCTGAAACCGCCACCACCCACTGGTACTCTGCGCCCCAGCCAACCATTACCCCTGCCGATGAAGAGCTGAAAAAGCTGGCGCAGCTGCTGCGATACTCCAGCAATATCGCCCTGATGTGCGGCAGCGGCTGCGCCGGCGCGCATAAAGAGCTGGTGGAATTTGCCGGTAAGCTGAAGGCGCCAGTTGTGCACGCCTTGCGCGGGAAAGAGCACGTTGAATACGATAACCCGTACGATGTCGGCATGACCGGGCTGATCGGTTTTTCCAGCGGCTTCCACACCATGATGAACGCCGACACGCTGATCCTGCTCGGCACCCAGTTCCCGTACCGCGCGTTCTACCCGACGGATGCCAAAATTATCCAGATCGACATTAATCCCGGCAGCATCGGCGCGCACAGCAAGGTGGATATGGCGCTTATCGGCGATATCAAATCCACCCTCGCCGCCCTGCTGCCGCTGCTGGAAGAAAAAACGGACCGCAAATTCCTCGATAAAGCCCTGAGCGACTATCGCGATGCGCGCAAGGGGCTGGACGATCTCGCCAAACCGAGCGAAAAAGCGATCCACCCGCAGTATCTGGCGCAGCAGATCAGCCACTTCGCCGACGACGATGCCATCTTCACCTGCGACGTAGGAACGCCCACCGTCTGGGCCGCGCGCTATCTGAAAATGAACGGCAAACGTCGCCTGCTTGGGTCGTTCAACCATGGCTCAATGGCCAACGCCATGCCGCAGGCGCTGGGCGCAAAGGCGACGGCGCCGGAACGTCAGGTGGTGGCGATGTGCGGCGACGGCGGGTTCAGCATGCTGATGGGGGATTTCCTGTCGGTGGCGCAGATGAAGCTTCCGCTGAAAATCGTGGTCTTTAACAACAGCGTGCTGGGCTTCGTGGCGATGGAGATGAAGGCCGGAGGCTACCTCACGGACGGCACCGAGCTGCACGACACCAACTTCGCCCGCATCGCCGAAGCCTGCGGTATCACCGGTATTCGGGTGGAGAAAGCCTCAGAGGTGGACGACGCCCTGCAACGCGCCTTCGCCATCGACGGCCCGGTGCTGGTGGATGTGGTGGTCGCCAAAGAAGAGCTGGCGATCCCGCCTCAGATCAAGCTGGAACAGGCCAAAGGTTTTAGCCTCTACATGCTGCGCGCCATCATCAGCGGGCGCGGTGACGAAGTGATCGAACTGGCAAAAACCAACTGGCTCAGGTAAAACATTTCACAAGACCTCTTAAATTAAAGGGATGTGAAATGATTGATTTACGTAGTGATACCGTTACCCGTCCGGGCCGCGCCATGCTCGAAGAGATGATGGCCGCCCCGGTCGGGGACGACGTCTACGGCGATGACCCGACGGTCAACGAACTCCAGCGCTATGCGGCAGAGCTGAGCGGTAAAGAGGCTGCCCTGTTCCTGCCCACCGGCACGCAGGCTAACCTGGTGGCGCTGCTCAGCCACTGCGAGCGCGGCGAAGAGTATATCGTCGGCCAGGGGGCGCATAACTACCTGTACGAAGCCGGCGGTGCGGCGGTGCTTGGCAGCATCCAGCCGCAGCCGATCGATGCCGCGCCGGACGGTACGCTGCCGCTGGACAAAGTCGCGGCCAAAATCAAAGCCGACGATATTCACTTCGCCCGCACTAAACTGCTGAGCCTCGAAAACACCCATAACGGTAAAGTCCTGCCGCGCGAATACCTGAAAGCGGCATGGGACTTTACCCGCGAGCGTAAGCTCGGCCTGCACGTTGACGGCGCACGTATCTTCAACGCCGTGGTGGAGTATGGCTGCGAGCTAAAAGAGATCACCCAATATTGCGACTCGTTCACCATTTGCCTCTCTAAAGGGCTGGGTACGCCGGTAGGTTCCCTGCTGGTTGGCAGCGCGGACTACATCAGGCGCGCCAACCGCTGGCGCAAAATGACCGGCGGCGGGATGCGTCAGGCGGGTATTCTGGCGGCTGCCGGACTGTACGCCCTGAAAAATAACGTGTCACGCCTGAAAGACGATCACGACAATGCGGCGTGGATGGCAGCGCAGCTGCGTGAAATCGGCGCTGATGTCATGCGTCACGACACCAACATGCTGTTTATCCGCGTCGGCGATGAGCATGCTGCCGCGCTGGGCGACTTTATGAAAGCCCGTGGCGTGCTGATTAACGCCTCCCCGGTCGTGCGGCTGGTGATGCACCTTGACGTTAACCGCGAGCAGTTGACCGAGGTGGTGAAACACTGGCAGGCATTTTTACAGCGTTAAGGAGCATACCGTGCCGCAACGTATTCTGGTGCTCGGCGCCAGCGGGTATATCGGTCAGCATCTGACCACTGCGTTAAGCCAGCAGGGGCACCAGGTGCTGGCAGCGGCACGCAACACGGAACGCCTGCAAAAGCTACATTTGCCTGGCGTGACGTGTCACAACGTTGACCTTAACTGGCCGAAAGCGCTTCCTGCGCTGCTGGAAGGGGTCGATACGCTTTACTACCTTGTCCACAGCATGGGCGAAGGCGGCGATTTTATCGCCCACGAGCGTCAGGTGGCGATGAACGTTCGTGATGCGCTGCGGCAAACGCCGGTGAAGCAGGTGATTTTTTTAAGCTCGCTCCAGGCGCCTGAGCACGAGCAGTCAGACCATCTGCGCGCCCGACAGCTGACGGCGGAAACGCTGCGAAGCGCCCATATCCCCGTCACCGAACTGCGGGCGGGGATCATCGTCGGCGCGGGTTCCGCCGCGTTCGAAGTGATGCGCGATATGGTCTACAACCTGCCGGTGCTGACGCCGCCGCGCTGGGTACGCTCGCGCACCACGCCCATTGCGCTGGAGAATTTACTCCACTATCTGGTGGCATTGCTGGATCACCCGGCGGAGCAGCATCGCGTGCTGGAGGCGGCAGGCCCGGAAGTGCTGAGCTATCAGGCGCAGTTCGAACATTTTATGCGGGTGAGCGGCCGCCGCCGCTGGCTGATCCCCATCCCCTTCCCGACCCGCTGGATATCGGTGTGGTTTTTGAATGTGATCACCTCCGTGCCGCCGACGACCGCCAAAGCGCTGATCCAGGGGCTGAAGCACGATCTGCTGGCGGACGATCGCGCGCTGCGCGCCTTAATTCCCCAGGAATTGATCCGCTTTGACGACGCGGTGCGCAATACGCTGAAAGAGGAAGAGAAGCTGGTGAACTCCAGCGACTGGGGCTACGACGCGCAGGCGTTTGCCCGCTGGCGGCCCGAGTACGGCTATTATCCGAAGCAGGCGGGCTGCACGGTAAAAACCTCTGCCAGCCTGGCAGCGCTGTGGGAAGTGGTGAATCAGATCGGCGGCAAAGAGCGCTATTTCTTCGGCAATATTCTCTGGCAAACGCGCGGCGCGCTGGATCTGCTGGTCGGTCACCGGCTGGCAAAAGGCCGCCCTGCCCATCCCTGGCTGAAGGTGGGCGATACCGTCGACAGCTGGAAGGTGATTATCGTTGAGCCGGAAAAACAGCTGGCGCTGCTGTTTGGCATGAAGGCGCCGGGGCTGGGGCGGCTCTGCTTCACCCTGAAGGACAACGGCGACCATCGTGAACTGGACGTTCGGGCATGGTGGCATCCGCACGGAATGCCGGGTCTGTTTTACTGGTTGCTGATGATCCCGGCACACCTGTTTATCTTCCGTGGAATGGCGAAACGGATAGCGCAACTGGCAGAACAAAAGCAGGAAGGTAACTAAATAAAACGCTTTTTCTTTCACCTTTCCCATTGCAACACATCGTAATTCACGAAAGAATGCGCACGAAATTCTTTTCAACACAGTGGATTGATATGAAGGTACTGGTTACCGGGGCGACCAGCGGCTTAGGCCGAAATGCGGTCGAGTTTCTGCGCAACAAAGGCATCAGCGTGAGGGCCACCGGTCGCAATGAGGCGATGGGTAAGCTCCTGCAAAAAATGGGCGCTGAATTTGTCCATGCCGATCTGACGGAGCTGGTCTCCTCTCAGGCCAAGGTGATGCTCGCCGGTATCGATACGCTGTGGCACTGCTCCAGTTTTACCTCCCCGTGGGGTACCCAGGAAGCCTTTGATCTCGCTAACGTGCGCGCCACGCGTCGTCTGGGCGAATGGGCCGTCGCCTGGGGCGTGCGTAACTTTATTCATATCTCCTCCCCGTCGCTCTATTTCGACTATCACCACCATCGTGATATTCAGGAAGATTTCCGCCCAGCGCGCTTCGCCTGTGAGTTTGCCCGCAGTAAAGCGGCGGGCGAAGAGGTGATCGACCTGCTGGCCCAGTCAAACCCGCACACCCGCTTTACCGTGCTGCGTCCGCAGAGCCTGTTTGGGCCGCACGACAAAGTCTTTATCCCGCGACTGGCCCAGATGATGCACCACTACGGCAGCGTGCTGTTACCGCGCGGCGGCGATGCGCTGGTGGACATGACCTATTACGAAAATGCCGTTCACGCCATGTGGCTGGCGAGCCAGCCGGAATGCGATAAGCTGGTGTCGGGCCGCGCGTACAACATCACCAACGGCGAACCCTGTACCCTGCGCAGCATTGTGCAAAGGCTGATTGACGAGTTAAAGATCGACTGCCGGATCCGTTCCGTTCCCTACCCGATGCTGGACATGATTGCCCGCAGCATGGAGCGCTTTGGCAGTAAATCGGCGAAAGAGCCTGCGCTGACGCATTACGGTGTGTCGAAGCTCAACTTTGATTTTACGCTGGATATTTCGCGGGCGGAGAACGAACTGGGGTATAAACCGATTGTATCGCTGGATGAAGGGATAGTGCGTACGGCGGCGTGGTTACGGGATCACGGGAAGTTGCACCGGTAAGCGTTCCAGCCTCATGTAGGCCGGGTAAGCGCAGCGCCACCCGGCAAAAAACAGAGAGTGCGGACTGATGCCCTCACCCCGGCCCTCTCCCACAGGGAGAGGGTGCAGACACTAAAACGGCAACCCTGGGGGTTGCCGTTTGCTGTTTATAACGCCGTCCAGGCTTCAGCCCATGCCAGACCTGCGCCTGGTTCATAGTACGTTGGAGAGTTGTTACACCAGCCGCTGTACGGGAACGGTTTGCACTGGAACAGTTTACCGTGGTTGTTCACGATATCACCGGCGTTGTACTTGCTGTTCGCGCTCCATGCCGGGTAAGACGTGTCTTCTCCGGATGGCGTTGCCGCTTTCGCTTTCACGTTCAGCAGGTAAGACGTGGTGCTGCTCAGCTCGCCATCGCTGACGGTCAGGCTCACTTCATACTGCTGCGCCGTCGCAGACTCTGGCGCGGTGAAGGTCACAACCGCTTTGTCCTGACCGGAAACAGTCTGACCATCCTGGGAACGCCAGGTATAGGTCAGCTTGTTGCCATCTGGATCGGTAGAGCCTTCCGCGCTCAGAGAAACCTGCGCACCCGCTTCAACTGCGCCGATCGGACCGGCAATCTGCGCAACCGGCGCGTGGTTCACCACAACAGGTTCGACCGGGGTTTCATCCGGCGTAGGTGTTGGCGTTGGCGCTGGCGTTTCATCGCCAGATGGCGTCGGTGTTGGCGTTACCGGGGTTTCGTCCGGGGTAACGGAAGAACCATCATCGTTAACGATTTTCACGTTAAAGAACTTCTGCACGCACTTGCTGTAGTCACCTTCTTTAAAGGCGCTGAACGGAGTCTGGTAGCCCACCAGCTGGCAAGAGTAGGTTTTGCTATCCGGGGTATCCGCGCTCCATCCCCAGTCCTGTTCCCAGTAAATCTTCAGGGCGCCTGCGCCACCTTCGTCGAACTGCTTCATGTTGGCGCAACCCAACACCTCGTTCGCCGGAACAGGCACTTTCAGGTAGTTTGCAAACTCTTTGTAGTACTTGATACGGTTCTGAGACTGCGCAATTTCAGTCGGGCCGCCGCACTCAACGCCGCCGTTGATGATCTGGGTGGTCACGCCAAAGCCCGGAACCAGACCGTTGGCTTTATCGTGGTCGTTCGGCTGCCATGTACCGTCGATCACCTGCAACATGCTTGGTTTTGGCGGCTGCGGATAGGCGAAGAAGAAGATCGCACTCGCCAGGTTCAGCCAGGTGTCCGCCACCAGCTCAGGTTTGTCGAGCAGCGTACGCACGTCGCCGTACATCGCTTCAGAGAATGGACCGTAGTTGTAGTTGTAGGACAACTGTTTCGCCCCACGACCGAAGTAGCTCAGGAAATCGCCGTCTTTATCTTTACCGCAAGGCCAGGTCTGCCCCTGCCAGACGTCCGGGTTACATTCGCCGTTATAACCGCCCTTCTGCCCTTCGCTCCAGCCCATTTCACGTACGTGGACCAGCGCCTGACGCCATTCGGCTTCCGGACGCCAGCTTTCGTGGCCGCCAGTTTCCTGGGCAAAGTGGGCAAACATGGTGGCCAGCTCTTTGCGGCAGATGGCGTCGCTGTCACGACCGTCATTGTAGGTCTTACACAGCGCCGGGAATTTACCCACGGCTTTCAGGAAGTTGCTGTAGGTATAGGCCTGCGCGCGCAGCGGGAAGAGATATTCCCAGTCGCTGGCTTTCACAATCCCTTCAACGCGTTTAACGTTGTCCGGGTTTGCCGCCCGGCCTGGCTCAATCAGTTCGACCTGCGCGTTATCCAGCGTCTGGATGGTCTCTTTCACCGAAGCCATCAGCGGGAAGTCCGTCAGTTCCTTCTCTTTCTTCGCCAGATCGCTGGCTTTGATGGTGTACGGCTCACTGCTGGTCTCCTTCAGATTCGCAGCCTGGGCCATGAATGGCGCCACGCAGGCTCCCGCAATGAGTACACTCAGTAACGTCCTTTTGTTCATTTCAGTTTTCCTGTTTATTTCAAATTAAATGTTAATATCCCGGCTTAGGTATTACTCCGTTAATACATAAACCACATTCAGCTGTTTTCACTTTTCGAAGAACACCTTCAGGAATTCTTCAAAAATAAAAAACGTTAATATCGTGCTGCTAATTTCAGTTGCTGATATTTGGCCCAGACCTTATGGGCATATTTCATCCTCTGCGGATAATTTTCTTTTTTCAGTCCGGCGTTATATGCGCCAACGGCTTCCCAGTTATAGCCATACACCCTGATCATCCCGGAGAGGATAGAAGCCCCGACCATGATCGAAGTACACGGCTCCGTGATTAATCGGTATTCGTCGATGCCTCTGCTTTCCAGCGCGGAAAAATGCGAACTGTTGATTTGCATCAGCCCGACATCCCGCGTGCCATCGCGGTTTTGCCCAACCGCATACGGATTCATACCGGATTCCACATTCGCTATCGCGTACAGTAAATAAGGATCGACATGATAATAATGCGCCGCTTTATCCCAACAATTTGCCAGTGCGCTTTGGCTTATTATCAATAACAACAAAATCAACTTTTTCATTTTTACCTGCTGACAGTTTCGGTTATTTCTCCTTACCAACATCCTGTAAAATGAATTTTGAATGACTCCCCCTCTGAAGGGGGAGTCATTAATGGGCTAGATTATTTGCAATCTGTTGATGCGCCTTCTTTTACCCATACGTCGCTGTTGGCTGGGGTATCACCACGGGTCCACCATTTCGCACGGTAAACGTTGCCTTCATAGGTGGTGGTGTCGCCGCCGTTGTACACCAGGTCAGAACGCCAGTTCATCTTCACGTTGCTCACCAGCTCCCATGCATCCACACCGAAGCCAGGCTGATTGCCCTGAGTCCAGTACTTCGCTTTCCATACCAGATGGTCGAAGCTTACGGTATCGCCACCGTTGTAGATTTTGCTGGATTCCCACGCCGCGTATTTGCTGGCGTTAGCATCCACAGGGGCATCGCAGCTTCCTTTGTCAGACGGAGGAGTCACATCATCAGCCGGAGGGGTAACGTCATCCGCCGGGTTAGTGTCTTCGTCAGCAGGTACCGGTGCAGGCGCCGCTTTCGGATTCACGGTAACCTGGACGTTAGACTGCACGCTGGTCTTACCGTCGCTCACCACCACGCTCAGGGTGTAGGTAGACGTCGAGCTCACTTCCGGTGCCGTGATATTCACGTTCGCGGAGTCAGTTCCGGTGGCGTGCATATCTGCTGGTACGCTCCAGGCGTAGGTCAGCGCATCACCGTCTGGGTCCGCAGCCTGGGCATGCAGCGCATAGGTTTCACCAGATTCAAGCGTGATCGCTTCCATTGGGTTTAAAACCGGTGCCTGGTTAGCTTTCGGCGCCTTGTTCACCACCTGTACATCAATCGCGTTGCTCAGGCCTTTTGCATCGGTCACCGTCAGGCGGAACGTCATGGTCTGGTCGGTGGTCGCTGCCGCAACGTTGAAGGTCGCTTTCGCTTTGGTGCTGTTGTTGATGGTGACAGACGGACCAGAGACCTGAGTCCATTTGTAGGTAATCGCATCGCCATCAGGATCGCTGGAAGCAGAGCCATCGAGCGTGACGGTTGCCGGGCCAGACACGTTCTGATCGGCAGAGGACGCGATTGGCGCGTGGTTGGTGACCACCGGATCAACCGGAGTCGAGTCGCTGCCCAGCAGGCTTTCGTTCATCGCATTCAGAATGTCGCCGGTATCAGAGTCGATAGACCACGCGAACAGACCGCCCAGTTTATTGGCCAGAACATACTTGCCTTTCGCCGTGGTTGAACGCGCATCTTCGTACGAGATCAGGTCGCCGGTGGATTTGTTGAAGACGTAAGGGGCTTCAGCGGTCGTGTCGTAGCCGTATTCCCAGCCTGGTTTGCCTTTGTATTCGTTCACGATCTGACGATAGTCAACCACGCCCGGTTCCCAGGTGCCTTTCACCATGCCGGTTGCCGTACCGGTGAATGGATTGTCACCGGTGTAGCCATGCACGCCGGTCCAGCCGCGGCCATACATGCCCGCACCCACCACGATCTTGCCTGGCTGTACGCCCTGCGCAAGCAGCGCGTTAACGCCGTTTTCAGTGGTGTAATCGGTGTCAGGACGCCATGCTGGCGCACGCAGCGCAGCCTGGTGGCCGAGAACGGTGTTGCTCCAGCCGCCGTAGAAGTCGTAGCTCATCAGGAAGATGTGGTCGAGATACTGCTGAGCCGTGGTGTAATCCACGTCTTCGATCTTATCGCGGCCTGCACCGATGGCGCTGGTCAGTTCATAGGTACGGCCCGTCTGTGCAGACAGCTCGTTCAGCATGGTGCGCAGGTCGTGCATCAGTGCGGTATAGGTCGCTTTATCCTGCTGCGGGTTGCCGATGGTTTCGGTTACACCGCCACCGCCCGGGAATTCCCAGTCGATATCCACACCGTCAAAGAATTTCCACGTCTGGAGGAAATCTTTCACAGAAGAGACGAAGCGTGCGCGGATAGCCGGGTCGCCCATGTGGAAGAACGGATCGGAAAGCGTCCAGCCGCCGATAGATGGCAACACTTTCAGGCCTGGATGCGCTTTTTTCAGCGCCATCAGCTGGCCAAAGTTACCTTTGTACGGGTCATCCCAGTTGGAGACGCCAGCCTGTGGTTTTTGCAGCGCAGCCCATGGGTCGTGGATCGCCACGGTAAAGTCAGGACGGCCCTTACAGTCGTTCTGAAGCACGCGGAAGCTGTTACCGCCTTCAATGGTTTTCAGGCCGTCGTTGATGCCGTCACCGCCACAGATTGGAATGAAGCCGTACAGAATGTGGTTGAGGTTTGCCGCAGGGATCTTATCAACCGGGAAGTTACGGTCGTAAACGCCCCATTCCGGGAAGTAGGCCGCAACCACTTTATCGGTATGCTTCGCGAACGCTTTGTTGTTCTCCTGGAGAGACGTATTCAGCGGCAGCAGGTGGCTACCGTCGGTGTCAGCCACAATAATCAGCTTACTGGCGCTTTTCGCACAGCCGCTGGCGTTACAGACTTCAACCTGTTCCTGATAACGCCCGCCTTTTTTCACTTTAAACGTTGCAGAGCCCGTCGCACCGGCTGCGCCGGTCCATACGGTCTGTCCGTCCAGCAGAACTTTCGCAGAAGTTGGCGCATCACCACTCCAGACGTTCCACTCAACTTTTACATCCACGCCATCGTTATGCACTTTGACAAGATTGTTATAATCCTGAGCAGCCTGATCGACTTCCACCAGGGCAAATTTGTCATTGCCATAGCCGATCGTCGGTGCACCTGGCGCTGCTGCAAATGCGGAGCTGGTTGCCGCCGCAATAAAGAGCGCCAGATATTTTGGCTTCATAAATTTCATTTTTATTTCCTGATAAATTTATTTATAACGTAGTAACCCATGTCTTCCGTGAGATCATGGATGCGTTTCGCGTAATGCGTATTTAACCAACGTGAGTGCCGTGAACAAAAAATTGTTGCTGCGTTGTATTCCTCCATTAAAAGATACAAGCCAAATCCCGTGTAGCTTATATCTCTTACGATACACTGAGCGTAAAGGATCGTCCTTTCCTTCCTCCATCAAAAAGATTTATAAAAAATCTTGACCTGTATATTTAAAATGTGAAAGCAATTTGCTGACTAATAAACACCCCTATTCCAGCAAAGGCGAGATAAGGACCAAAAGAAATAGTGAGGTTATTTTTATTTAAATTATTTACGGCGAAATAACCGACAATACCGCTTAACGCTGCCGCCAGTTCAATGGAGGGCAACGCCTGCCAGCCGCACCAGGCCCCCAGCGCCGCCAGTAGCTTAAAATCCCCGTAACCCAGACCTTCTCGTCCGGCGATCAGTCGAAAAGCCCAGTAGAGCAGCCAGAGCGACAGATAGCCCGCCACCGCGCCGAACAGCGCATCGCGTAGCGGCAACGTGTGGTCAAACGCATGGAGCACTAACCCCGCCCACAGCAGCGGCTGGGTCAGGCAGTCCGGAAGCAGCTGGTGCTGCCAGTCGATCATGGCCAGCGGCAGTAAAAAAGCCGCCAGTAACCACAAAGAGAACAGCGCCTGAACGTCCGGCATGCACCAGGCGGTGATGCCAAAAAACAAAGCGGTGACAAGTTCGACCAGAAAGAGTCGCAGCGGGATCGCGCTGCCGCACTGGTGGCAGCGCCCCCGTAATAAAAGCCAGCTGAGCAGCGGGATGTTTTCCCACGCCGCAAGCGTGTGCTGGCACACCGGACAGTGCGAGGCCGGAAAGAGCAGATTGCCATTCCCCTCCTCATCCATCACCATCCCCGGTACGCGCTCGGCGACAACGCCAAGAAAACTGCCCACAATGCCACCCAGGATCGCACTCATTATCGGGAACCCTACCGGGCAGGCGTCCCGTATCAGCGCGAAGGTATTCATGCGTTTTTTGACCAGGTGAGCTGCACCTGCGCTTTCACGTCGCTGAGGTGGTCAACCGGCGTGAGGTTTATTTTTTGCAGTCTCACGCCGGAGGTCTGATTAATTTCGCGCAGCCAGCTTTTTAATTCATACACATTCACCCGATTCACCACGAACGATAAAGTTTGCCCCTCCTGGCGCACATCCGTCAGTGAAAGGTTAATTTCATGGGCGCTGTTCTCGACCACCGTACGCGGGTTATCCGTTTTGACTAACTGGACCTGAAGATGATTTTTATCAATTTCACTGCGCATCCAGTTAAGCGTCTCTTTTTGTCTTTTAAGCGTCGATTTACTATTTTGAATCATATTATCCAAGGGGATCACTCCTGTGTAATACACCGCTGCCCCCACAATGGCAACGGCACATATTTTTAAAATAATTTTTTCCCGGGCGCTGTAATTCTGATAGCGCGCTTTCAGCTGCGCGATTCGCTCTTTCATTTATGTTTCCCTGCGATCATGGCGGTATACGGTTCGGTTGTTGAAACAGGCTGTAAGGTAAAATCAAAATTCTCACGGGTCTGGTTAACAAACGCCTGCAACGCGGGCTGGTTTTGCGCGCTGACGCTGAGCGTCAGGGTGTTTTGCTGCGCATCGTATTCCAGCAGATCGATCTCCATCGCAGGGACTGCCTGCCGGGCTTTCTCCAGCTCATCAAGCTGAAGAAAGAATCCCTTGCTCTGTTTTTTCAGGCTTTGACCAAAGTGATATTTGAAATTGGTCTGCTGACGCATGCTGGGGAAATGGTGCTGATAAACCTGGACGATCTCCTCCTGCACCCGATTTTCCTGCTGCACCAGCATCCAGGCCATCGCAATGCGTGGCCCCAGCAGCAGACCAACAGACAGCACGCCCGCCGCCACCATCGCCGCTTTCATACTTTTCGCCGCCCGCCCATGACCGGCCTTAAGGCTGAATTCACCGTGAAGCAGGTTAACGCGGCAGGTTTGCCACTGCGGCTGGATCAGCGCCAGCGGATGCTGCCAGGCATGCTGCACGTCAACGTGCACCTTCGCAGGCGCATCGCCGTAGCACCACACTTCCCCGACCCCGGCTTTCTGCATTAACAGCGGCAGCAGGGCTGCCTCCATTTCACCCGCCACATGGGGCGATAAACGCAGCCAGTAGCCATCATCCTGCGCGACCAGCGTGCTGCCCCCTGCCGTCACGGGCAAGAGCCAGGCATCAGGCAGGGCCTGAATCACGTTTAATCCGGCCTCCTGACAGCGGGTTAATGCCGCGCGCAGGCGGTAGGCGTCAATGGCCACAGCGTCGACGTCGGCGCCTTTTTTGTGGAGTACCGTCCAGTGGAGGTTGTCCACGTCGCCAATCAGCGTCTCTTCCGCCATCCACGAGAAGGCCATCGCCTGAGAAGCCACCTTTTTCGGCAGCGTAAAATGGCGGAAAATCATGTCGCTGGCGGGCAACAGGAGACAAACGCGCGTAGCCAGGGGGTGTTCGGCCAGCATCTCCAGGCTGTCGACCACCTCGACGCGCTCGCTGCCGGACTCACACCACATTATTTTCCCGCCCTCGCGGCTGTCGGGACGAACAAAAAGTACCTGTTTCATAACGTTCTACTTTTCTTATTCAATCATTCGGTAACGACGCTGCCACGTCACGATCTCACCGGCTTCGTTATTCACCTGAAGCTGGCTGACCACGCGAAGCGTTAATTCATCGGTATTGCCGGTGTAATTCACGCGGAAGTACCGGCTGTTTATAGAAAATTGATCCGCCACCTGCGGGAGATCGTCTTTTAACTGCGGGAAGGCCTGCTCCAGCGCTTTGCTGAACGCTTCCATATTTTCCCAGCCCGATTCCGGACGCGCATCCAGCAGGCGAACGGCGTCATCCCGCGTGAGTTTTCCCGGGAACATGGCCGCCAGCACGGCGGCCTGTTCCGGTTGCAGGGTGTTGACATCGATCTTGCTGGCAGCGTCCGGCAGCGCGCATAACAGCTTGCTCACCTTCGGATACGCCGTAACAGGGAACGCCGGCAGCAGTTTGATTTCCGCGATGCTGCGCATCATCTGATTTGCCGGTTGCCGCGCGGGCACGACGCCAGCCCACGCATCGCTTTCGGCCCCCTCTTTCGCCGTGGTGCTGTCGCCATCGAGATAATCCACCAGCTGGAAATAGACCGCCTCCGCCGTGCCCGGGCTGAGGCCGCTTTCCGTCAGGAGTTGTTCAACAATCCGCTCTTTACGCGGTTTTTCCGCCACCGCGGGAGCGCTTTGCCCCTGGGGTGCGACGTCGGCGGTCAACAGGTTGTTGACGTTAAAGCAGTCCTGCGCATCTTCCACCTGGCTCACGACCGTATAATCTTCACCCTGCGTCTCCAGCGGCTGATGCCAGTCGCCGTCCAGGGCCAGCGGCTTGCTCTCGCCGCTGGCGTCGGTCTGTAACCGGTCCTTCACCACTTTTTCCTGGGCCTGCATCGCCCAGCGCAGCTGCTGCTGGCTTACCTGATAATGCGTTTTCTGCAAATTACGGCAGAACTGCTGGCTGATTTTGGCGGCCAGCGCCGACATCATCACCAGCAAAATCAGCACCACCAGCAGGGCGACGCCCTGTTGTTGACGGATCCGCTTCATGGTCTGGTCTCCGGCGCAGGCGCTGCATCCGGGGTCGGCGCAGGCGCGTCGGCGGCTTTCTCTGGCGCCGCGGCAGCGGCCACCTCCGGCATATCACCCGGCGTGGTGAACACCCAGCGCCAGGTATCCCCGTTTTCCATCGTCAACGTAATCTCCACGCCGTCCGGCAGATGGGCGGCGTCGTGCCAGGCTGTCAGCCAGCCCTGACGATAAAACCGCCACTGCAATGATTTTACGCCGCTGACAATCGGCACTTCGTCAGGCTTAACGTCCGCCGGGCCGTCAATGACCGGCCAGACGTCGCGATACAAACGCCCCTCTTCCAGCCGCCAGCGCACGCGCTCCAGCTGGACCGTTCCGCTCACGCCATTCAGGGTGGTCAGTTCAAGGGCATCGCCCTCCTGACGAAACAGCTCCGGCTCATTACGCGGGGCGCGCGCCTGAAGCTGGAAAAAATCACGCTCCATCAGACTCCAGGCACGCTGAAGCTGGTTGAGCTTTGCGGCGCTGGCATCCGTCGCCGAGCTGGTACGCATCGCGCCGTCCAGAATTTGCCAGGCCAGGGTGCTGATCACCGCGAAGATAGTCAGCGCAATCATGATCTCCAGCAGGGTAAATCCGCGCTGGCGTCGCGTTTTCTTCACTTGCTCTCTCCCGGCGGAATGATGCGCAGGGAAATAACCGGCTGGCTCTCATCGCCTTCCGCATACACGCGTATTGTATTCGCCCAGACGTTGTCGGCGGTTTTCACCCGCTGCTTACGCCAGTTCCAGCTGCGCCCGCCCATGATTTCCGTCCCCTGCTGCTCAGCATCCGGGAAGTCGGTTTTCGTGAGCTGTGCTTCCGCCAGCTGGTTTTCCGCCACCCAACTGGCCTGCAAGGTATCGGCCAGGCCATGAGTAAAACGCACGTTCAGGGAGACCGAGTTCATCAGCGCCAGCGCGGCGGTGGAGAAAATCACCAGGGCGACCATCACCTCCAGCAGCGTCATCCCCTTTTGCTTTTTGTTGCCGTTAGCCATCGTTTTCTACCGATACCGGCGCCGCACCTTGCGACACCACGCGGAAATGGTGCTGTTTGTCGTAACTTTGCAGCGTCAGCGTAAACCGGCTGATTTCACCGTCCGGTAAAAAGATCACCTGCGGCTCGGACGTCACCGTCGCGGCCAGGCGCTGCGGCGAGAGCGACACGTGCATCTCTTCCGGAAAATCACCTTTGGTGGTAATCCGGCCCGCGGATAACGGCACCCAGTGACGCTCGCCATTTTTATCGGCGATCGTCACCAGCTGATATTTATCGGTGGTGATCACCAGCCCGACAATATTTCCGTCCATCACCGCACGGTCTGAACCATAATCAACGAGGGCTTTTAATTGCTGGCCAAATATATCCGCGCCGCTGCGCGAAGGAATGGTGGAGACCACCATCATGGCGCAACTGGCAAATATCACCAGCGCCAGAATAATTTCCAGCAACGTAAAGCCGCGTTGATTTTTCATTATTTCTCTTTCTTATCCAGAGACCAGTTGGTAATGTCATCGGCGGTATTGGCTTCGCCGTCCGGACCGGCTGAGAAGACGTCCACCGCGCCGTGTTCACCCGGGCTCACCAGAATATAATCATTGCCCCAGGGGTCCTGCGGCAGGCGACGGATATAGCCGTCCGTGCGGTAGCCGTTCGGGATTGGCGCGATTTCTGGTTTGGTCACCAGCGCCTGTAACCCCTGCTCTGTGGTCGGGTAGCGGTGGTTATCCAGCTTGTACATATCCAGCGAGCCTTCGAGCGCGACAATATCGCTGGTTGCTTTTTGCGTATCGGCTTTTTCTTTATTGCCCATTAAATTTGGCACCACCATACTCGCCAGTACGCCGAGAATAACAATGACCACCATTAATTCGAGCAATGTAAAGCCCGCCTGGCGAGCCAGGTTTTTACGTTTTAAAGCCATGATTTAACCTACCATATTATTAAGTTGCAGAAGCGGTTGTAATATTGACAGCACGATGAATAAAACAATCGTCGCCATGGATACCACCAGCGCCGGTTCAAAGACCGACAGCGTTAATGTAATTCGATGTTGTAAGGCCGATTCCTGATTTTCCGCCGCGCGATCCATTAAATTACCTAATTCCCCGCTCTCTTCGCCGGAGGCAATCATATACAGCATGGTGGGCGGGAATAATTTCGCCTGTTCCAGCGCCGCATACAGCGACGCCCCCTGGCGCACGGTGTCGGCGGCCTGCTCCAGCACCTGCCGGGCATAGAGGTTTTCGATACCGTCCATCGCGATATACATCCCCTCCAGCAGCGGCACGCTACTGGCCTGCAAAATGCTCAGGGTACGGATATAGCGGGCGCTGTTGATGGCGCAGACCAGCTTTTTAATCGGCGAGCCGTTCACCAGCCAGCTGTGCCAGCGAAAACGGTTTTTGGCATTCCTCAGCCAGGTTTTGAAGCCGATAAAGCCGCCGCCCAGAATGCCCACAATATAAATGCCCCAGGCTTGCAGGAAATCACTGACCGCAATCAGCGTCCGGGTGGTGATCGGCAGCTGCTGCTTCATGTGGGTGAACTGCTCAATCACCTGCGGCACCACCGCCACCAGCAGGATGCTGATAACGGCGATGGCGACCACGGTGAGGGTTATCGGGTAGACCATTGCCTGCGTCAGCTTGCTTTTCATCTTCTGGCGCTGCTCGTTGTACTCCGCCAGCTTTTCCAGCACGTCGCCCAGGTGACCGGTCTTCTCCCCGGCCATCACCAGCGTGCAGTAAAGCTTGTCGAAGGTGCGCGGAAACTGGCTGAAGGCATCGAACAGGGTGTGGCCTTCCACCACCTTCTCGCGGATCTCCACCACCATCGCCGCCAGCTTTTTGTCTTCCGTTTGCTTTGAGATCGCCTTCAGCGCGCTCTCCAGCGGCAGCGCGGCGTTGACCAGCGTCGAAAGCTGACGGGTAAACATCGACAGTACCGGGGTGGAGAGCTTCGCCCCGGTTTTCGCTTTCCCGCCTGCCGCCGCCTCGCGGGTTTCGGTGATGCTGACGGGTATCAGCTTTTGCTCGCGAAGCCACTGGCGAACCTGCTTCTGCCCCTCGGCCTGTAACGTCCCGCGCTGGGTTTTCCCCGCGGCATCCGTCGCTGTCCAGGCGTAGAAAGCCATTACGCATCCCCCCCACGCTCGGCGGTGACGCGCATGACTTCTTCCAGAGACGTCACGCCGCTAATCACCTTCAGCAACCCGTTTTCACGCAGGCTGTAGGCCTGCTTAAAGAGCTGCGTTTCGAGGGACATTTCGTCCTTATCTTCATGGATGGCGCGGCGCATGGCGCTGTCCACCACCAGAAATTCATGGATACCGGCGCGGCCCTGATAGCCGCTCTGACGGCAGTGTTCGCACCCCACCGCGCGGTAAATCGCTTCTGGCGGCGCGTCCATAAAGCTGAACAGCGCTTTTTCATTGGCGTCCAGCGGACTGGTGGTGCGGCAGTGCGTACACAACCGACGCACCAGACGCTGGGCAATGACACCGAGTAGCGATGAACCGATTAAAAACGACTCCAGCCCCATATCCCGCAGACGGGTTATCGCCCCTGCGGCACTGTTGGTGTGCAGCGTCGACATCACCAGGTGACCGGTCAGCGACGCCTGCACCGCGATCTGGGCGGTCTCACCGTCGCGAATTTCCCCGATCATCACCACGTCCGGGTCCTGACGCAGAATGGCGCGCAGCCCGCGGGCAAAGGTCATGTCCACGCGCGGGTTAACCTGCGTCTGCCCCACCCCTTCCAGCTCGTACTCAATCGGATCTTCCACGGTCAGAATGTTGCGTTCGTGGCCGTTCAGCGCCGAGAGTATGGCGTACAGCGTGGTACTTTTACCGGAACCCGTCGGGCCGGTAACGAGGATGATCCCGTGCGGGCGGTCGATCAGCCCTTTCAGCTTCTCCAGCTCTTCATCAATCAGCCCCAGCTTGTTGATGTCGGGCTTGAGATTGCTTTTATCGAGCAGGCGCATCACCACGCGCTCGCCGTACTGGGACGGAATGGTCGACACACGCACGTCGATAGCCTTGCGACCGATGCGCAGAGAGATACGGCCATCCTGCGGCAGACGTTTTTCGGCGATGTCGAGTTTCGACATGACCTTGATACGCGACACCAGCAGCGGGGCGAGCTTACGCGCCGGTTGCAGCACCGGGCGCAGCACGCCGTCAACGCGAAAGCGAATGCTCAGGGTGCGCTCGAAGGTTTCGATATGAATATCCGACGCGCCGTCCTTCACCGCCTCGCCGAGAATGGCGTTGATCAGGCGGATCACCGGCGAGTTTTCGTCGTTATCGAGCAGATCTTCGTTATCCGGGATCTCCTCGGTTAACGCCATCAGATCGATATCCGCGTCCATATCGTCCACCAGCTGCTGCGACACGCCGCTGCTCTGCTGCCAGATTTTAGCCAGCATCTCGTCAAACGCTTCCGGCGCCAGGGTGATCGGGACGAACGCGCGTCCCAGCACCCGGCGCACCTCCAGCAGTGCTAATGCCGGGGTGTCCTCACGGATATAGACGTCATTGTTGTAAAGCAGAACGCCGTTATCTTTTGCGTAGTTACTGCTACACAGGGTTTTACTCAGTTCGTCCACGGTATCCCTCCGCCTTACTCTTTGAACGGATTGCGTGCCGCGGAGGTTTTCGCGGGTGCGGCGCTGGCGGCAGGGAACGCTGGCAGTACTGCGTTGTCCGTCGGTTCAATAATGCCCAGCTTCTTCTCTTCCGCTCGCTGCATCTGGCGCACCCGGATCTGGTCATATTTTTCTTTCGAGGCTGCGCTGTAGTTGTCGTCGTCACGCAGGACGGTGGTATGAATAAACACCATCAGGTTGCGTTTGGAGGTATCCTGCGAGGTGTAGCGGAACAGCTGACCGACCAGCGGGATATCGCCGAGCAGCGGCACTTTGGAGACCGACTGTTTGGTCACATTTTCCATCAGGCCGCCGAGCACCACCGTCTGACCACTGTGGACCATCACTTCGTTATTGATCGTGCGCGTGTTGAAGGTTGGGCCGAGGCTGGAATCTTCCGTCGCGCTGTTGTCAACGCTGGACACTTCCTGCTCAATCTTCAGGTGGATCATGTCGCCATCGTTGATTTGCGGCACAATCTTCAGCTTGGTCCCCACGGTTTTACGCTCAACGGAGTTAAACACGTTGTCGCCGCTGGTGGTTTGCGAACCGGAAAGCACCGGCACGTCCTGACCGACGTTGAACGACGCTTCTTTGTTATCCAGCGTGACCACGCTTGGCGTGGAGAGGATGTCGTTTTTACCGTCGGTAGAGAGCGCGGTCATCAGCGCACCGAAATCACCGTTGAAGAAGCCGGTTGCCAGGCCAGTGAAGCTCGCCCCCTTCATGGTGCCATTTTTAATCTGGCTGATTGGCAGGCCGGTTGAGCCAAACTGCACGCCGCCGTGCTTGCTGGTCCACTGCACCCCAAGATCCAGGCCGTTGCCGTCCTGCACTTCGGCAATGATCGCTTCCACCAGCACCTGCGGACGGCGAATATCCAGCTTGTCGATCACCTTCTCCAGGGAGTTCATCACGTTAGGCTGCGCGGTGATCACCAGGGAGTTGGTTGACTCGTCGGCGGTAATATTCAGGTCGGTTGAGGCGCTCGCGGTTTTCGCTTTGGCCGCGCCCGGCTTGTCTTTCAGCTGCTCGCCAATCCCGGTCAGCACCGGCACCACTTTGGTGGCGCTGGCATATTTGAGGTAGAAGACGCGGGTGTTCCCCTCGTTATTCTGCTCGCGATCCAGCTGATGGATAAGGGAACGGGTACGCGCCCGCGCATCTTCCGAACCGCTGATCACCAGGCTGTTGGTTTCGTCATCCGCCACCACCTTGGTCGCCAGCTGCGGCGCGTTCTGTCCTTTCTGCTCTTCGTTGTTGAGGTTATTCAACATTTCCGAAAGCTCTTTGGCAGAGGCAAAGCGCAGCGGGACGATTTCGCGGCGCTGAATGCCGTCTTTATCGACGCGCTGCACCAGATCCACCAGGCGGTTCACCACCGAGGCTTTACCGGTTAACAGCAGGACGTTGGACGGCTCAAAGTGCACCACGTTCCCGATGCCGGTGGCATCGTTGAGCTGACGCAGCAGCGGGGCCAGTTCGCGAACGGGTACGTTTTCCATGCGCACCACGCGGGTGATGATCTCGTCACCTTTGCCCGGGTTCTTGCTGTCAGCCAGCGGCGCACCGGCGGTACGCGCCACGCTTGAGCGCACCACTTTGACCATGCCGTTGTCCATCGGGATCACCGACAGGCCATAGAGATCCAGCACGCTCAGAAAGAACTGGTAGTACTCATCTTCCGTCAGCACGTTGTAGGTTCGGACCGAGACGGTTCCCTGGACGGACGGGTCGACCAGAATGGTTTTGTTGAGATTGCGACCTACCGTATCGATAAACTCGCGAATATCAGTATTTTTAAAACTCGCGCTAAAGTTAGCTGCAAGCAGCGAACTGGAATATAACGACAATGCGGTCAGCGCCACGCACGCCCAGGGAAATTTTTTCATGTCTGCACACTTGTTAATTGTTTAGAACATTAACCCGAATATTTTCAAGGTGAGCGTGACGCCGTACGACGACCTCCGCTTCTTTCATTTTCGACCAGTTGGCAATAATGCTTTTCGCTTTTGCTTCATCGGTCATATCGACAGAGTTAACCTGAATCGCCACATCGCCTTTTTCCAGACCTGACTGACTGTAAAAGGCGGAGGCATTCCTTGGATTTATCCTGTAGCCTTCCAGTCGGCCTTTTTCAATGATGGGTTTTAACACCAGATAATCATCAAGATGCAAACTGTCTGCGCCAGCATCTTTCGTCGATTTTGTAACCGGGCCGCTATCCACGCCACCCTTAAAATAGTCCGGTTTATTTAACGCCAGTACCTGCGTAGCACCTTCATAATTAACCACCACATTATCTTTGTTTATTTCCTGAATAAATGCGTCGTTAAATCCGGCGAGAGGTTCACCCTCACGGTAGCTTCGCTGACCGCCTGGGGTTTTGATAACAGCGAAGGAGAGCCAGGCGTCATCACTGCGCACAATGCCCTCTATCTCCGCTGCCAGCGGGGTTTTTGCCGCATCCGGTAAGTTCTCCTGACGGACGGCAGCCGTAAAAAGCGTGAAGGGTTTCTCTTCGCGCGTTTTTTTCAGCGGCTGTAGATCAGATTTAGCCAACTTATTCGTAACTTTTTTATAATCTTTTAAGGTGAGATACCCTTGCTGGCCGCTAAAAATGAGCAGCACAAACATAATACAAGGCGTTATCCACCGTGAAAGAAATGAGAACCTCATTTTTTATCCGGCCTATAGCAAAGCAAAAATAAGCAGCGTCATACTGCGCCAATATGGAGGAAAATAGTAATAAGCTGTTGCAAATACGACCACTGACTTCGCCACCAACTTTCATACAGAAAAATATTGACCGTATAAAATCCAGATGTTAGGCGCGGCCAGCTGGATATTTTTACCCTGTCTGCAAATTGACCGCTCATGGGCTTTACCTTACTTTCTGCTGCTGTTGCTATTCCTAATCAGAGACGGTCAGTCGTTATGTATCAGAGCCACTTTAATTTTAAAAATCCGCCATTCAGGGCAATCACCCGTTTATCCAGTGATTTTCTGGTGCCTTATCATCAGGACGTGTTCAACCTGCTGAAAGAGAAAACCCAGCTGGCGGGAATTATCGGGCTTTTTTGCGACGATGCTCCGCTTCTGAGCCACTTCATCGACGCGCTGAAAGCCAGCAACCCTACCGTTCTTGCCATCAACGCGTTTCCCAAACTGAGTGCCAGTAGCCTGCTGTACAAACTCAACCCGGGAACGAAAGCGATTAAAGATCGCATGCAGGCGGTGGATGCCGTCCTGCGCCAGTGGCAGGAGGGGAAAGCAAAATCCAGAGTGCTGACGATCGCCCATTCCGAAGCCATGAAGGAGAGCTGCCGTGAAGTCCTGGGAACGCTGCTCACGCGCGCCCAGGAGCTGAACTTCCGGCTCGCCGTGGTGCTGACGGGCACGGCGGATCAGGAACGCCTGCTAAAGCAACCTGAACTGCGCGAATATACGCACACCCATCATGTCCTGCGCCCCCTCACCTGCCGCGAATACCTGAGCTATGTGCAGGGGCAGTGTAAAGAGCACGGCTGTGAACATTCGCCGTTGCCGCCTGCCCGCGTGCGCAAAATGCACACGCTGACCAAAGGCAACATCAGCAAACTGAACGAACTGGCACACCTGTCAATGCTCGCCGCCTGGACGGAACGCGCGGCGCAGGTCAGCCCACGCCATTTACGTCTGGCGGCGGGAGAGATCCTGCCCGCCCAAAAACACGGTAAGCGCCTGGCGACCGTGGGGCTATTCGCGTCTGTACTGTTTGCCGCCTGCGGCTGGTATTTTTCCTCGTCGATCGGCGCGCGCCTGCCGTTCCAGCTGCCGGTGCCCGTCAGCTGGAAACAGCAGACGCCAAAACCTGAGGCAACCGTAGTGCCGGTTATCGACAACGAAATGGTTAATCAGCCGGATGCGATGCATCAGCTTTATCTCATGTGGGGGTATGACGCCTCGGCTGAAGATGCGCTGTGCCAGAACGCCGCCAAAGTGAACCTGATGTGTAAACAGGGGAACGCGTCGCCAGAGACGCTGGCGCAGGAAGGGTATCCGTGGGTCAGTGAACTGAAAACCAGCGACCATCTTAACTATGCGGTGGTCGCCAGGGTCGGAGAGACGTCCATTGACCTGTTAATGAATAACCGGACCTGGCAGGTGAGCCGCAGCTGGTTTAACCGGCACGCGACCGGCAACTTCACCCAGCTGCACCGCCTGACACCGGAAGGTAAAGACGCGATCGGCGCTGCCAGCGACAGCAAAGACATGGCCTGGCTGGATCAGCAATTAAGCCTGGCGCTGAACCAGCCTGAAACGCATGCCCGGATCTGGACCGCAGAGATGATGAAACGCACCCGCGAGTTCCAGCAAAAAATGCATCTGCACGTGGATGGTATCCCCGGCGAAGATACGCTGATGCAGCTGATGCGCGTGACCAACAGCACGCCGAGCGTACTGATTCAGGCCACCCGCACCACCCCGGACGCGAAAATGCAGGAGAAGAAAGCCTAATGTCGACCATCTGTCTTGCGGCCCAGCGCAGCTATACAACCGGGGAAGCGGTCTGGTTTTCGTACCGCCTCCCCAGCCTGAAAAACGTATTCGGCAAAACGGCGTTATGGCTGGTCGGGCTTTGCGCCATGCTGGTTGTCGGCCTGTATATGCACGTCTACTGGAACCTGCGCCACCCGGCGCCTGAACCGGTCAACGCCAGCGTTGCCAAACCGGAAACGCAGCTTTCGGAAATGCATTACGTGTACGTGAGTAAACCGTTCCCGCATCCACAACCTAAAGCTGCGCCAGTGCCTGTTGATGTTCCACCGATGCAGGATCTGCCGATCAACAGTGATGATGCCGACTGGCAGCAGGCGCCCGACGGCGTGGTGCCGCACGACACCTCGCGGGATACTTTACCCGGAACCGAGGCGCATGAGCACGATACCGCCCCCGCCAGCACGGGCAGTGAAGAGTCATCATTAACAGAATTATTTAAGCAGGCGTTAAAAGAGCAGGAGCAAGATTATTCGCAAGGAAAAATACCCGCGCCGCCAGTTGACGAAACGCAGGATAATATTCAGTCCGGTGTAAAGAACAGTGAAAATAACCGTTCTCCTTTGAGTGAGAAAGGAGAACGGCGGGAGTAGGCATTAATATTTTTCAGGCAGTGCGGTGAGGTTAAGCAGTCGTCCTTTTTCCACCACAATATATTGACCTTTTTTCAGGTCGGAGAGGATTTTGATAATGGTGCTACGTGCGAGGTTAGTGTATTCCTGAATGTAATCATAAACGTTAATATCACGTTGCTGATGAACAATCAGGTCGTTAATCTCATATAAAAATTCGCGGACAACAGAGTACGCACTGCGGGCAACCAGAACATCATCACGTTTGCTCATCAGGCATATGTACCAGGACAGGACTTTAGTCAGGTCAGGCCACAGATTTTTTTCGGTCATCAGCTGAGCGAAGACCTCTTTCTTGATCGAGCGAACGACCGTATTCGTCCGGACAAGGCCGTACATATGGGTGGCGTTGTAATACATTGACGACAGACCGAAAAGACATTGCCCGGTGACGGTGAACATGCACAGTTCGTCAGATTCACGTCGAAATTCAACTTCGCCGCTGACGATGACATGAATGTACCCGGAATCAGAAGTGGAAATTTTCTGCCATTTCTTTAACGTTTTTTCTTCAACGCCTGCGGTTGCAGAAATAATTCTTTCCATTTCATATTGTGGACGTAATTTTTTTCCATAGATGCTTAACATTGTTATACCCGATTCAAGATGTGATTTTTTAAAATAAGATGGCCGCGGCGTTTACGCCGAACCATAAATTTTTACCTGATGAAAATTTCAAGAATAAAAATAAAAGAGTAAAGTTTTTAATTAATTCGCTACATTACTTAGCGCGCTATGTGTCCATCTTAAATCGGGATAATTTTAAGTCAATTAACTAAAAATGAAATGAGTTTGTACTTAGGATTAATCTGATGGAAACCTAAGAAAATATACTCATTCGGGGGTAATCCGAAGGTTTACCCCTGCCCGTATTTCTCTAAAAGTGCTTCGGCAATCGCCATGGTTTCCACATCCGCGACGCCATTCCATAACTGCGGACGGAAATGCATCTGGAAAACCATGATGATGCGTTTTTGCTGTGCGGGCGTGCTGTTTTCTGGCACCTCGTAACCGTAGCGCGCCAGCAGATCGAGCAGCGCTGCGGTATCAACCTGCTGATAATGCGGTCGGCCGTTGATATAAAAATTCACCCGCGCCGGATCGGGCCAGGCCCCGATACCCTGCTGCGCCAGCTCGCGCCACGGAAACAGCGGGCCAGGATCGTCTTTGCGCTGCGGAGCGATATCCGAGTGTGCCACCACGTTCTGCGGTTTTATGTCGTAGCGGGCGATGATGTCTCTGGCAAGCGGGATCAGCGCCGCAATTTGCCCCGCTTCGAAGGGGGTAAAGGTTTTCACGCCATCGGTTTTCCGCCAGCCGCGGTTTTCCAGCTCAATGCCGACGGAGGTATCATTTATGCGGTTGGTGCCACGCCAGAAGCTGATGCCCGCATGCCAGGCCAGCTCGCTCTCCGGGACCAGCTGCCAGATACGCGGTTTGCCCTTCGGAGCGGGGGGCTTTGCGGGGATGAGATAGTGAGAGCTGACGTTTTTATCGGTCAGGGTCGCAAGCGAGGTGTCGAAATCGTCGGCGGTGTAGTGAATAACCAGCACTTTTATACGCGGGTAGGCCGCCTGCGCCTGATGGCGCGTATCCAGCTCGTACGCGCCTTTATCAATGATGCCCTCCTCCGAGGCGCATCCTGCCAGCAACATCGCCAGCAGGAGGGTTGAGAGCGAACGCTTCATCGACGGGTTTTCACCGCCGTGCCGCTTACGCTTACCATCAGCATGCTGGCATCTTTCCCGACCGTTTCGTAGTCGATATCAATGCCTACCACCGCATCCGCGCCCAGCGCTTTGGCCTGCTCGCCCAGCTCCTTAAACGCAATGTCACGCGCTTTACGCAGCTCTTTCTCGTACGCGCCGGAACGCCCCCCGACGATATCCCGAATGCCGGCAAAGAAATCGCGGAATATGTTCGCGCCCAGAATCGCCTCACCGGTGACCACGCCGCAGTACTCGGTAATCGGTTGACCTTCCAGGGTTGGCGTTGTTGAAAATTGCATACTTTCTCTCCTTCTTTAGCGTTCAATGCGTTAGCGACAGCATTATCGGTTCGTTACGCTATGATTGAAAGGATAGTTAATAAATAAGGAAATCAACATGCGCTACTCTGCTTTAACGCTTTTAGTGCCATGCGCGCTGGTGCTCAGCGCCTGCACAACGCCGGTCACGCCAGCCTTTAAGGATATCGGAACCCGCAGCGGCCCTTGTATTGAGGGTGGCCCGGACGCCGTGGCGCAACAATTTTATGATTACCGTATTCAGCATCGCGGTAATGACCTGACCGCCCTGCGCCCGTATCTGAGCGATAATCTGGCGAAACTGCTCACCGACGCTTCGCGCGATCCGCAGCATAACGCCCTGCTGTCATCCGATCCGTTCTCCAGCCGCGCCACGCTCCCGGACAGCGCCGACGTCGCCAGCGCATCCACCATTCCGAATACCGACGCACGCAATATTCCCCTGCGCGTGAAGCTAACCCAGGGGACGCAAACCTGGCAGGATGAGGTGCTGATGATCCGTGAAGGCCAGTGCTGGGCAATAGACGATGTGCGCTACATTGGCGGTAGCGTTCATGCTCCGGCTGGCACCCTTCGCCAGTCGATCGAGAACCGCTAACCTATCCGTTAAATAAACGTTAACCCCGTAAAATGTCCGGCATTTCATGCGGAATGCCGACATTTATACTCGCCCCCCTTTCCCGTCGCTATTTTGTGCTATGTTTAAGAGGAAACACGGGTTATATTTAACTTTTAACGCAGAAATATTGCATAACTATTCTGTCAACGGTACTATCTGCGGCCTCAATTGCTATAGTTTGCCTGGATGAGTAAAGACTGCCCCGATGAGTATTAAACTAAACGGCATTAACTGCTTCTACGGCGCACACCAGGCGCTGTTCGACATTACGCTGAGTTGCCCGGAGGGCGAAACGCTGGTTTTGCTCGGCCCAAGCGGCGCGGGAAAAAGCTCCCTTCTGCGTGTTCTTAATCTGCTTGAAATGCCCCGTTCGGGGACGCTGGCCATCGCCGGTAATCATTTTGACTTCGCGAAAACCCCGTCTGATAAAGCGATTCGTGAACTGCGTCAAAACGTGGGCATGGTTTTCCAGCAATACAATCTCTGGCCGCATCTGACGGTGGTGCAAAACCTGATTGAAGCCCCGTGCCGCGTGCTTGGCTTAAGCAAAGACCAGGCGATGGCGCGTGCGGAAAAGCTGCTGGAACGTCTGCGTCTGAAACCGTACAGCGACCGGTATCCTTTACATCTCTCTGGTGGTCAGCAACAGCGTGTGGCGATCGCCCGTGCGCTGATGATGGAGCCTGCGGTGCTGCTGTTTGACGAGCCGACCGCGGCGCTGGACCCGGAAATTACCGCCCAGATCGTGAGCATCATTCGTGAGCTGGCGGAAACCAACATTACCCAGGTCATCGTGACCCACGAGGTGGAAGTGGCGCGCAAAACCGCCAGCCGCGTGGTCTATATGGAAAACGGGTATATCGTTGAGCAGGGTGACGCGAACTGCTTCACTAACCCGCAAACCGATGCCTTCAAAAACTACTTATCACACTGATGTGTTAGGGAAACTATAATGAAAAAAGTATTGATTGCCGCGCTGCTTGCTAGCGTCAGCCTTTCCGCTACCGCAGCCCAGACCATCCGTTTCGCCACTGAAGCGTCCTACCCTCCGTTTGAATCCATTGATGCGAATAACAAGATTGTTGGCTTCGACGTGGACCTGGCAAATGCCCTGTGTAAAGAGATCGACGCGACCTGTACCTTCAGCAACCAGGCGTTCGACAGCCTGATCCCAAGCCTGAAGTTCCGCCGTATCGACGCCGTAATGGCCGGTATGGACATCACGCCTGAGCGTGAAAAGCAGGTTCTGTTCACCACCCCTTACTATGACAACTCGGCCCTGTTCATCGGTCAGAAAGGTAAATACGCCTCCGTTGACCTGCTGAAAGGCAAGAAAGTCGGCGTGCAGAACGGCACCACGCACCAGAAATACATCATGGATAAGCACCCGGAAATCACCACCGTGCCATATGACAGCTACCAGAATGCGAAGCTGGACCTGCAAAACGGTCGTATCGATGCGGTGTTCGGGGACACGGCTGTCGTGACTGAATGGCTGAAAGCGAACGACAAGCTGGCCGCCGTGGGTGACAAGGTGACCGATAAAGACTATTTCGGTACAGGTCTGGGTATTGCCGTACGTCAGGGCAACACCGAGTTGCAGCAGAAATTCAACGCTGCGCTGGAAAAAGTGAAGAAAGACGGCACCTACGAAACCATCTACAAAAAATGGTTCCAGAAGTAATTCCTGATGAATGAAATTTTTCCTTTAGCAAGCGCCGCCGGGATGACCGTCGGCCTTGCCGTTTGTGCACTGATTATCGGCCTCGTACTGGCGATGTTCTTTGCGGTGTGGGAGTCCGTTAAGTGGCGCCCTGTCGCATGGCTCGGTTCAGCGCTGGTGACTGTGCTGCGTGGACTGCCGGAAATTCTGGTGGTCCTGTTTATCTATTTCGGTTCCTCACAGCTGCTGTTAACACTGTCGGACGGCTTCACGATTCATCTTGGCTTTGCGCAAATCCCGGTGCAGATGCAGATCGAGAATTTCGACGTCAGCCCGTTCCTGTGCGGCGTGATTGCGCTCTCCCTGCTCTATTCAGCCTATGCGTCACAAACGCTGCGCGGCGCGCTGAAAGCGGTGCCGCAGGGTCAGTGGGAATCCGGTCAGGCGCTGGGCCTGTCGAAAGCGGCGATCTTCTTCCGCCTGGTGATGCCGCAGATGTGGCGTCATGCCCTGCCAGGGCTGGGTAATCAGTGGCTGGTGCTGCTGAAAGATACCGCGCTGGTAAGCCTGATCAGCGTGAACGATTTGATGTTGCAAACCAAAAGTATCGCCACCCGTACGCAGGAGCCGTTTACCTGGTACATTGTGGCGGCGGCGATCTACCTGGTGATCACGTTGCTGAGCCAGTACGTTCTTAAGCGTATTGACCTGCGCGCAACGCGTTTTGAACGGAGACCAGGCTGATGCTGGATTATTTACCCGAACTGATGAAAGGGCTGCACACCAGCCTGACGCTGACCGTCGCGTCTATCATCGTGGCGCTGATCCTGGCGCTGATCTTCACCATCGTCCTGACGCTGAAAACGCCGGTACTGGTGTGGATTGTCCGTGGCTACATTACGCTCTTTACCGGTACGCCGCTGCTGGTGCAGATCTTCCTGATTTACTACGGCCCGGGCCAGTTCCCGTCGTTACAGGAATATCCGGTTATCTGGCATCTGCTCTCTGAGCCATGGCTCTGCGCCCTGATTGCCCTCTCCCTGAACAGCGCGGCCTATACCACGCAGTTGTTCTACGGTGCGATCCGCGCGATCCCGGAAGGCCAGTGGCAGTCCTGCGGAGCGCTGGGCATGAGCAAGAAGGATACGCTGGCGATCCTGCTGCCTTATGCCTTTAAGCGCGCGCTCTCTTCCTATTCCAACGAAGTCGTTCTGGTGTTCAAAAGTACCTCTCTGGCCTACACCATCACCCTGATGGAAGTGATGGGCCACGGACAGCTGCTGTACGGACGCACCTACGACGTAATGGTGTTCGGTGCGGCGGGTCTGGTCTATCTGGTGGTCAACGGTCTGCTGACCCTGATGATGCGTCTTATCGAGCGTAAGGCGCTGGCGTTTGAGCGCAGAAATTAATCGACTTAATGCATAAAGCTGTTGTTACGGTGCGGGTAACCTGATGGGTTATCCGCATTTTTTTATGCATGAAATAATATTTAATCATATTTATTGCATATAAATTCATTGAGTGGCATTGTACATCCATGCCGCAGACACGGCGCATAATGAAAAGACAGACGGGAGCATTACAATGAAAAAGTTAGTTCTGGCCGCATTACTCGCAACCTTCGCCGCTGGCGCATCCGCCGCCGATAAAATCAATTTCGGCGTTTCTGCCACCTATCCGCCGTTTGAATCGCTGGATGCCAGCAACCAGATCGTCGGCTTCGACATCGACCTGGCGAAAGCGCTGTGCAAGCAGATGCAGGCCGACTGCACCTTTACTAACCACGCGTTTGACAGCCTGATCCCGTCCCTGAAATTTAAAAAGTACGACGCGGTGATCTCCGGCATGGACATCACGCCAGAGCGCAGCAAGCAGGTCGCGTTCACCGACCCGTACTACGCGAACTCTGCGGTGGTGATTGCGAAAAAAGGAGCTTATAAATCTTTCGACGAGCTGAAAGGCAAGCGCATCGGCATGGAGAACGGCACCACGCACCAGAAATACCTCCAGGACAAGCATCCTGAAGTGAAAACCGTGGCCTACGACAGCTACCAGAATGCCATTATCGACCTGAAAAATGGCCGTATCGATGGCGTATTTGGCGACACCGCGGTCGTGAATGAGTGGCTGAAAACCAACCCGCAGCTGGGGACAGCGACGGAGAAAGTGACCGATCCACAGTATTTCGGCACTGGCCTCGGCATTGCGGTACGTCCGGATAACAAAGCCCTGCTCGAGAAACTGAACGGCGCGCTGAAAGCGATCAAAGCTGACGGCACATACCAGAAAATCAGCGAGCAGTGGTTCCCGCAATAACCTTTTTTGCCGGGTGACCTGGCCTACGGGGGTGGTCTGTAGGCCGGGTAAGGCGAAGCCGCCACCCGGCAATTTCTTAAAGCGGCACAAAGAACCTGAACCGCGCCCCGCTCACGGACTCCATCAGCCTGATCCCCCCGCCGTGCAGCTCCAGCATTCTTTTCACGATTAACAGCCCTAACCCGCCCCGGTGCTCCCGCGAGGCCTGCGGATTTAACGCTGACGGTCGCTGGAACAGATCGTCCCGTAATGCGACATCAACACCCGTTCCGCTGTCGGCCACTTCAACCTGCAACCGATCGTTCTCCTGCCATACCGCCAGACGAATGTCTCCGCCTGCTGGGGTATGGCGTATCGCATTATCCAGCAGATTCGTCACCACCCGTTCAATCATGGAGACATCGGCGAACACCTGCGGCAGCGGACCCGGCACGTCAATGTGCAGATTTAACTCACGCGTGCGGGCAGCGAGTTCAAACTTCTGCGCCACGTCGGAAATCAGTTCAGCCATGGCAAAACGCTCGCGCTGGGGCTTGATGCCGCCGTGCTCAAGACGCGCCAGCTCGAATAGCTGCTGCGACATATGGCGTACCTTTTGCCCCTGACGCAGCGCGGTAGCGAGGTACTGCTGATGCTCTTGCGGCGACAGCGTGGCGGATTTCAGCGACAGCGTTTCCAGATAACCCAGCAGCGACGTCAGCGGGGTGCGTAAGTCGTGGGAAATGTTGGCGATAAACTCCCGGCGCTGGCGGTCGCTGTCGGCCAGCCGATCCCACTGAGAGGTGATTTTGCGCGCCAGCTCGATAAAGGTATTGCGCAGGATCGCCACTTCATCCTCTCCGGCAGGCTCAAGCGGCTGGGCCGCCAGCTGCTTAATCGCGCTGATGCTGTCCTGCTCCAGCCCGGCCACGTTCAGCGTGAGCTGTTTAACCGGGCGCGTCACCCAGTACCAGAGCAACACCCCCGCCAGCAGACCAAACAGCGCCACCAGCAGCATCGACCACAGCGCCGTACTCCAGAGCGCTTTGTGCCAGGCCATCTCCGCCAGCGCGTTGGACTCCTCCCCCTGCAAAATAATGTACAGATACCCCTTCAGCTCACCGTCCTGTCGCAGCGGGGTGGCGCTGAAGACTTTCTTATTCTGGCTTCGGGGATCGTCGCCAAACACCGGCATCACCGTCCCGCCCAGGAAATTCTGTATCGGCGCGAGGTCAATTTTTTGCCGCTGAATGTGCCCCGGCGGGGCGGCATCGGCCAGGATATCGCCATCTGGCGAGACAACATACAGCTCGACGCTGGGATTAAAGGTCATCAGCCGGTCGAACAGCGGTTTTAAGGCGCTGCGATCCACCCTGCCCTGCGCATCCAGAATCGCTTCCCGCTGCACAATCTGCTGCGCCAGCCCGCCGGAGAGCCGCTGCACCATCGCATTGCCGTACTGCATGCTACTGTAGAGCTGCACCGCACAGGCGACGGTGGCGCAGAGCAGCAGTAACGCCGTAAACAGCAGCGTCAGGCGCTGGCTCATGCTAAAGCGACGCATCATGATCCTGCTCCGCAAATTTGTAGCCTTTGCCCCAGACGGTGCGAACGATCTCCGGCTCGGCGGCATCTTTCTCTATTTTGATGCGCAGGCGGTTAATGTGGGTGTTGACGGTGTGTTCGTAGCCTTCGTGCTGATACCCCCACACCTGCTCCAGCAGCGCCAGCCGCGAAAAGACCTCTCCGGGATGGCGGGCAAAGAAATAGAGCAGTTCAAATTCGCGCGGGGTGAGATCGACGTGTTGACCGTTAAGGCGCACGGTGCGCGCCAGCGGATCGATAGTCAGTCCGTGCGCCTGAATAATGCCGTCCGTCTGCGCCTGGCCCATCGCCTGCTGACGGCGAAACAGCGCCTTAATGCGGGCAATCAGCTCCTGCACCGAGAAAGGTTTTGCCAGATAATCATCCGCCCCGGTTTCCAGGCCGGTAATACGGTCAGTTTCACTGCTGCGGGCGCTAATGATGATAATGGGCAGGTAGCGGGTCATCTGGCGGATACGGCGGCAAATCTCCAGACCATCAACATTCGGCAGCATCAGATCGAGGATCACCGCGTCCCACGGCTGTGTTTCAAGACGCTGTAAGGCGTTGCCCCCGTCGGGCTCGTGGGTAATGGCGTAGCCTTCATCTTCCAGGTTAAGACGCAGGAGTGCCGCGATATCGTGGTCATCTTCTACCAGCAGGATCTGCTTCATGGGTAAGCCTTCAATCATTTGTTATGACGTAAGCTTACCTGATTTCGAGCGGGGGAAGAGTTCACATTTTGTTGAAGATTGTGCGGGGTTTATGCCGGGTGGCGGCTTCGCCTTACCCGGCCTACGCTTTGGTTAACAACGTGAGCTGACAGGCTATTTTGCCGACCAGTTGAAAGCGCCACGCTGGCTTAAAACAGAGGCGGGAGTCGCATTCATGGGTTGAGCAAACAAAGCCGGGTGGCGGCTACGCCTTACCCGGCCTACTCCGGATCGTAGGCCCGGTAAGCGCAGCGCCACCGGGCGATGTTGAGGATTAACGCGTTTTCACCAACAACGTCAACACTTCATAATGGGCGGTATGGGGGAACATATCGAAAAGCTGAACGCGCGCAATGCGGTAGCCCGGCAGGCTGGCAATATCCTTCGCCATGGTCTGCGCGTTACAGCTGGAGTAGACGATGTACTCCGGCGCCATCTGGCTCAGGTAGTCGCAGAGCGCCTGGCCGATGCCCCGGCGCGGCGGGTTCACCAGCACCAGCTCCGGCACGTTGCCCTGTCCTGTGGCGAACCGGGTCGAGTCCAGCGCCTGAAAGTGCAGATTCGACAGCCCCAGCTCCGCGGCGGACTGCTTCGCGCAGGCAATCGCTTCGGCAGAGATCTCAATGCCGGTGAGCTGCATGTCTGGCGTGGCACAGTGCAGGCCAAAGCCGCCGACGCCGCAGAACAGATCCCACATGTGATGAACCTGTAACGCACGCACCCAGTCGCGCGCGGTGGCGTACAGCGCGCTGGCGACGGTGGGGTTAGTCTGGAAGAAGCTTTGCGGACGGATCCACAGCGGCACGCCGTTGAAGTTTTCAGCCAGCGCATGCTGTTCGGTGAAGAAGATCTCTTTCTCCCCTTCCATGATCGCCATATGCACCGGCTGAATATTTGCGGTGATAACCTTGAGCTGCGGAAGCTGTTCCTGCAACCCTGGAAGCGCTGCGCGCAACTGCTCCAGCTTGGTTTCCGAACGCAGCACAAAGCGCAGCATCATCCCGCCGTCGATTTGGCTTTCGGTCAGCAGAAGGTATTTCAGCTCGCCGCGCCTGCGGGCAACGTTATAGGGCGTTAACCCCGCCCGGGCGATAAATGGTTTCAGCGCGCTAAACACCGGCTCAAACGAGGCGGGATACAGCGGACAGCCGGTGAGATCTTCCGGCGTGCCGTCGCGGTGCAGCATCCCCAGCAGCGGCTTTTCAACGCTGCCGCTGACCACCATTTTGGCTTTATTGCGAAAGCCCTGCTCCGGGCCGCTGACGGGTGCGCACCACTCGCCCACCGCGTGTGCTGCCAGCAGCTGTTGCAGGTCGACCATTTTGGCGGTGAGTTGTTGAGAGACCGGCTGTTCTATCCACTGACAGGAGCGGCAGCGTCCGGCGTCGTAGAGTGCGCACTGCATATGAAAACCTTAAGAAACACGAGGGCTGCGATTATACACATTATTGCAGGCGGAAGAACCGCCGACTGGAAGCCGGGAGATAAAGCAGGCAGAGCACCAGCATATCCGGCAGTTTTTGCATCACCAGTGAATGGAAAATCTCACGTCGCGACTCACCGGGTATGCTGAACAGCTCCGGATAGCCATAGCCCAGCGAGGCGGCCCACAGGTAGCTGGCGGCGGTGATCTGCGTCAGCAGATACACCCAGCGCGCCCAGTTACGTCCTTTCACCAGCGAGAACGCACAGTAGATCTCAATAAACACCAGCATCAGGCTGCTGAGAAACACCAGCGTCAGATTCCACGTCTGCGCGCTGCGGTGAATAAATTCCCCCATTCCGCGCGGACCCAGCGTGTTCATTATCATCAGCACATCCAGGCAGCGGATCATAATAATGGCGAGCGCCGCCACCTGCACCAGTGCAGGGACGTTCGGACGAGCGTGCGAATGACGTGTTTTTTGTAAGAATCCCAATGTTTTTACTTCCCTGAAAAACAGTGCCGCGTCATACGCGGCACATCACTGGAAATAGTAATTCCTTCAGCCGCGTCTTGCACGCTGGATATCGCGCACACGCTGTTTTTCCGCGCGCGCCATCAAATACCAGGCGATAAATCCGACAATTCCGACCACGCCAAGGATGATGGACGCCAGGGCGTTGATCTCCGGATTCACCCCCATCCGCACGCTGGAGAAGACCAGCATCGGCAGCGTCGTCGCGCCCGGCCCCGACACAAAGCTGGCGATAACCAGATCGTCGAGCGAGAGCGTGAACGCCAGCAGCCAGCCGGAGATCACCGCCGGCATAATCATCGGCAGCGTGATGATGAAAAAGACCTTCAGCGGCGTTGCGCCGAGATCCATCGCCGCCTCTTCAATGGAGCGATCCAGCTCGCGCAGCCGCGAGGAGATCACCACCGCCACATACGCCGTACAGAAGGTGACATGTGCCAGCCAGATGGTGAGCATCCCGCGATCCGCTGGCCAGCCGATGGCGTGCGCCAGCGCGACAAACAGCAGCAGTAGCGACAGGCCGGTGATGACGTCCGGCATAACCAGCGGGGCGGTGATCATAAACGCGAAACCATTCGCCCCGCGGAAACGGCCAAAGCGCACCATCACCAGCGCGGCAATCGTGCCCAGCACGCAGGCCATCGTCGCCGCCAGCGCCGCAATGGTCAGGCTCAGCCCCACCGCGCTCATCATCGCATCATCGTGGAACAGCTCGCTGTACCAGCGCGTGGACCAGCCCGCCCAGACGGTGACCAGCTTAGAGCTGTTGAACGAGTAGATCACCAGCATCAGCATTGGCGCATACAGGAAGGTAAAGCCGATCATCAGGATCGCAATTCGCCACGGGGAGCGTACTACCGGTAAGTTGTTCATCCGTGGTCTCCCATCTGTTTCTGCTGATGTTTGTGGAACCACATGATCGGCACGATCAGCAGCAGTAACATGACGATCGCCACCGCCGAGGCCACCGGCCAGTCGCGGTTATTGAAGAACTCCTGCCACAGCACGCGGCCAATCATGATACTGTCCGGGCCGCCGAGCAGTTCCGGGATCACAAACTCCCCGACCGCCGGGATAAATACCAGCATCGATCCGGCGATGATCCCGCCTTTGGTGAGCGGCACAATGACGCTGAAGAAAGTCTTCAACGGGCGTGCGCCGAGATCCAGCGAGGCTTCCACCAGCGAGTAATCGATTCGCGTCAGCGCCGTATAGATCGGCAGCACCATAAACGGCAGATAGGCATAGACAATCCCGATATAGACCGCAAGGTTGGTGTGCAGGATCGTCAGCGGCTGGTCGATGACCCCAAGCCACAGCAGGAAGTTATTCAGTATGCCGTTATTCTTCAGGATCCCCATCCACGCGTACACGCGGATCAGGAACGACGTCCACGACGGTAAAATGACCAACAGCAGTAAAATATTTCGCGTCGACGGCTTGCTGTGCGCCACTGCCCACGCCAGCGGGTAGCCCATCAACAAGCAGCAGATCGTAGAAATAGCCGCAACCTGTAACGACTGTAAATAGGCTTCGAAATAGAGCGGATCGTCGGTCAGTTGCAGGAAATTACCGAGGTTTACGGTCAGCGTCAGCTGTCCGTCGGCCCACTCCCACAGATCGGTATACGGTGGGATCGCCCGCGCCATCTCCGCCAGGCTGATCTTAAAGACGATCAGGAACGGCAGCAGAAACAGCAGGATCAGCCAGATATAGGGCATGGCGATGACCAGCTTGCGGCCATGCGCCATCTGCATGCGCGCCAGCCAGAGCGCGAAACCGCCCGGTTTTTTGACGCGGGCTGGAGGTTCAAGTGTGCTCATGACCGCTCCTTATACCGTCAGGACTACGCAACTGTCCGCATCCCAGCAGAGGCTCACTTCGTCGCCCCAGGTTGGCTGTCCCTTGCGATACCGGTGTTCGTTCTGTAACTGGGCGCTGAGCATCTGGCCGCTTTTCAGGCGCACATGGTAAATCGACAGATCGCCGAGATAGGCAATGTGCACCACTTCGCCCACGGCAAAGTTATAGCCATCGGCGGGCGGCTCATCGCAAAGCATGATTTTTTCCGGGCGCAGGGCAACGTAAACCGGCACGTTGTCGACCACGGAGTTATCAGAATCAACCTTCAGCGGGTGCACCAGCCCCGGCGATTCAATCACCAGACCGTCTTCCTGGCGTTCCTTCAGCAGCCCTTCGAAGACGTTCACCGAGCCGATGAATTCCGCGCTGTAGCGGGTTGTCGGGTGTTCGTAGATCTCTTCCGGCTCGCCGATCTGTACGAACTTACCGCGATTCATGATCGCAATACGCCCGGCCATGGTCATCGCCTCTTCCTGGTCGTGGGTCACCATCACGCACGTCACCCCCACGCGCTCAAGGATATCCACCACTTCCAGCTGCATCCGGTCGCGCAGCTTTTTGTCCAGCGCACCCATCGGCTCGTCGAGCAGTAATAATTTTGGACGCTTCGCCAGACTTCTTGCCAGCGCCACGCGCTGACGCTGGCCGCCGGAAAGCTGATGCGGCTTACGCTTCGCAAACTCCTGCATATGCACCAAGCTCAGCATCTCCGCCACGCGCGCGGTGATTTCGGCTTTCGGCAGCTTGTCCTGCTTCAGGCCAAAGGCGATATTCTGCTCAACGGTCATGTGCGGGAACAGGGCATAGGACTGGAACATCATGTTTATGGGCCGCTGGTACGGCGGCACGCTGGAGAGGTCTACCCCATCCAGCACGATCTGCCCGGCGGTAGGCTGTTCAAAGCCTGCCAGCATGCGCAGCAGGGTCGATTTGCCGCAGCCCGATGCGCCGAGCAAAGCAAAAATTTCACCTTTGTAGATCGTCAGGCTGACATCGTCCACGGCATGCTGGCCGTCGAAGGATTTGGTGAGGTTACGAATTTCAAGAAGCGGGGTCAGCGCTTTACGGACTTTCGCCTGCGGGCGGGGGATCGTGTCATTCACGGGGTGCTCTCCGGCATAGATCAACACTGGTGCAAACGCACCGTCAGGGTGCGCATCGCCGGGCGGCGCTAACGCTTGCCCGGCCTACGGGATCTGTCGGCCCGGTAAGCGACAGCGCCACCGGGCAACGATATCAAACGCCGTTACTTACCGCTTTTCACCTTCGTCCACGCGCGGGTACGCACACGGTCAATTTTTGGTTCCTGCACTTTCAGGGTGAACAGCTTGGCAAACACATCGGCTGGCGGATAGATCGCCGGATTATTGCGGATTTCTTCGCTCACCAGCGGCACGGAGGCCTTGTTACCGTTGGCGTAGTAGACATGGTCGCTGATGTGGGCAATCACGTCCGGACGCATCAGATAGTTGAGGAACTGATACGCTTCCTCTTTGTTTTTCGCATCAGCCGGCATCGCGAAGACGTCGAAGAACGCCAGCGCCCCCTCCTTCGGAATGAAGTAGGAAACATTCACGCCGTTTTTCGCCTCTTTCGCGCGGTTCGCCGCCTGCCAGACGTCGCCCGCCCAGCCGATGGCCACGCAGATATCCCCGTTAGCCAGGTCGTTGATGTACTGAGAAGAGTGGAAGTAGCGAATATTCGGACGCAGCTTCAGGAGCAGGTCGGTCGCCGGACCGGTGTAGTCGTCGGCCTTGCTGCTGTTTGGATCTTTGCCGAGATAGTTAAGCACGGTGGCAAAAATCTCTTCCGGCGCATCGAGGAAAGAGACGCCGCAGCTTTTCAGCTTCTCGAGGTTTTCCGGCTTCAGCACAACGTCCCAGCTGTCCAGCTTGACGTCCGGGCCCAGCGCCGCTTTGACTTTATCCACGTTATAGCCAATACCGGTGGTCGCCCACAGGTAAGGCATCGCGTATTTATTCTCCGGATCGTGCTTCGCCACCAGCTTCAGCACGTCCGGATCGAGGTTTTTCCAGTTCGGTAATTTGCTCTTGTCCAGCGGCTGGAAGACACCGGCGGTCAGCTGACGCTCCAGGAAGCTTGCCGACGGCACCACCAGGTCAAAGCCGGTGCTGCCCGCCATCAGTTTGCCTTCCAGCACTTCGTTGGAATCGAATACGTCGTAGACAACCTTAATGCCGGTCTCTTTTTCAAAATTCGCGACGGTGTCCGGCGCAATATAGTCAGACCAGTTATAGACGTGCAGCGTTTTTTGTTCCGCAGCGAGCGTGCCGGCAGAGACGGCCATCAGCGCACCCGCAACCAGACCCGATAACCATTTTTTATTCAAGGCGATCATATTGTTATTCCTTCTGAAAGCTCGTTAACAAACGAACCAAAACTGTGCAGCCTGAAGATATGCAATAATCATGCATAGTTTGTCGCTCTGCCCGAAATAAAATACCCCCCTCATTCCGGCAGGTTCCGCTCGCTTTTTTAAGCACCGCAAGAATAACTGTAGCCCGTGTCTCCGGCTATAGCCCAGACGAAAAAACGCCTTTTATCAATTTTTTATGCAGATTATGTCTACGTGATAAGCCGAAACGGCCGGAGAGGAGGTGAAAAACTCTTTAAAGAAAGGTTAAAAGCAGCAGAAAAAACGGTGTTATGCAGCCGCTCTGGCAGCGACTGCGTAAAAGTCAGACAGGCTTAGTGGAGAAAATTGGGAGATGCATCATTATTCTCGGCGTCATCTTCCGCGCTATACAGCAGGTGATGTGCGTTGGCTTCCATCATGACCATGGAAATTTGCTCTTCGCTCAGGCGCATAAACCAGGCGAACTGCTTGAAGGAGAGCCCCGCGCCGGAGAATAAAGACTGGCAAACCACCAGCTTTGGCAGATTATCATCCTGTATGTCGAGAAACGCTTTCACCGTCAAAGAACTGGCGTTGATCGCTGACAGATCAGACGCCAGCGCCAGCAGCGCGGACGGCTTAACTTCGGCCAGCGCCGAGAACAGGATCACGTCGTTAATCAGATCGATTTTGGCATCGAAAATGCCGTCGAAATTTTGCATATGAGGCAGATGCAGCGCCTGGCAGGAGTCGCATTCGAAAAAAGTAATACCGGCATCATCGAGCCATTGACGTAACGTATCCAGTGTAGGTACGACCTGTAAATCCATCGCTGTGCAGCCTCTTAAATAAAAACGTTGTCCAGATTACGCAAAAAGTGCGCGCCGATCCATTTAACCGCCCGTTTTCAGGCAAAATCCCGGCGTCGCATGGCGTTCAATCCATGCGATCATTTTACCTGCAATATCGACGCCTGTGGTTTTTTCCACCCCTTCCAGCCCCGGCGAGGCGTTGACTTCCATCACCAGCGGCCCGCGCCCGGCACGCAGCAGATCGACCCCCGCCACGTCCAGGCCCAGCGTCTGCGCCGCTTTCACCGCAATCTCGCGCTCGCGCTCGCTGATAAGGGCCACCCGCGCGATACCGCCGCGGTGCAGGTTAGAGCGGAAGTCGCCCTCTTTCGCCTGCCGCTCAATGGCGGCCACCACTTCATCGCCCACCACAAAGCAGCGGATGTCGCACCCGTTGGCCTCTTTAATATACTCCTGCACCAGAATATGGGCATTCAGACCGCGAAACGCGTCGATCACGCTTTCCGCCGCCTGACGCGTCTCCGCCAGTACCACCCCAATACCCTGCGTGCCTTCCACCAGCTTAATGACAAGCGGCGCACCGCCCACCATGTCGATTAAATCGCTGGTGTCGTCCGGGGAGTGGGCAATCCCGGTGACGGGCAGATCGATTCCCTGGCGCGCCAGCAGTTGCAGCGAGCGCAGCTTATCGCGGGCGCGGGAGATCGCCACGGACTCGTTGAGCGGATAGCTACCCAGCATTTCAAACTGGCGCAGCGCAGCCGTACCGTAATAGGTAATCTGGGAGCCAATGCGGGGAATTACCGCATCAAAATGCGGGAGTTTGCGGCCTTTGTAATGAATCGACGACGCCGCAGGGTCGATGTTCATATAGCAGGACATCGGATCGAGGATCTCAACCTGATGTCCGCGTTTCACCGCCGCTTCTCGCAGGCGTTTACATGAATAGAGCGTTCCATCCCGGGACAATATGGCAATTTTCACCCTGCACCTCTCTAAAGACATGGTAAAAGCCTGCCTATCATACACGAGGCGCAGAAGGAATGGACTATCGCGTTGCCCAGCCCTGTTTGTGCAGGTAGTCGAGAATGAACGGGCGGTTCTCCTTGATGATGGTGCGACGAATATGGTCGCTCCAGGTGTCGCGGCGGTTGTTGCTGTCGCGCGTCAGATAGTAGTTCGCCAGCTCTTCATCGTATTGATGCAGAACGTCCTGGTCGACCGGCTGGTAGTGGTTTTCATGCACCAGCATCGCAGCAGGAATGCGCGGCTTCAGATCCGGGTTATCCGCCGGCCAGCCGAGGCACAGACCAAACAGCGGCAGCACGTGTTTCGGCAGCTTCAGCAGTTCCGTCACGCTTTCGATGTTGTTACGCAGCCCGCCAATATAGACGCCGCCAAGCCCCAGCGATTCCGCCGCCGTGAACGCGTTTTGCGCCATCAGCGCCGTATCCACCACGCCCAGCAGCAGCTGTTCCGCCAGCCCCAGCTCGGCCTCGGGGCAGATTTGCAGGTGACGGTTAAAATCGGCGCAGAACACCCAGAACTCAGCCGCCTGGGCAACGTGCTTTTGTCCGCCCGTCAGCGTTACCAGCTGCTCACGCATCGCCGGATCGGTAATGCGGATAATGGAGCTGCACTGCAAAAAGCTGGAGCTGGAGGTGCCTCTTGCGCTGTCGATGATCGCCTCCCGCTGCGCCTGGGTAATCGGCTCATCGGTGAAATGGCGAATGGAACGGTGGGAACGAAGCAGGTCAATGGTTGGCGTCATTTTGTCTCTCTTTGTGTTGCGTAAAACGTATGGCAGCCAGTATAGGCAATGATCCACCTGATGTAATTGGCGAAACATAGCCTGACTGTATCAAAGTGACAGGTGAAACCTTCTTTCCATGACGGCAGGTTATCGTGCACTATAGGCGCTATTCGCCGTCAGGCTTGTTTTTTGAGGAGAGAGAAATGTTTGCAGTAATTTTTGGTCGTCCAGGATGCCCTTACTGTGTACGCGCGAAAGAGCTGGCAGAGAAACTGACTGAAGAACGTGATGATTTCAACTTCCGTTACGTGGATATCCACGCGGAAGGCATCACTAAAGCCGATCTGGAAAAAACCGTGGGTAAACCGGTTGAAACCGTGCCGCAGATCTTCCTCGATCAGAAACACATTGGCGGCTGCACCGATTTTGAAGCCTACGCCAAAGAACACCTGGGCCTGTTTGCGGCTCAGTAATGCGAAGACGCCCTCACCCTGAGGGCGTTTTTATTTACGGTGCTTCCGCTGTTGCAGCAGGCTGCGCGTAAATAAGAAACAGAGCGCGCCCAGCGCACACCAGAAAACGCCACTCAGTAGCCACGCCACTTCCTGCCAGACGCTTCTCGACGAGAGAAACAGCACGCGCATCAGAAGCAGACAGAGCGGGGCCGCAAGCATTGCCCCAATAAGCGGCATCACCACCTCGCCTTTACGCGAGAGAAAACCAGCGACTACCCCCGGCAGGATGAAGAACAACAGGCCCAGCTCGGGATGACCGGACGCTCTGAAGGCGCCTTTCACGTTAAAAGCGAGCGACATGCAAACGACCGTAAACAGCAAAAAACAGCTGATTACGCCAGCCCAGTTTCGTTTAAAGTTCAAACTATCCTCCTGACTTATCTCTATCAAATACAAAAATCGTCCGGTGGACGCCCAGTCAGATAAAGCAATGCGGCAATCCTTGCCAAAGCACGCACAAAAGTCGTGCGATAATAGGTGGCTGTCGGTAGCTATTACGATTAAACTAACCGACTGCTAGTGTTTAGGGTATTTATCAGGAAGCAGGGAGATGCAAAGTGATTCCCTGACTCTGAAAACAGTAGCCCAAATAGTCCTTTCATTCAACAACTTACTGGTAAACAAGAAGTTAGCCTCCGTGAATATAAACGTCGCAGACTTGTTAAATGGGAATTACATCCTGTTATTATTTGTGGTACTGGCGCTGGGCCTTTGTCTGGGTAAATTACGCCTGGGTTCAGTTCAACTTGGTAATTCCATTGGCGTTTTAGTCGTCTCCCTGTTATTAGGTCAACAACATTTCAGTATTAACACGGACGCGCTTAACTTAGGTTTCATGCTGTTTATTTTTTGCGTAGGCGTGGAAGCCGGTCCGAACTTTTTTTCCATTTTCTTCCGAGACGGCAAAAATTACCTGATGCTGGCGCTGGTGATGGTCGGCAGCGCCCTGCTGATTGCGTTAGGGCTGGGCAAATTGTTTGGCTGGGACATCGGCTTAACGGCCGGTATGCTGGCAGGCTCGATGACCTCCACGCCGGTGCTTGTCGGCGCGGGGGATACGCTTCGTCATTCTGGCATGGCAGGCACGCAGCTTTCCTCCGCGCTGGACAACCTGAGTCTGGGCTATGCCCTGACCTATCTGATTGGTCTGGTGAGCCTGATTGTTGGCGCGCGCTATCTGCCAAAACTTCAGCATCAGGATCTCCAGACCAGCGCCCAGACTATCGCCCGCGAGCGCGGCCTGGACACGGACTCCAAACGTAAAGTTTACCTGCCGGTGATCCGCGCCTATCGCGTCGGGCCAGAGCTGGTTGCCTGGACCGACGGGAAAAACCTGCGCGAGCTGGGGATCTACCGTCAGACCGGCTGCTACATCGAACGTATCCGTCGTAACGGCATTCTGGCAAACCCGGACGGTGACGCGGTGCTCCAGATGGGCGATGACATCGCCCTTGTTGGCTACCCGGACGCCCACGCGCGTCTCGATCCGAGCTTCCGCAACGGGAAAGAGGTGTTTGACCGCGACCTGCTGGACATGCGTATCGTCACCGAAGAGATTGTGGTGAAAAACCACAACGCCGTGGGCCGCCGTCTGGCACAGCTGAAGCTGACCGACCACGGTTGTTTCCTCAACCGCGTGATCCGCAGCCAGATTGAAATGCCTATCGACGATAACGTGGTGCTCAATAAAGGCGATGTGTTGCAGGTCAGCGGCGATGCCCGACGGGTTAAAACCGTTGCCGACCGTATCGGCTTTATCTCGATCCACAGCCAGGTGACGGACCTGTTAGCCTTCTGCGCCTTCTTCATTGTCGGCCTGATGATCGGGATGATCACCTTCCAGTTCAGCAACTTTAGCTTCGGCATTGGTAACGCAGCCGGTCTGCTGTTCGCCGGGATCATGCTGGGCTTCCTGCGAGCGAACCATCCCACCTTCGGCTATATCCCTCAGGGGGCGCTGAATATGGTGAAAGAGTTCGGTCTGATGGTCTTTATGGCGGGTGTCGGCTTAAGCGCCGGGAGCGGCATTGGCAACGGCCTGGGCGCGGTCGGCTGGCAAATGTTGGTTTCCGGACTTATCGTCAGCCTGGTACCGGTGGTGATCTGTTTCCTCTTCGGCGCCTACGTGCTGCGCATGAACCGCGCCCTGCTCTTCGGCGCGATGATGGGCGCGCGCACCTGCGCACCGGCGATGGAGATCATCAGCGACACCGCGCGCAGCAACATCCCGGCGCTGGGCTATGCAGGCACGTACGCGATCGCCAACGTGCTGCTGACGCTGGCAGGTACGCTGATCATCATTATCTGGCCAGGACTCGGATAAATCTCAAGTTTGCGTGTGACGCAAAAAATTTTCGTTACGCGCAGAACTTTTTACGCAGGGTGCAGTCATAACTAGTGCCACTGCTTTTCTTTGATGTCCCCAATTTGTGGAGCCCATCAACCCCGCCGTTTTGGTTCAAGGTTGATGGGTTTTTTGTTGCCTGAAACTTCCTCATTTTGCCATTTTCGCTTCCCCCTCCCCCTGCAAACATATATGATTAATCACATATGAATGAATGCACGCAGGATCACCCGATGCTACACCCCATCCAGCTCTTCAAAACCCTTTCCGACGAAACGCGGCTCTCCATCGTCATGCTTCTGCGTGAAGCGGGCGAGCTGTGCGTCTGCGATCTCTGCTCCGCTACCAACGAGCCGCAGCCTAAGGTCTCCCGTCACATGGCCTTGCTGCGCGAGGCCGGGCTGGTCATCGACCGTCGCGAGGGTAAGTGGATCTACTACCGTCTCTCTCCCAACATGCCAGCATGGGCGGCAACCGTTATCGACACCAGCTGGAACTGCCTGCGGGAAGAGACGCGTATGAAGCTGAAAAACCGACTTCCGGGCTCGTGCTGACCAAAACACATTCACAATAACAGATATAACGGAGTAAAAGATGTTTCTGGCAGGGGCTATTTTTCTGTTTACGCTGGTACTGGTTATCTGGCAGCCCAAAGGGCTCAGTATCGGCTGGAGCGCCACCATTGGCGCCGTGCTGGCGCTGATGAGCGGCGTGATTAACATTAACGATATCCCTGTGGTATGGAATATCGTCTGGAATGCGACGGCAACGTTCATCGCCGTCATCATTATCAGCCTGCTGCTGGATGAGTCCGGCTTTTTCGAGTGGGCCGCGCTGCACGTTGCCCGCTGGGGAAACGGTCGCGGGCGATTGCTGTTTACCTGGATCGTGCTGCTTGGCGCAGCCGTGGCGGCGCTGTTCGCCAATGACGGCGCGGCGCTGATCCTCACCCCTATCGTCATCGCTATGCTGCTGGCGCTGGGGTTCAGCAAGCAGGCTACGCTGGCGTTCGTGATGGCGGCGGGATTTATCGCCGATACCGCCAGCCTGCCGCTGATTGTCTCCAACCTGGTCAACATTGTGTCGGCGGACTTCTTTAAGCTGGGCTTCAGCGAATACGCCTCGGTGATGATCCCGGTCGATATCGCTGCGATTGCCGCAACGCTGGTAATGCTGCATCTGTTCTTCCGAAAAGAAATCCCCCCCGAATATGACCTGGCAAAACTCCGCGAGCCCGCACGGGCCATTCACGACCTGCCGACGTTCAGAACGGGCTGGATCGTGCTGCTGCTACTGCTCGTCGGTTTCTTTGTGCTTGAACCTCTCGGCATTCCCGTCAGTGCCATCGCGAGTGTGGGCGCGCTGATTTTGTTTGCCGTTGCTAAACGCGGGCACGCCATTAACACCGGGAAAGTGCTGCGCGGCGCGCCGTGGCAAATTGTTATCTTCTCGCTGGGGATGTATCTGGTGGTGTATGGCCTGCGCAACGCCGGGCTGACGGAGTCTCTTTCAGGCGTTCTTGATCACTTAGCCGGATACGGACTCTGGGTTACCACGCTGGGAACCGGATTTATCACCGCCTTCCTGTCATCCATAATGAACAATATGCCAACGGTGCTGATTGGCGCGCTCTCCATTGAGGGTAGTGCTGCAACAGGGTTAATCAAAGAGGCGATGATTTACGCTAACGTGATTGGCTGCGATTTGGGGCCGAAAATTACCCCCATAGGAAGTCTGGCTACCCTGCTCTGGCTCCATGTGCTGGCACAGAAAAACATGACTGTTACCTGGGGCTACTACTTCAGGACGGGCATCATAATGACCCTGCCGGTTCTCTTTGTGACGCTCGCCGCACTCGCGCTACGTCTCTCCTTCACACCATAATGAGTCACTGATATGAGCCACATCACCATTTATCACAACCCGGCCTGCGGCACGTCGCGCAATACGCTGGAGATGATCCGCAACAGCGGTACGGAACCCGAAATTATTCTCTATCTTGAGAACCCACCGTCGCGTGATGAACTGACCAGGCTGATTGCAGACATGGGGATTTCCGTGTGCGATCTGTTGCGCAAAAACGTCGAGCCTTATGAGCAACTGGGCCTTGCCGGGGGACATTTCACCGACGACCAGCTTATCGATTTCATGCTGCAATACCCTATTCTGATTAACCGTCCGATTGTGGTGACGCCGCTGGGCACCCGTCTGTGCCGCCCTTCTGAAGTCGTTCTCGACATCCTTCCGGACGCGCAAAAAGGGGCATTTACGAAGGAAGATGGCGAAGTCGTCGTTGACGCCAGCGGGAAAAAAATCTCCCGACAGTAGGCGTGGCCGGGGCGAGTGCTATCAGACGGTATCCTCGCCTGCAATCCGTCCCACCATCGCCCGGATCTCCTCCCGGGTTAACGGCGACCGATCGGTCACAAAATGCAGCGTCATCCCCTCGATAAACGCATCCAGCGCGCGGGCGGTGGCCGGATCAAACCACTGCTCCAGCGTAGCCTGGCTCATCTTCATCCAGTCCTGCATCACCGTTTTCAGCGCGGCGCTGCGGTGCATAAACGCGTACAGCTGATACATCAGCGCCATATTGTGTGGCGTGGTCACGGCTGAACTGTGGATCAGCGTGGTAATCGCCTCGCACGCCCTCTCCCGCCCGGTAACCCCCGCGAAGAAATCCCGGTACTGCTGAGACATCTGCTGCGTAAACCACGTGAATGCCTCCTCCAGAAGCGACTCCATCCCGTCGAAATAGTAGGTCATCGACCCCAGCGGCACGCCTGCGCAGGTAGCAATTTTGCGGTGCGTGACGGCATGAATACCGTGCTCAGCAATGGTGTCCAGCGTCGCCTGGAGTATCTTCTCGCGGCGGTTAGGGTCGTTCGGTGGTCTGCTCATAAAATCCTCATCCGGTTTGTGTACAAATGTACACAAAGTTGCTAGTGTTGTCGCTATTGTTGTACTTCTGGTGCTGATCCCAATGACGCTAACTTCTCCTCGCAAAGCCCTGCATCTGCGCATGTGGGCGCTGTTTATGTTCTTCTTCATCCCCGGGCTGCTGATGGCTTCCTGGGCAACGCGCACTCCGGCAATCCGCGATACGCTGTCCGTCTCGACGGCGGAGATGGGGATCGTGCTGTTTGGCCTGTCGATTGGCTCGATGAGCGGCATCCTCTGCTCGGCCTGGCTGGTGAAGCGCTTTGGCACGCGGGCGGTGATCCGCACCACCATGTGCTGCGCCGTGGTAGGTATGCTCGGTCTGAGCGTGGCGCTGTGGTTCGCCTCGCCGCTGATGTTTGCCCTTGGGCTGATGGTATTTGGCGGCAGCTTTGGTGCGGCGGAAGTGGCCATTAACGTCGAGGGGGCCGCCGTCGAACAGGCGATGAACAAAACGGTGCTGCCGATGATGCACGGCTTTTACAGCCTCGGCACGCTGGCAGGCGCGGGCGTAGGGATGGCGCTGACGGCGCTGGGCATTGCGGCCAATGTGCACATTTTACTCGCCGCGCTGGTCTGCATTATCCCGATCCTCACCGGCATCAGGGCTATTCCCGCTGGCACAGGACAAAACGCCTCGGACGAACAGAAGTCTGCGGCAAAAGGGTTGCCTTTCTATCGCGATTTCCAGCTGATGCTGATTGGCGTGGTGGTACTGGCGATGGCGTTTGCTGAAGGCTCCGCCAACGACTGGCTACCGTTGCTGATGGTGGACGGGCACGGATTTAGCCCCACCTCCGGCTCGCTGATTTACGCCGGGTTTACGCTCGGCATGACCGTCGGACGCTTTACCGGGGGCTGGTTTATCGACCGTTACAGCCGCGTGGCTGTCGTCCGTGCCAGCGCCCTGCTGGGTGGGCTGGGTATCGCGATGATTATCTTTGTGGATGTGGACTGGATTGCCGGCGTGTCGGTGATCCTGTGGGGACTGGGCGCCTCCCTTGGCTTCCCGCTGACCATTTCCGCTGCCAGCGATACCGGCCCCGACGCGCCGACGCGCGTGAGCGTCGTGGCGACCACGGGCTACCTCGCTTTCCTGGTGGGGCCGCCGCTGCTTGGATTCCTCGGTGAGCACTACGGGTTACGCAGCGCGATGCTGGTGGTATTAGGGTTAGTCATTATTGCCGCCCTGGTGGCGCGAGCGGTGGCAAAACCGGAAGCAGAACCAACGTCAATGGAGAAGGGATATGAGCGTTAAACTGATTGCAGTCGACATGGATGGCTCCTTCCTGAGCGATGCGAAAACCTATAACCGCGCGCGTTTTCTGGCGCAATACGCGCGCATGAAAGCGCAAGGCATCCGTTTTGTGGTCGCCAGCGGAAACCAGTACTACCAGCTGATCTCATTTTTCCCGGAGATCGCCCATGAAATCGCCTTCGTCGCCGAAAACGGCGGCTGGGTGGTGGATGCGGGCGAAGATGTGTTTAACGGCGAACTGTCGAAAGAGCATTTTATGACCGTCGCCACCCTGTTAAACGACGTGCCCGGCATAGAGATAATTGCCTGCGGAAAAAACAGCGCCTACACGCTGAAAACGTATAACGACCTCTTCAAAGAGATTGCTGCGAAATACTATCACCGCCTTGAAAGCGTCAGCAGCTTTGACAACCTCAACGATATTTTCTTCAAATTCGGGCTTAACGTCTCTGACGACGAAATTCCGCGCATTCAGGCGCTGCTGCATGAGAAGCTTGGCGACATCATGGTGCCGGTGACCACGGGACACGGCAGTATCGACCTGATTATCCCCGGCGTGCACAAAGCTAACGGCCTGCGGATCCTGCAAGCGCGCTGGGGCATTGAGGACAGTGAAGTGGTGGCCTTTGGCGACAGCGGTAACGACGTGGAGATGCTGCGACAGGCTGGGTTTGGCTTCGCGATGGCCAATGCCAGACCGCATATTAAAGCGGTGGCCCGCTATGAAGCGCCGAACAATAATGACGAAGGGGTGCTGGACGTAATTGATAGGGTGCTGGATGGGAGGGCGCCGTTTAATTGATTCCGTGCGCTCTGGTGCCCTCACCCTAACCCTCTCCCACAGGGAGAGGGGACTGTCCCGAGCTCGCCCACGGGGGAGAGGGAATAAGGATTACGGTTGCAGGGCGTTTCCGACGCGCTTGTCTTTCAGGAATACCACCATCAGGGCAATCCACAGCACGCCGTTGGCGAGGTTGAACAGGCTGAACAGCCCGTTACCGCCGAAAGCATAGGCATGCTTGCTCACCTCAATTCCGACGGTGAAGATCAGCATTTGCAGCATCCCCATCGCGGCAGACACCGTGCCTTTACTCATTTCACTGGCGAACAGCGTCAGGCGTACCAGACCGGCATTCGCCACGCCAATACCAAACGCATAAATGCTCAGCCCCGCCGTCATCCACAGGTACGCATGAGACGAGGCTACGGTCGCCACCGCCGCGATAATCAGCCCTGCCGCTATGGGCCAGCCGCCCATAATGATCAGCGAACGCACGGTACGGCGCGACGTCAGACGTGCCAGCACCAGGTTACCGATAATCAGCGCGCCAAAAATCGGCACCTGTAACAGGCCATACTCATAGCTGCTAAGCTGTTCGCCACTGATGATAATGACCGGCGACTGGGCAATCCACGCCAGCAGCGGCAGGCTGACAAAGCCCGTCGCCAGCGCGCCCGCGACAAAACGGCCGTTTTTCAGCACCGCCTTATAATCACGCCCCAGCTCCTTAAGCGAGAGCTTTTCGCCCAGGCGGGTGGCGGTCTCCGGCATCGCACGGTGCAGGCCAAAGAAAGAGATGGCCGCAAGCGCGGCAAAGAGGACGAACATCCCTTCCCACGGCGCGACGTGGACCCATGCGGCTCCCACCAGCGGCCCCAGAAGCGGCGCAATCAGCGCCACGTTCGCCATCAGCGCGGTTATTTTGATACATACCGCCTCCTCAAACGACTCCTGAATAGCGGCGTAGCCCACGGCGCCAATAAAGCACAGGCTCACGCCCTGAAGGAAACGCAGCAGCGTGAATTGCTCAATGTTCTGCGCCAGCAGCGTGGCGAGACAGGTGACGATAAACCACACCACGCCCGTCAGCATCACCGGACGGCGGCCAATACGATCCGACAGCGGCCCTAAAAGCCACTGTAAAAACATGCCGCCCGCGAGATAGGCGGTCATGGATGTAGGTACCCACTCAATACCTGCGTTGTACTGCTCAACCACAGCCAGCATGCCTGGCTGGATCATGTCGTTGCCGATGTAGGTAGAGAATTCGTAAAGCACCAGACACAGAGGAAAAAGTAACGCCTGACGACCCAGACGATTACCGGAAGAAGAACGGTTTATCATGCAATCTCTTTAGTATGAAAAAATCGCGATGAGTGTAATGAATTGCCGCTGTCTGAGATAGCACAATCACGTGAAAACTCAGAAATAAGGCACTTATCGTTGTCGTTTAAGGTTTCCTTAAGTTGCCCTCCCTATGATAGTGCTATTTCACGTTATTGACCGAAACTATGACACACGCCGTCAGCCCTTCAGAATTATCCAAGTTACCGACAAATAAGACAAAACGCCTTTACCGTTTGCCTGCCCGCTTTTATGGTTATCAGCTTTTCGTGCTGATCGTCCTTGCGCTGCTTTTTACCTGGCTTTCGCGCGATGAATCGCTTGACCGATGGATCACCGGCTTCTGGTATGACGCGGCGACGCATCATTTCCCGCTACAGCAAAATCCGCTGCTGGATTTGCTCAACCATCGGCTGGCGAAATATGTGGCCATTGCGCTGGCTGCCGCCTCGCTGATTTACGGTGCTTACAAACGCAATGCCCGGCTGGTGACGGCCGCGCTTCTGATGGGGCTGGGTGCGCTGGTAGTTGGAGTGCTGAAAAGCATAAGCCACCACAGCTGTCCGTGGGATCTGGTGGAGTATGGCGGCAAAGCCGTCTCGTATCCCCTGTTCAACGCGGTTCCGGCAGACAGCGGACCGGGACGCTGCTTTCCCGGCGGCCACGCCTCAAGCGGGTTTATGGTAATGGGGCTGTTTTTTGCCTTCTGGCGTGAACGTCCACGCCTGGCCTGGACCTGTGTCGCGTTAGGCGTTGTTATGGGGCTACTGATGGGATTCGGGCAGGTCATGCGCGGCGCGCATTTTTTCTCTCACAACCTGTGGGCCGGGTGGTGGGTCTGGTTTTCCCAGGTGCTGGTTTACGGGCTGGTTTCCGCCTGGTTTGCTAAAGAGTAACGAGATTATGTTAGAAAATCTGAACTACGAACTGTTTTACCTGCTCAACGCCACGCCAGCATCACCGGAATGGATGATCGATCTCGCCACCTTTATTGCGAAAGATGTGATCAGCATTGTACCGGCGCTGGCGGTGATCCTCTGGTTATGGGGACCTCGTACACAGGTCACCGCCCAGCGCCATCTGGTGATCAAAATGGCGATGGCGATCGGCGTCAGCGTGCTGGCAAGCTACGTGCTGGGCCACGCCTTCCCGCACGATCGGCCGTTTGTCGAGCACGTCGGCTATAACTTCCTGCACCATGCGCCGGATGACTCGTTCCCGAGCGATCACGGCACGGTGATCTTCACCTTTGCGCTGGCCTTCCTGTTCTGGCATCGCCTGTGGTCCGGCATGGTGCTGATGGGCGTGGCGGTCGCCATCGCCTGGTCCCGCGTCTACCTGGGCGTACACTGGCCGCTGGATATGGTCGGCGGTTTCCTGGTGGGACTGATGGGCTGCGTCAGCGCAGCCATCCTGTGGAGCCTCTTTGGTCCGGCACTTTATCGTGGATTATCACAGGCCTATCGCGTTCTGTTTGCCCTTCCGATCCGCAAGGGCTGGATACGTGACTAACCCCGGTCCGTCAGGTTACACTTGAGCCCCCGCCCTGCGGGGGCTCACTTTTTTAGCCCGAGGATCTATGGAAACACGTCGCGATGACCGCATTGCTCAGCTGCTTCAGGCGCTGAAGCGCAGCGATAAGCTGCATCTTAAGGAAGCCGCTACCCTGCTTGGCGTGTCTGAAATGACCATTCGTCGCGATCTGAACAGCGACAGCGCCCCCGTTGTGCTGCTTGGCGGGTATATTGTTCTGGAGCCGCGTAGCGCCAGCCATTATCTGCTAAGCGATCAAAAAACACGCCTGGTGGAAGAGAAGCGCAAAGCCGCGCGGCTCGCCGCCTCGCTGGTCCAGCCTCATCAAACGCTGTTTTTTGACTGCGGTACGACAACCCCGTGGATCATCGAGGCCATCGACAGCACCGTTCCGTTTACCGCCGTCTGTTATTCGCTAAACACCTTCCTGGCCTTGCAGGAGAAACCGGCGTGCCGGGTGATTTTGTGTGGCGGCGAGTTTCATGCCAGCAACGCCATCTTCAAACCGCTGAATATTCAGGACACGCTGAGCAATGTATGCCCGGATATCGCCTTTTACTCTGCGGCGGGCGTGAATGTGAAACAGGGGGCAACCTGTTTTAATCTTGAAGAGTTACCGGTGAAACAGTGGGCGCTCAACGCCGCACAGCAGCATGTGCTGGTGGTTGATCACAGTAAATTTGGCAAGGTTCGTCCGGCAAGGATGGGAGAACTGTCGCGCTTTGACGCCATCGTCAGTGATTGCCGCCCGGATGACGAGCTGGTGTCGTATGCAAAGGCGCAGCAGGTGAAGTTGATGTATTGAGGTTGTGCCGGGTGGCGGCTTCGCCTTACCCGGCCTACGACGGCTCGAACGAAGGCCGGGTAAGCGCAGCGCCACCCGGCAAAAACCTAGCTAAACCAGCTGCCAAACCAGCCGTGGAATTTCATTAACACAAAGTCCCATATCCGGCTGAAGAAGCCGCCCTCTTCCACCTCTTCCATCACCACCAGCGGACGCTGCTCAATGGATTTGCCGTTAAGCTGGAAATCTATCGTCCCGACCACCTGGCCTTTTTTCAACGGCGCGGTCAGCTGTGGCTCGGTCAGGGTATAGCTGGCTTTCAGGTTTTTCAGCTGACCGCGTGGAATGGTGACGGACCCCGCTTCACCTGCCCCCAGGTTCACTTCGCTTTTATCACCAAACCAGACGCGCTGGCTCACGAAGGTGGCGTCCGGCTTAATCGGCGTGACGGTTTCAAAGAAGCGGAAACCCCAGGTCAGCAGTTTTTCGGATTCGTTAAAACGAATGCGGTCGGTTTTCGTCCCCAGCACCACCGAAATCAGGCGCATGTCGCCCTGCGTCGCAGAAGCCACCAGGTTGTATCCGGCCCCGGCGGTCGTCCCCGTTTTCATGCCGTCCACGTTAACGTTACTGCTCCAGAGCAGACGGTTACGGTTAGGCTGGCGAATATTGTTGAAGGTGAACTCTTTCTCTTTATGGATGGCGTACTCATCCGGCACGTCATGGATCAGCGCTTTGCCCAGTAGCGCCATATCGCGTGCGGTGCTGAACTGACCCGGCGCATCCAGGCCGTGAACGGTTTTAAAGGTGGTGTTGGTCAGGCCCAGTTTTTTCGCGTAGCCATTCATCAGCCCAATAAATGAATCCTGACTGCCTGCGACGTAATCGGCCAGCGCAATACAGGCATCATTTCCCGACTGAATAATGACCCCTTTATTCAGATCGGAAACGGAGACCTGATCGCCGGGCTTCAGGAACATGACGGACGAGCCGCGCAGCGCCGGGTTACCGGTCGCCCAGGCATCTTTGCCGACGGTGACCATGTCATCCAGCTTGATCTTGCCCGCTTTCAACGCCTGACCGACCACATAGCTGGTCATAATTTTCGTCAGGCTCGCCGGGTCGAGTTTTTCGTCGGCGTTACCTTCCGCCAGCACTTTCCCGCTGGCGTAATCCATCAGGATCCAGGCGCGCGCATCGACAGGCGGCGCTTCGGGCGCCGTCTGTTCCGCCGCATGCAGCGTTGGGGCAAAAAGGAAAAGCAGCGCCGAGCCTGCCGCCAGGCTGCGCAGAGAAGAAGTTTTTTGCGTCATAAATGCCACCCGAGTGTCCATTCTAAAAATCACGTCACAATCACCGTGTCGCAAGAAGCGATGAGTAATAGCGCACTACAGCGTTCAAAGAAACCTGTTCCAGGTAAAGTTTTTAAAGTTTATGCAATAACATTCAGATACGCTTTGATTGCGTCGTTTTTTTTAGCATCTGTTGCGTAATTGTTAGGTTTATCTCACCATGGCGAAAAGCTGACTCGGATTCACATCTCATCGGGAGTAAATATGATTACGCTGTGGGGCAGGAACAATTCGACCAACGTGAAGAAAGTGCTCTGGACGCTGGAGGAGCTGGATTTACCGTTCAACCAAATCATGGCTGGCATGGCGTTCGGGGTGAATAAAGACGCCGACTATCTGGCGATGAACCCAAACGGACTGGTGCCGTTGCTGCGCGATGACGAGACAGACGCCACGCTGTGGGAGTCCAACACCATCGTGCGTTATCTCGCCGCGCAGTACGGCCAGGGTCGCCTGTGGGTTGAAAATCCAGCCCGCCGCGCGCAGGGCGAAAAATGGATGGACTGGGCAAACCAGACGCTTTCCCCCACGCACCGGGTGATCCTGATGGGGCTGATCCGCACGCCGGAAGCCGAACGTGATTATCCCGCCATTCATGCCGCCCAGGACGCCTGCGAATCCCTGTTCGCGATGATGGACGACGAACTGGCGAAGCACGCCTGGTTCTCCGGCGACACCTTCGGCGTGGGTGATATCGCCGTCGCCCCCTTCGTCTGGAACCTCACTAACATGGGTCTCAACTGGACTCCGCGCCCTCACCTGGAGCGCTGGATCCAGCAGCTTAGCGAGCGCCCGGCGTATCGCAACGTGGTGATGATCCCGGTGACCTGATTACGACCCGGACGGGCTGACTTTCAGCAGCTGCCCGTCCGTCTCGTCAGTCAGCACATACAGATAGCCATCCGGCCCGACGCGCACATCGCGAATACGCTGATCTTTATCGCTCAGAATGCGTCCGTCCTCCGTCACGCTATTGCCCTTCACGCTCAGCACGATGACGTCTTTCTCCTTCAACGCGCCGATAAAAAGCTTGTTTTTCCACTGCGGGAAGACGTCGCTGTTGTAGAACGCCATGCCGCTGACGGCGGGCGACACTTTCCAGACAAACAGCGGCTTTTCGGTGCCCTCAACGTGCTCGCCTTTCGCTTCCGGGATTTTCAGGCCGCTGTAATTGATCCCGTGCGTCGCCAGGGGCCAGCCGTAGTTTTTTCCCTTCTCAGGAATGTTGATCTCATCCCCACCGCGTGGTCCGTGTTCGTTGAGCCACAGGGTGTCACTCCACGGGTTCATCGCCATCCCCTGCGGGTTGCGAATGCCATAGGACCAGATTTCCGGGCGCGCGCCAGCGGTGTTCACAAACGGATTATCCGGCGGCACTTTTCCGTCCTCCGTCAGGCGCACCACCTTGCCCTGAAGCTTGTCCAGATCCTGCGCCGTCGGGCGCTGGTTGTTTTCACCCAGGCCAATAAAGAGATGGCCTTTGCCGTCGAACACCAGCCGTCCGCCAAAGTGGTTGCCGGTAGAGAGCTTCGGCATCTGTCGGAACACCACCTGGAAGCCCTCAATGCGCGACAGGTCATCGCTCAACCGCCCGTAGCCCACCGCGGTACCCGCTTTGCCATCATTACCTGCCTCGGCGAAGCTGAGCCAGACCCGCCGTGACTGTGCAAAATCCGGGGCCAGCGCGACGTCCAGCAGTCCGCCCTGGCCGCTCGCCCACACTTTCGGCACGCCGACAATCGGATCGGAGAGCCCTTTCCCTGCCTGCCAGTGCTTAAGCTGCCCGTCTTTGAGCGTGATGAGCAGCCCCTTGTTATCTGGCAGAAACGCCAGCGACCAGGGGTGATCCAGTTTTGTCTGTAACACGTCAACCTTAACCGTCTCAGGCGCTGCAAGCAGTGAAAGCGGGAATAACAAGACTGGAAGGAAAATCAGCGAGGATCGAGGCATAACGCACTCCTTTATCGACATATGGCTTAAAGATTAGCCACTGTTCCCGGGTGCGTTACCACTTTTACAAAAGCTTAATCAGAAAGGGGAGTTGCCTCCCCCGGGTTCAGTGCCGGGCAAGCGTTTCCGGCTTGTTCAGACACATGATGCAAAGCGCGAGCGTGGTCAGGCAGTTTTCAAGCTTCTCCGCGTTAACGGCAATAAAATTCGGGCAGTCGTGACGTCCGTTCATCAAACAGACCCCGGCGATGGAGAGCACCTCGGCGGCGCGGCGCAGCGCCACTAATTCGCTTTCAGCGCAGTGCGCTTTCAGGATGGGTGCTTTTTCACGCATGAAATTGCAAAGTTCAAAGAAGTTATCACGCAGATTTTCGCTTTCGCTGACTGACATATACCCTTTCGCCTTGCGGAGTTGCAGATATGCGGCCAGGTCGATTCGGGCGTTGATCAGCTTGTTAAGCAGATCGCGTTTCAGTCTGTCAACGGACATGCTATTTCCTCCCCTGTCAGCCTTGTTACCTTATTAAGGATAAGGTCATTTTTTGTACAATGTAATGCCTGAGATCAATAAACGATAACTGATTAACATTCTTTACAATGTTACAACGATTACCCGCCTCAACTGCGCCATCAAGAGTGTATAAATCCCCCGCGATACGCTGTAAAATCCCGCCCTGATAACTCCATAATTGATGAATTTTTAACCTATGAGCAATGTTACGCACCCGCCGAAAATCGGCTTTGTCTCCCTGGGCTGCCCGAAGAACCTGGTGGACTCCGAACGCATCCTGACTGAACTTCGCACTGAAGGCTATGACGTGGTGCCAAGCTACGACAACGCCGACATGGTGATCGTCAACACCTGCGGATTCATCGACAGCGCGGTCCAGGAGTCACTGGAAGCCATTGGTGAAGCCCTGACGGAAAACGGCAAAGTGATTGTCACCGGCTGCCTGGGCGCCAAGGTGGATCAGATCCGCGAAGTGCACCCGAAAGTGCTGGAGATCACCGGCCCGCATAGCTACGAGCAGGTGCTGGAACATGTTCATCACTACGTCCCCAAACCAAAGCACAACCCGTTCCTGAGCCTGGTGCCGGAACAGGGCGTGAAGCTGACGCCGCGCCACTACGCGTACCTGAAAATTTCCGAAGGCTGCAACCATCGCTGCACCTTCTGCATCATCCCGTCGATGCGTGGCGATCTGGTGAGCCGTCCGATTGGCGAGGTGCTGGCAGAAGCCAAACGCCTGGCCGACGCGGGCGTGAAGGAGCTGCTGGTTATCTCCCAGGACACCTCCGCCTACGGCGTGGACGTCAAACACCGTTCCGGTTTCCACAACGGCGAGCCGGTGAAAACCAGCATGGTCGGCCTGTGCGAGCAGCTGGCTAAGCTCGGGATCTGGACGCGTCTGCATTACGTCTACCCTTATCCGCACGTTGACGATGTGATTCCGCTGATGGCGGAAGGCAAAATCCTGCCGTATCTGGATATCCCGCTACAGCATGCCAGCCCGCGCATTCTGAAGCTGATGAAACGTCCTGGCTCTGTGGATCGCCAGCTGGCGCGCATCAAGCAGTGGCGTGAGATCTGCCCGGATCTGACCCTGCGCTCCACCTTTATTGTCGGCTTCCCGGGTGAAACCGAAGAAGATTTCCAGATGCTGCTCGACTTCCTGAAAGAGGCGCGTCTGGATCGTGTCGGCTGCTTCAAGTACAGCCCGGTTGAAGGCGCAACGGCCAACGAGCTGGCGGACCAGGTACCGGAAGAGGTAAAAGAGGAGCGCTGGAACCGCTTTATGCAGCTGCAACAGCAGATCTCTGCTGAACGCTTGCAGGGGAAAGTGGGCCGCGAAATTCTGGTGATTATCGACGAAGTGGACGAAGAAGGCGCAATTGGCCGCAGCATGGCGGATGCGCCTGAAATCGACGGCGCGGTGTACCTGAACGGCGAAACACAGGTTAAACCGGGTGATATTATTCGCGTGAAGGTTGAAAACGCCGACGAGTATGATTTGTGGGGTAGCCGGGTTTAATCTCCCCACGCCTCTGTTCCAGGCCGGGTAAGGCGTCGCCGCCACCCGGCACATTCCACAGCACTACCCCTTAATCCGCGGATCCAGCGCGTCGCGCAGCCCATCCCCCAGCAGGTTAAACGCCAGCACGGTCAGGAAAATCGCCAGGCTCGGGAAGATCGCCACGTGTGGCGCAATCACCATATCCGCCCGCGCCTCGTTCAGCATCGCCCCCCACTCCGGCGTCGGTGGCTGTGCCCCTAGCCCCAGAAACGACAGGCTGGCCGCCGAGATAATCGACACGCCTATGCGCATGGTGAAATAGACCACGATAGACGAGACCGTTCCCGGCAGAATATGGCTGAACAGGATGGTGGCATCGCTGGCTCCCATGCTGCGCGCCGACTCGATAAAGGTCTGCTGCTTCAGCACCAGCGTGTTGCCACGTACCAGGCGCGCGAAAGCGGGAATCGAGAATACCGCCACGGCGATAATAACGTTCGCCATGCCGCTGCCCATCACCGCCACCACGGCAATCGCCAGCAGAATACCGGGAAAGGCAAACAGCACGTCGCAGATGCGCATGATGATGCGGTCCCACCAGCCTTCGTAGTACCCGGCCACCAGCCCCAGCACGGTGCCAATTGCTGCGCCCATCAGCACCGCAAAGACCCCGGCCGCCAGCGAGATCTGCGCCCCTACCAGCACGCGGCTGAAAATATCGCGCCCGAGCGAGTCCACGCCAAACCAGTGCATCATCGACGGTCCATCGTTCAGCCGGTCGTAGTCGAAGTAGTTTTCCGCATCAAACGGGGCTATCCAGGGGGCGATAATCGCCACCAGGATCAGCAGTAACACAAACAACCCGGCGACCATAGCGACGGGCTGACGACGGAATCGACGCCAGAACTCAACCCACGGGGTGCGAATATGGTCCGGCCTGATCCCCGGCATAGCGTTTAAAATGGCCTGGCGACGCCAGTTCAGTAATCGCATCTTACTTATACCTGATGGCCGGGTTAATGGCGGCGTAAAGCACATCCACCACTAAGTTGATAAGAATAAACTCCAGCGAGAAAAGCAGGACTTCAGCCTGAATAACCGGATAGTCACGCATATCGACCGAGTCGACCAGCAGGCGCCCCAGCCCCGGCCAGTTAAAGACCTTCTCAACCACGATAGAGCCCCCCAGCAGGAAGCCGAACTGTAGCCCCATCATCGTGACCACCGGGATCATCGCATTACGAAAACCATGCTTCAGAATGACCCATTTCTCACTCACCCCTTTTGCCCGCGCGGTGCGAATGTAATCTTCGCTCAGCACGTCGACAAACGAGGCGCGGGTAAACCGGGCCATAACCGCCGCAACGGCCGCGCCAAGCGTCATAGAGGGCAGAATGTAGTGCTTCCAGGTGTCGGCCCCGACGGTCGGCAACCAGCCCAGCTCGACGGAGAAAATCTGCATCAGCAGCATGCCCAGCGCAAACGCCGGGAAAGAGATGCCGGTGACCGCCAGCGCCATACCGAGCTTATCCGGCCAGCGGTTGCGCCAGACGGCGGCGACAATCCCCGCGCCCAGGCCAAAGACAACCGCCCAGCTCATACTGGCAATCGTTAACCAGAAAGTGGGCATAAAGCGGCTGGCAATCTCCTCCGACACCGGACGACGCGACACCATTGAGATGCCGAAATCGCCCTGAAGGACATTGCCAATGTAACGCAGAAATTGCCTGTACAGCGGCTGGTCAAGACCGAGTTGTTTACGCACCAGTTCAATAACCGTCGCATCTGCTTCCGGCCCGGCAATCAAACGCGCCGGATCGCCGGGCAACATATGGACAAACAAAAACACCAGCACGGCCACAATCAGCAGCGTCGGGATAAGCCCCAGCAGGCGTTTACACACGTAATTCAGCATGAGTTTTATTTCAAATCCGCGTCATCAAAGCTAAATCCCGTATCCGGCATGATGTAAAAACCGGTCAGCGCTTTGTTGTGGGCTGAGACCAGTTTTTCCACCACCAGCGGCACCCACGGCGACTCTTTCCAGATAATGTCCTGCGCCTCTTTGTACAGGCGTGCTTTCTCTTCCGGTTTGGTGGTTTTAAGGGCATCGGCCAGATCCTTATCCACCTGCGGATTACTGTAGAACGCGGTATTGAACAGCGTTGGCGGCCAGTTCTGGGAAGCAAACAGCGGCGACAGGGACCAGTCCGCTTCACCGGTTGAAGCCGTCCAGCCGGTGTAGAACATCCGCACGCCGCTCTCTTTCTGTCCTTTGCCTTCCACTTCCGCCGCTCGCTGTCCGGCATCCATCGCCGTAACCCTTGCTTTAATGCCCACCTGCGCCAGCTGCTGCTGGGTAAATTGCAGCACCTTCTGCGCGGTACTGTGGTTATGCGACGACCACAGCGTGGTGCTAAAGCCGTTCGGATAGCCCGCCTCTTTCAGCAGTTCCCGCGCTTTCGCCGGATCGTACGGCCACGGCTGATAGCTTTGCGCGTACTCAATGGTTGGCGGCATCACGCCCGTCGCCGGGGTGGCGTAGCCGGCAAAGGCCACCTTCACCAGCGCCTGGCGGTTAATGGCGTAGTTGATGGCTTCACGCACCTTCGGGTTATCAAACGGTTTCTGCGTAACGTTCATGCTGATGTAGCGCTGCATGATCGACGGGCTGGCCACCAGTTCCAGCTTGCTGTTTTTCGCCAGCAGCGCAGCCTGTTCGTACGGGATCGGGAAGGCAAACTGCGCTTCGCCGGTTTGCAGCATTGCGGCGCGGGTATTATTGTCCACTACCGGCCGCCAGGTGATGGTATTCAGCTTCGGCAGCCCCTGCTGCCAGTATCCGGCGAATTTTTTTACCTTCACAAAATCGGTCTGGTTCCAGGTGAGCAGTTCGTACGGTCCGGTCCCCACCGGGTGGAAGCCAATCTCTTTGCCGTATTTTTTCAGGGCGGCGGGCGAAATCATCGCCGTCGCGGGGTGCGCCAGGATATTAATAAACGCCGAGAACGGCTCTTTGAGGGTGATCTTCACCGTCGCCGGGTCAACCACCTCGGTACGGGCGATATTTTTATACAGGTTGTAGCGCTTAAGACCGTTTTCCGGATTGCTGGCACGATCCAGGTTGACCTTAACCGCCTCGGCGTTGAAGTCGGTGCCATCCTGGAACTTCACGCCGGTACGGAGCTTAACGGTATAGACCAGCCCGTCGTCCGACACGGTATAGCCTTCCGCCAGCACGTTTTTCAGCTTCATTTCGCGGTCCAGGCCGAACAACCCTTGGTAGAAGGATTTTGCCACCGCCTGAGAAAGGGTGTCGTTAGCGTCATACGGATCCAGCGTCGTGAAGTTAGACCCCACAGCCACCACCACATCTTTCGCCGCGAACGCGGGGGCGGCGGCCAGCGCAGCCGTCACGCTCGCGGCCAGCAGCCATTTACGAGCAACAAAAGGAACCATTGTGTTCTCCTGCCTGTTGTAAGTTATAACCGCGAGAATGCATTGCCCTGACGCGGTGGTGCGACAAAATGACCGGGACCCACCTCACGCAGCGCCACGCGCTCCAGGGTTTCGCCCCGTTTACGAATATTGCTCGGCATTTCGTCCTGCAACAGCACGCGCTGGGCGTGACGATGCTCAGGATCGGCAACCGGTACGGCGGCCATCAGCTTGCGGGTGTACGGGTGCTGTGGGTTTTCAAACACCGCCCGACGGGGGCCGATTTCAACAATTTGCCCCATGTACATCACCGCCACGCGATGGCTGATCCGCTCCACCACCGCCATATCGTGGGAGATAAACAGAAACGCAATGCCCAAATCCCGCTGTAAATCGAGCAGGAGATTGATGATTTGCGCGCGGATAGAAACATCCAGCGCTGACACGGACTCATCCGCAATCACCACTTTCGGATTGAGGGCCAATGCCCGGGCTATGCAGATACGCTGACGCTGACCGCCAGAAAATTCGTGCGGATAGCGCCAGGCATGCTCCGGCTTCAGGCCCACGCGCTCCAGCAGCCACGCGACGCGGCGCTGCGCGGCTTCACCGTCGAGCAGGTTATGCACCCGCAGCGGCTCCATAATTGAGTACCCCACCGTATGGCGCGGATCGAGCGACGCATAAGGATCCTGGAATATAAACTGAATATCCCGGCGCACCGCCTGCAATTTACTGTTAGGGAGCGTGTCGATGCGCTCACCGTTGAAGGTGATGCTCCCCTCCTGCGACGCCACCAGCCTGAGCAGCGCCCGTCCGGTAGTGGATTTACCGCAGCCGGACTCCCCCACCAGCGCCAGCGTTTCGCCCGGCCAGAGATCAAAACTGACGTTTTCAACCGCATGCACTTCGCGCTTCACGCGATTGAGGATCCCGCTACGCAGCGGGAAACGGGTCACCAGGTCACGCACTTCGAGAATTGGCCTGCCGGGAACCACCGTATCCTGCTCGGTTTCGTCTTCCTGCTGGCCCTGTTCGGTCTGTGAGATCAGCGGAAAACGGCGCGGAAAATCACTGCCATTCATGGCCCCCAGACGCGGGACCGCCGCCAGCAGCGCTTTGGTATAAGAATGCACCGGCGCATGAAAGACCTGCTCCACCGTGCCGGTTTCCACGGCATTGCCCTGATGCATAACCAGCACCCGATCGGCAATATCCGCCACCACCCCCATATCGTGGGTGATGAAAATCACCCCCATCTCCATCTCCTGCTGCAACACCTTAATCAGTTGCAGGATCTGGGCCTGAATAGTGACATCCAGCGCCGTGGTGGGTTCGTCCGCAATGAGTACCGCGGGACGGCACGACAGCGCCATCGCAATCATCACCCGCTGGCGCATGCCGCCGGAAAGCTGATGCGGATAGCGGGACAAAATCGCGTGCGCCTCAGGGATACGCACCAGCTCCAGCATCCGTTTTGCTTCGTTGAGCGCCTCATCACCGCTCAGCCCCTGATGCAGGCGGATAGATTCGGCAATCTGCTCGCCCACCGGGAAGACCGGGTTCAGGGAGGTCATCGGCTCCTGAAAAATCATCGCAACATCTGCCCCGCGCACCCCCTGCATCTGGGACGCGCTCAGCTCGTTGAGATCGATAACCTGACGGTTGCGACGGCGCAACAGCATCCGCTCGCTGGTGACCTGCCCGCCCGTCTGCTCAAGCAGACGCATCAGCGCCAGCGCGGTAACGGATTTACCGGAACCGGACTCGCCAACAATCGCCAGCGTCTCGCCGCGCCTGAGCGAAAACGATAAATTCTGTACTGCGGGGATGAACTGCCGCTCTTCCTGAAACGCAATATTCAGTTGGTGGACAGCCAGCACTTCGCAGTTGTCCAGCTCTTCACGGTGCGGCACGCAATGCCCCCTTATTCACGATAAATGCCTGTGCTGGGCGCATCGCCGGCATACCCCCACGCCCGGTACATTCCTTCACTGTTGAACGGCAGAGCCACGTTTCCCTCCCGATCCACCGCAATTAAGCCGCCAACCCCGCCCAGCGCCGGCAGTTTCTCCATCACTACCCGCTCGCAGGCCTCACTCAGGCTTAATCCGCCGTAATCCATTAACGCGGTAATGTCGTAGGCCGCCAGCGCGCGGATAAACACTTCGCCGGTGCCGGTGCATGACACCGCCGCCGTGGCGTTATTGGCGTAACACCCGGCCCCCGGCAGCGGGCTGTCGCCAACGCGACCGGGAAGCTTGTTGGTCATGCCGCCTGTCGACGTCGCGGCGGCGAGATTACCGGCTTTATCCAGCGCCACCGCGCCTACCGTGCCCATTTTGCTGCGTTCATCGAGCGGTGCGGCATGGTCCAGCTGCGTCATCCCCGCAGTACGGGCCTCCAGCAGTTGCCGGTAACGCTCCTCGGTGGAAAAAAGATCGGGCGAGACCGTGTCCATCCCGTGCTCGACGGCAAATTTTTCCGCCCCCGCCCCGGTCAGCAGCACATGCGGGCTTTGTTCCATCACCAGACGCGCGGCCAGCACCGGATTACGCAGACGGCTGACGCCCGCTACCGCGCCCGCTTTCAGGGTGACGCCGTCCATCACGCAGGCATCCAGCTCGTGCGTTTCATCGCGCGTAAAGACCGAGCCAATACCGGCATTAAACAGTGGACACTCCTCCAGCAAACGTACCGCTTCGGTCACCACGTCCAGCGCGCTGTCGCCCGCTTCCAGCATCCGCTGGCCTGTTTCCACAATGGCGTTCAGCGCATCAATATAACGCTTCTCCTGCTCGGGACTGAGCTGTGCACGGGTGATTGCCCCGGCACCGCCATGAATTGCGATAACCGCTTTACTCATTTCGCATCACCCATCAGCCTGGCTGGCTGCTTTTTCTATAAATATCATTATCGTCGACGAATCTTCAGATGATTTTTGAATATAGAAAGACGCAACTGTGATGTAAAGCGTACACCCATCGGGTCATACAGTTAGCCGCACTTTTCTGCCATAATGAGCGCTTTCGTTGTTACTCCGCAGGAGCCCACCATGGATTTTACCGCCGGACTGATGCCGCTTGAGACGGCACTCTCGCAGATGCTTGACCGCATTACTCCACTGCACGACGTTGAGACGCTGCCGCTTGTGCGCTGTTTTGGCCGTATTGCCGCGCGCGATATCGTCTCGCCGCTGAACGTGCCGGGGTTCGACAACGCGGCGATGGACGGCTATGCCGTACGTCTGGCGGATCTGCAAACGGGTCAGCCGCTGCCGGTGGCAGGTAAAGCGTTTGCCGGGCAGCCGTTCAACGGTGAGTGGCCAGCGGGCACCTGCGTGCGCATTATGACCGGCGCACCGGTGCCAAAGGGCTGTGAAGCCGTGGTGATGCAGGAAGAGACCGAACAAACTGACGAAGGCGTGCGTTTTACCGCCAGCGTCAAAGCGGGACAGAATATCCGCCATATCGGGGAAGACATTACCCTGGGCGCAACGGTCTTTGCCGCCGGGCAAAAACTGACGGTCGCCGAACTGCCGGTGCTGGCATCACTTGGCATCGCGGAGATTGACGTGGTCCGCAAAGTGCGCGTGGCGGTGTTCTCCACGGGAGACGAGCTACAGCTTCCGGGTCAGCCGCTGAACGAGGGGCAGATTTACGACACCAACCGTCTGGCGGTACACCTGATGCTTGAGCAGCTGGGCTGCGAGGTGATTAACCTCGGTATCATTCCTGACGATCCGCAAAAACTGCGCGCGGCGTTTATCGACGCTGACGCCTCTGCCGACGTGGTGATCAGTTCCGGCGGCGTTTCGGTTGGCGAAGCGGATTACACCAAAACCCTGCTTGAAGAGCTGGGTGAAATCGCCTTCTGGAAGCTGGCGATTAAACCGGGCAAACCGTTCGCGTTTGGCAAACTTCCGCACAGCTGGTTCTGTGGCCTGCCGGGTAACCCGGTCTCTGCCGCGCTGACCTTCTACCAGCTGGTGATCCCGCTGCTGGCGAAGCTTTCAGGCAACAATGCCAGCCCGCTGCCGGAGCGTGTGCGCGTGCGGGCGGCAACGCGCCTCAAAAAATCACCGGGCCGTCTCGATTTCCAGCGCGGCATTCTGGCGCGCAACGCCGACGGCGAGCTGGAGGTGAGCACCACCGGGCATCAGGGTTCACACATCTTTAGCTCCTTCAGTCAGGGGAACTGCTTTATCGTGCTGGAGCGCGATCGCGGCCACGTTGAGGCGGGTGAATGGGTTGAAGTGGAACGCTTTAACCACCTGTTCGGAGGCTGACATGACGGTGGAACTGAGCGACCCGGAGATGATGCGCTACAACCGCCAGATCGTGCTGCGCGGGTTTGATTTTGAGGGTCAGGAGGCGCTCAAGGCGGCCAGCGTGCTGGTTGTTGGCCTGGGCGGGCTGGGCTGCGCGGCGGCGCAATACCTGGCTGCGGCGGGCGTCGGCAGCATGACGCTGCTGGATTTCGACACCGTGTCGGTGTCCAACCTGCAACGCCAGACGCTGCACAGCGACGCGACGGTCGGTCAGCCTAAAGTGGAATCAGCACGCACGGCGCTGGCGCGCATTAACCCCAACGTTCAGTTCACCCTGATTGACGCAATGCTGGATGACGACGCGCTGTTTGCCCAGATTGCACGGCATGACCTGGTGCTGGACTGCACCGATAACGTCGCCATTCGCAACCAGCTCAATGCGGGCTGCTTTGCCCGTAAAACGCCGCTGATTTCCGGCGCGGCCATACGCATGGAGGGGCAAATCACCGTCTTCACCTACGCTGAAGGAGAGCCCTGCTACCGCTGCCTGAGCCGTCTGTTTGGCGAGAATGCGCTGACCTGCGTCGAGGCGGGCGTAATGGCGCCGCTGGTTGGCGTGATTGGTTCCTTGCAGGCGATGGAGGCGATCAAAGTGCTGGCGCACTACGGCACGCCCGCAGCGGGTAAAATCGTGATGTATGACGCGATGACCTGCCAGTTCCGCGAGATGAAGCTGATGCGTAATCCCGGGTGTGAGGTGTGTAGCCAGTAAAAAAGTCGGGTGGCGGCTTCGCCTTACCCGACCTACAACGGCTCGAACGGCGCCACCCGGCAACAGCAATGCGAATGTAGGCCGGGTAAGCGTCAGCGCCACCCGGCAACAGCGATGCAAACACAGGCCGGGTAAGCGTTAGCGCCACCCGGCAACCGCATCAGACAGACGTCCGCCCAAACGCCCCCTGCCAGTCCTGCTCAAACTTCACAATTGCCGCATCCACCGCCGGAGAGGTAATAAACTGCTGCGCCACGTCCAGCGGCAGCGTGATGGACTCGCACCCTGCCAGCAGGCAGTCCAGCGCCTGGCGCGGAGTTTTAAAGCTCGCCGCCAGCACTTTTGACTGCGGGGCATGCAGGGTCAGCAACTGTTGCAGTTCGACCACCGTCTGGATCCCATCCCCGCCCTGCGCGTCCACGCGGTTCACGTAAGGAGCCACATACTCAGCCCCCGCCAGTGCGGAGAGCATCCCCTGCGCTGCGCCATACACCGCCGTACCCAGCGTCGGGATCCCTTCTGCTTTCAGCATTTTGATCGCCGCCAGCCCTTCAGCGGTCACGGGCACTTTCACCACCAGGTCATTGATTATCGCGCGCAGCTTACGTGCGTCTTCCACCATCCCTTCGGCGGTCTTCGCCATCACCTGGGCGAACAGCTGGCCCTTGCCGCCCAGCGCGTCGTGCAGCGCGGGCAGCAGCTCGTCCAGAGGCGTTTTACCCGCCGCCACAATGCTTGGGTTAGTGGTCACGCCCGCCAGCGGGAAGATACGCGCCAGCCTTTTGACTGCCGCAACGTCAGATGTGTCGAGATAAAGTTCCATGATGTCACCCTCAAAATTAGCCTGCACTTACCCTATCACAGCAAAACCTGCTCAGGAATTGACCCATATCAAGATAACTTTCATTCGAAAGTAATTTAATCTTCATATGTAATTCGAGGGCAAGAAAATGATCTTCAATATACAGCGTTACTCCACCCACGACGGTCCCGGTATTCGAACCGTGGTATTCCTGAAAGGCTGCTCGCTGGGCTGTCGCTGGTGTCAGAACCCGGAAAGCCGCTCCCGCACGCGGGACGTCCTGTTTGATGCCCGCCTGTGCCTGGACGGCTGTGACCTGTGTCAGCAGGCCGCGCCGGGGTGTGTTGAACGCGCGCTGAACGGGCTGGTCATTCATCGTGAGACGCTTAACGACGGGACGCTCACTGCCCTTACCGACTGCTGCCCAACGCAGGCGCTTACCGTCTGCGGTGAAGAGAAGCAGGTGGAGGAGATTATGGCCACCGTGCTGCGCGACAAGCCCTTCTACGACCGCAGCGGCGGCGGGATCACCCTCTCCGGCGGCGAGCCGTTCATGAACCCGGCGCTGGCACATGCCCTGTTTAAAGCCAGCCATGAACAAGGCATTCATACCGCTGTTGAAACCTGCCTTCACGTACCCTGGCATTATATCGAGCCGTCACTGCCGTATGTCGATCTGTTCCTGGCGGACCTGAAGCATGTGGACAGTGACGTATTTAAACAGTGGACCGATGGCTCAGCCAGACGGATCCTGGACAACCTGAAGCGCCTGGCCGCCGCCGGGAAAAAAATCACCATTCGCGTGCCGCTGATCCAGGGCTTTAACGCCGATGAAGCATCGGTTACCGCCATTACCAATTTCGCCGCCGACGAACTCGGCGTTCACGATATTCATTTTCTGCCGTATCACACGCTGGGCATGAACAAATACACCCTGCTCGGCCAACCCTACTTTGCCCCTGACAAACCGCTGGATAACCCTGCCCTGCTGGACTTCGCGCAGCAGTATGCCTGCCAGAAAGGGTTAACCGCGACCTTACGAGGATAAACTTATGACCACCCTGAATCTCAACACCCTCAGCGAGCGCATCAAGGCGCACAAAACGGCGCTGGTGCATATCGTTAAGCCGCCGGTCTGTACCGAGCGCGCGCAGCACTATACCGAAATGTACCAGCAGCACATGGACAAGCCGATCCCGGTCCGTCGCGCGCTGGCGCTGGCGCATCACCTGGCCGAGCGTACCATCTGGATCAAGCATGACGAGCTGATTATCGGTAACCAGGCCAGCGAAGTGCGCGCCGCGCCGATCTTCCCGGAATATACCGTCTCGTGGATTGAGAAAGAGATTGACGATCTGGCGGACCGTCCGGGTGCGGGCTTCGCGGTCAGCGAAGAGAACAAGCGCGTCCTGCATGCGATCTGCCCGTGGTGGCGCGGCCAGACGGTGCAGGATCGCTGCTACGGTATGTTTACCGACGAGCAGAAAGGCCTGCTGGAAACCGGCATCATCAAAGCCGAAGGCAACATGACCTCCGGCGACGCGCACCTGGCGGTGAATTTCCCGCTGGTGCTGGAGAAAGGGCTCGACGGCCTGCGCGCGAAAGTGGCCGAGCGCCGCTCGCGCATCAACCTGACGGTGCTGGACGATCTGCACGGCGATCAGTTCCTGAAAGCCATTGATATCGTGCTGGAAGCCGTAAGCCTGCACATCAAACGCTTTGCCGACCTGGCGCGTGAAATGGCCGCGACAGAAACCCGCGACAGCCGCCGCGACGAGCTGCTGGCCATGGCGGAAAACTGCGACATCATCGCCCACCAACCGCCAAAAACCTTCTGGCAGGCGCTACAGCTGTGCTACTTCATTCAGCTGATCCTGCAAATTGAGTCCAACGGTCACTCCGTCTCCTTTGCCCGTATGGACCAGTACCTTTACCCGTACTACCGCCGCGACGTGGAGCTGGACCAGAGTCTGGATCGCGAGCACGCCATTGAGCTGCTGCACAGCTGCTGGCTGAAGCTGCTGGAGGTGAACAAAATCCGCTCCGGCTCGCACTCCAAAGCCTCTGCGGGCAGCCCGCTGTATCAGAACGTCACCATCGGCGGCCAGAAGCTGGTCAACGGTGAGCCGATGGACGCGGTCAACCCGCTCTCCTACGCGATTCTGGAGTCCTGCGGTCGCCTGCGCTCCACCCAGCCGAACCTGAGCGTGCGCTACCACGCGGGCATGAGCAACGACTTCCTCGACGCCTGCGTGCAGGTGATCCGCTGCGGCTTCGGGATGCCGGCGTTTAACAACGATGAAATCGTCATCCCGGAATTTATCAAGCTCGGCGTAGAACGCGACGATGCCTATGACTATGCGGCGATTGGCTGCATCGAAACCGCCGTCGGCGGCAAGTGGGGCTATCGCTGCACCGGCATGAGCTTTATCAACTTTGCCCGCGTGATGCTGGCGGCGCTGGAAGGCGGTCGCGACGCCACCAGCGGCCAGGTATTCCTGCCGCAGGAAAAAGCGCTTTCTGCCGGTAACTTCGGCAATTTCGACGAGGTCATGGCGGCGTGGGATAACCAGATCCGCTACTACACCCGCAAATCCATTGAGATCGAGTACGTGGTGGACACCATGCTGGAAGAGAACGTCCACGATATTCTCTGCTCGGCGTTGGTGGACGATTGCATTGAACGCGCGAAAAGCATTAAGCAGGGCGGCGCGAAGTATGACTGGGTTTCCGGCCTACAGGTGGGGATCGCCAACCTTGGCAACAGCCTGGCGGCGGTGAAGAAGCTGGTGTTTGACCAGGGCGTTATCGGTCAGCAACAGCTGGCGGCGGCGCTGGCGGATGACTTCGAGGGGCTGACCCACGAGCAGCTGCGCCAGCGCCTCATCAACGGCGCGCCGAAGTACGGTAACGACGACGACAGCGTGGACCTGCTGCTGACCCGTGCTTATCAGACCTACATTGAAGAGCTGAAGCAGTATCACAACCCACGCTACGGCCGCGGCCCGATTGGGGGTAACTACTATGCGGGCACGTCGTCTATCTCCGCAAACGTGCCGTTTGGCGCAGCAACCATGGCGACGCCGGACGGCCGTAAAGCCCACACCCCGCTGGCGGAAGGGGCAAGCCCGGCCTCCGGTACCGACCACCTCGGCCCGACGGCGGTGATTGGCTCCGTGGGCAAACTGCCAACGGAAGCGATCCTCGGCGGCGTGCTGCTGAACCAGAAGCTGAACCCGTCGACGCTGGAAAACGACAGCGATCGCCAGAAGCTGATGGTGCTGCTGCGCACCTTCTTCGAGGTGCATAAAGGCTGGCATATTCAGTACAACATCGTCTCCCGCGAAACGCTGCTGGAAGCGAAGAAACACCCGGATCAGTATCGTGACCTGGTGGTGCGCGTGGCGGGTTACTCGGCGTTCTTCACCGCCCTGTCGCCGGATGCGCAGGACGATATTATTGCCCGTACTGAGCATACGCTGTAACGGTTTATCCCCTCTCCCTTGAGGGAGAGGGTTAGGGTGAGGGGGAAATGCGCACGCTGATGCCCTCACCCCGGCCCTCTCCCACGGGGAGAGGGAGAAAACACTAAAAACGGCAACTTCGGTTGCCGTTTTGCTTTGACTTTCGAATGAAATTAAATTTGTGCTCCCCGTCACCTTGTTATTAGAATGTTTCAAACGCAGTGACCCAGGAGCACAGTATGACCGTAAAAGTTATCGTCACCGATATGGACGGAACTTTCCTTGATGATGCCAAGCAGTACGATCGTGACCGCTTCCAGGCACAGTTTGAGCAGCTTAAAGCCCGCAACATTGAATTTGTTGTCGCCAGCGGCAACCAGTATTACCAGCTCATCTCCTTCTTCCCGGAGCTGAAAGATCAGATCTCCTTCGTCGCGGAAAACGGCGCGCTGGTCTTCGATCACGGCGAACAGATTTTCCACGGCGAGCTGACGCGCCATGAGTCGCAGATCGTCATTGGCGAACTGCTGAAAGACAAAGGGCTGAACTTTGTGGCCTGCGGGCTGGAGAGCGCGTACGTCAGCGATAAGGCGCCAGAAGCGTTCGTGAAGCTGATGTCGAAACATTACCACCGCTTAAAACCCATCAGCGATTACCGCGACATTGACGACGTGCTGTTTAAATTCTCCCTGAACCTGCCGGACAGCGATATCCCGAATCTGGTTGATAAACTGCATGTCTCGCTGGACGGCATCATGAAGCCGGTCACCAGCGGCTTCGGTTTTGTCGATTTGATTATCCCCGGCCTGCACAAAGCCAACGGCATCAGCCGCCTGCTGAAACGCTGGAAAACCTCCCCGCAGGAGTGCGTCGGCATTGGCGACAGCGGCAACGATGCGGAAATGCTGAAACTGGTGAAATACTCCTTTGCCATGGGCAACGCGGCGGACAGCATTAAAGCGGTCAGCCGTTACGCTACCGACGATAACAACCATCAGGGCGCGCTGAACGTGATTCAGGCCGTGCTCGACGCGCACTCCCCGTTCGACGCCTGATCCCCCTACCTGCCGGAGCCTCGCTCCGGCCCCCTCACTCTTTTCCCATCCTGTGGCACCCGTCAAGGTTTTAAACTTGCATTAACTTTTTTTTAACTTAAAGTATCACTTGTAGACACTTTTACTTTCGAATGAAAGATGCGAGGCAGTTATGACCTTTACCAGCGAAACGTTGCCAGCGGACCATAAAGCGGCAATCCGTCAGATGAAACGTGAATTACGCGCGCAGATCGGCGATGTGCAGGCGGTGTTCGACCGGCTCAGCGATAAAATCGCCACCCGCGTGGCGGAAATCAACGCTCTCAAAAACAAAGGCGAAACCGTCTGGCCAGTGATCCCCTTTGCCGACGTGAAAAACGGCACGATCACCGCCGAACAGCGCGAAGCGGTTAAACGTCGCGGCTGCGCGGTGATCAAAGGCCATTTCCCGCGCGAGCAAGCGCTGGCGTGGGATCAGTCGATGCTCGACTACCTCGATCTGAATAAGTTTGACGAGGTGTACAAAGGACCCGGCGATAACTTCTTCGGCACCTTAACGGCCTCTCGTCCGGAGATTTACCCGATCTACTGGTCGCAGGCGCAAATGCAGGCGCGCCAGAGTGAAGAGATGGCGCAGGTACAGTCGTTCCTGAACCGTTTATGGACATTTGAGAGCAACGGCAAGCAGTGGTTCGACCCGGACGTGAGCGTGATTTACCCGGACCGCATCCGCCGTCGTCCACCGGGAACCACCTCGAAGGGACTTGGCGCACACACTGATTCTGGCGCGCTGGAGCGCTGGCTGCTGCCCGCTTATCAGCAGGTCTTTGCCCGCGTGTTTGACGGCAACGTTGAGAAATACGATCCGTGGAACGCTGCGCACCGTACCGAGGTGGAAGAGTACACCGTGGATAACACCACCAAATGCTCGGTGTTCCGCACCTTCCAGGGCTGGACGGCGCTGTCGGACATGATCCCCGGACAGGGCTTGCTGCACGTGGTGCCGATCCCGGAGGCAATGGCCTATATTCTGCTGCGTCCGCTGCTGGACGACGTGCCGGAAGACGAGCTGTGCGGCGTGGCGCCGGGGCGCGTGCTGCCGATTTCTGAGAAGTGGCACCCGCTGCTGATCGAAGCGTTAACCAGCATTCCGGCGCTGGAAGCCGGTGACTCCGTGTGGTGGCATTGCGATGTGATCCACTCCGTCGCGCCGGTAGAAAATCAGCAGGGCTGGGGCAACGTGATGTATATTCCTGCCGCGCCAATGTGCGAGAAGAATCTCGCCTATGCGAAAAAGGTCAAGGAAGCGCTGGAAACCGGCGCGTCACCGGGCGATTTCCCGCGCGAGGATTATGAGAAAAGCTGGCAGGGCCGCTTTACCGTGAACGATCTCAACATCCACGGCAGGCGCGCGCTGGGCATGGCTTAACCGTCATACAGCCCTTCCCGCTCCACGGCGGTGCGTCGTTTCCCCTGACGTATCCGCCGTACCGACTCCCGTACGGTCAGCGTGCCGTTTAGCAGCAACGTTCCCACCGGCGCATCCGGGCGCATCAGCCGCTGCTGGAGCATATGCACCGCTTCCGTTCCCAGCTCATCACGCGGAACATGTACCGCGGTTAAGGGCACATCCTGAATCGCCGCGAGATTAAAGCCGTCGATGCTCATCACCGAGACATCCTGCGGCACGCGCAGACCGTGTTTTTGCAGCGCGCTGATGGTCCCCGCCGCCATAAAATCGCCACCAACCAGGAACGCCGTTGGCAGGTCTTTCCCTTTCTGCTGGTAAAGCCACTCGCTTACCAGCTGCTCCGTCTCTCTGGCGCTGAAGCTGGACACCATAAGCAGGTCGCGCCTGTCGCTGAACCTGAGGTTATGGCCGTGCCACGCGTCGCGGATCCCGGACAGGCGCAGCTCCATGGTGTAGCGACGCAGGCACAGCACGTTCATCACCTCCCGGTGCCCCATCTCGAACAGGTACTCCGCCGCCCGCTCGCCAATCGCGCGATGATCCGGCGCGACGGCGGGCAGGCGCATGTGGCGGTCCCGGCAGTTAATCAGCATGCAGGGTTTGCCCACGTCTACCGCCAGATCGTGGATATGCGGATCGTCGATACCGAGGAGGATCGCCGCCTGGGTGTCCGCTTCGTTCATGCGGGCCAGAAACAGCTGGGCATCGCTATCGTTCTCCTCCAGCGCACAGTAGCGCAGACGCACCTCGTGCGAGGCCAGCCCTTTGCTCACGCTCTGGATGACGCGGTAGTAAAAGATGTCGGACCGCTCGTCAAACGCCCGCTGCGGGGCAAACACCACCAGGCTGTTAAGCAGCAGACGCCCCGCCGCCATGCCGTCCATTACCCCCAGCTCCCGCGCGCACGCCAGCACCTTTGACCGTGCTTTTTCGCTGGTGTTTGCCTTCCCCGCCAGCACGCGAGAAACGGTGCTGATAGAGAGCTGGGTCCGGGCGGCAATTTCGGTGATTTTAAGCCTTTTGTCCATTTTGTGATCTGGCTCCGGATGTGAAATGAAAAAATTTTCACAACATGTTTATCAGGTAATAACTTGCGAGAAGGCCATAATGCCGAAAATTAAACCTCGGTTATGAGAAAGTTTGCACAAAATCCACTATTCCCTGCTCAATTTCTCTCTTAAGGTGAACCTGTCACACAACTTCCATACTAGTTGTATAGCAGCTTAGCACTCTAAAACAGATAACTTTCAAACGCCTGACGCTGTGTGACACCTGAACCTTTGTCCCCTTACCGTCCGTCTTGTGGAGAAGAAAATGAGTCAGGACATCAATAACACCGTTGCGACAAGCAAAACACGTCGCGTCATCAGGAACCTGCGCTGGTACGTACTGGTGCTGTTTCTTCTCGGCGTGACCGTTAATTACATCACCCGTAACTCGTTAGGTATTCTCGCCCCTGAACTGAAAGAGAGCCTCGGGATCACCACCGAGCAGTACTCCTGGATCGTCGGCGCGTTCCAGATCGCCTACACCATTTTCCAGCCTCTGTGCGGCTGGCTGATTGACGTTATCGGCCTGAAGATTGGCTTTATGGTCTGCGCCGGGATCTGGGCGCTGATGTGTATCTTCCACGCGGGTGCCGGAAGCTGGCTGCACCTGGCGATTCTGCGCTTCTTTATGGGGGCGTCCGAAGCGGCCGCCACGCCAGCGAACGCCAAAACCATCGGTGAATGGTTCCCGAAATCAGAGCGCCCTGTTGCCGCAGGCTGGGCGGGGGTAGGCTTCTCCATTGGCGCGATGCTGGCCCCGCCTATCATCTACTTTGCCCACGCCTCGTTTGGCTGGCAGGGTGCGTTTATGTTTACCGGCGTGCTGGCGCTGCTGTGGGTGATCCTGTGGTGGGCGTTTTATCACAATCCGGAACAGCACCCGAACCTGAGCCGCGATGAGCTGGCGTTTATTAAGCAGGATAACGAACCCGCACCGGTCAAACTGCCCTTCCTGACCGCGCTGAAAACCGTCTCGAAGAACAAACGCTTCTACGGTATCGCCATCCCGGCCTTTATGGCGGAACCGGCCTGGGCCGTACTGAGCTTCTGGGTGCCGCTGTACCTCGCCAAAGAGCACGGCATGGACCTGAAGCAGATTGCGATGTTCGCCTGGCTGCCGTTCCTGGCCGCCGACCTCGGCAGCGTGGCGAGCGGCTACCTGACGCGTCTGTACACCCGTCTGTTCGGCTGCTCCCGCGTCAACTCGGTGGTAGCCAGCTCCGTCACCGGCGCGTTTCTGATGATTTCTCTGGCTGTCGTCGCCGTGAACCGCGACCCGTATATCACCATCGTGCTGATCTCCATCGGCGGCTTCGGGCACCAGATCATCTCCTGCATGCTGAGCGCCCTGGTCGTGGAGTCGTTCGACAAAGGCCAGATGGCGACGGTCAACGGCATGCGCGGCTCGGCGGCGTGGATCGCCAGCTTCCTGTTCTCCCTTTTGATTGGGGTGACCGCCGACAAAATCGGCTTCAACCCGCTCTTTATCGCCATGGGCTTCTTTGACCTGCTTGGCGCTGTTTTCCTGGTGGCATTTATTGCTGAACGTCGCGCCAAGCGCGCCTGATTGTGGATGTATTGCATATGAAAACCCTGAAAAACTGGACCGTCGATACGCAGTCGGCGAATCATCTGGAACTGCTGATCGATAACCAGCACCGCCTGTGTCTGTATGTGCTTGAAGAGAATCTGTTCCGCGTGCTGATCAAACGTAAAGGCGAGCTGGCGCTGAACCGCACCTGGAGCATCGCGCCGGAACAAGATGTGCCGTGGGAAGGCCGCCGTCGTGACGATGTCAGCGGCTTCACCTGCCCTGCCTGGACGCTGACGCAGCAGGACGACACGTTAACCGTAGCGACTGAACAGCTGCGCGTCACCGTCCACCAGCCGCTGTGGCTGGAGTGGCACTACCGCAATGAGGCGGGCGAGTGGCAGCCGCTGGTCAATGACCGCCCGACCAGCGCCTACCTGCTGAACGCCCACGGCGACGGCGTGGCGCACTATCTCAGCCGTCGTAAGGATGAACGTTTTTACGGTCTGGGTGAGAAAGCGGGTGATTTACAGCGCAACGGCAAACGCTATGAGATGCGTAACCTGGACGCAATGGGCTATAACGCGGCCAGCACCGATCCGCTTTACAAGCACATCCCGTTCACCCTCACCCGTCGCGATGACGTGAGCTACGGTCTGTTCTACGATAACCTGAGCAGTTGCTGGCTGGATCTGGGTAACGAGATCGACAACTATCACACCGCCTACCGCCGCTGGCAGGCGGAAGCGGGCGATATTGACTACTACCTCTTCACCGGCAAGCGCGTGCTGGACGTGACGAAAGCCTTCGTGCGCCTGACGGGGAAAACGCTGTTCGGACCGAAGTGGAGCCTGGGCTACAGCGGCTCGACCATGCACTACACCGACGCGCCGGACGCGCAAAACCAGCTGATGAACTTCATCCGCCTGTGCGATGAGCATGCCATTCCGTGCGACTCGTTCCAGCTCTCCTCCGGCTATACCTCGATTAACGGCAAGCGCTACGTCTTTAACTGGAACTACGACAAAGTGCCGCAGCCGAAGGTGATGAGCCAGGCGTTCCACGACGCGGGGCTGCGGCTTGCGGCCAACATCAAGCCGTGTCTGTTGCAGGATCATCCCCGCTACAGCGAAGTGGCGGAACGCGGCCTGTTCATTCGTGATTCAGAAACCGATGCGCCTGAACGTTCCAGCTTCTGGGATGACGAAGGATCGCATCTCGACTTCACTAACCCGCAGACGGTGCAGTGGTGGCAGAACGGCGTGACCACGCAGCTGCTGGAGATGGGCATCGACTCCACCTGGAACGACAACAACGAGTATGAAGTGTGGGACGGGGAAGCGCGCTGCTATGGCTTCGGTCAGGAGATCGCCATCAAGCACATTCGCCCGGTGATGCCGCTGCTGATGATGCGCGCCTCGCTGGAAGCGCAGCAGCGCTTTGCGCCGGAGAAACGTCCGTATCTGATCTCCCGCTCCGGCTGCGCCGGGATGCAGCGCTACGTTCAGACCTGGAGCGGCGACAACCGCACCAACTGGGACACCCTGCGCTACAACATCCGCATGGGGCTGGGCATGAGCCTGTCCGGACTGTTCAACGTCGGTCACGACGTCGGCGGTTTCTCCGGCGACAAGCCGGATGCCGAGCTGTTCGTGCGCTGGGTACAGAACGGCGTGATGCACCCGCGCTTTACCATCCACTCGTGGAACGATGACCACACCGTGAACGAGCCGTGGATGTACCCGGGCGTCACGCCTGCGATTCGCAGCGCCATTGAACTGCGCTACCGCCTGCTGCCGTACCTCTACACCCTGCTCTGGCAGGCGCACGCCGACGACGAGCCGATGCTGCGCCCGACCTTCCTCGATCATGAGCACGATGCGCAGACCTTTGAAGAGTGCGACGACTTCCTGCTGGGCCGTGACTTGCTGGTGGCCAGCGTCGTCGAAGCCGGGCAGCGCGAGCGCCGCGTCTGGCTGCCGGATAACGAAACCGGCTGGTACGATTTTTACACTCACGCGTGGTATGCGGGCGGGCAAGCGATCGTCCTTGATGCGCCACTGGAAAAGCTGCCGCTGCTGGTACGCGCCGGGGCCGGTTTGCCGCTCAGCGAACGCATCCGTCACGTGAGCGCCGATAAAGATGATACCCGTGAGCTGAAACTGTTCCCGGTGAAAGGCGTGGGCACTACCTCCGGGCTGCTGTTTGAGGATGACGGCGAAAGCTGGGGCTACCAGAACGGCAATGCGCTGTGGGTGGAATGGGAGATGGTGTGCGACGGCGCAAGTATCAACCTGAAGGTGAATGCGCGCGGCGACTATCGTCCGGCATGGAAGGCGCTGAAGGTGTCCTTACCGGCGGGGGAAAAACGTACGCTGCGGGTGAACGGGGCTGAAGGGGGCGAGTGGGTGGTGTAGTGCGGCCTGATGCCCTCACCCTAACCCTCTCCCACAGGGAGAGGGAATAGAACGTAGGCCGGGTAAGGCGAAGCCGCCACCCGGCTTTTTTTTAACTCTCGATACCTTTACTGCGCAGGTAATCTTCGTAGTTGCCGGTGAAGTCCACCACGCGCTCTGGCGTAATTTCGATCACGCGGGTCGCCAGCGAGCTGACGAACTCACGGTCGTGAGAGACGAAGATCAGGGTGCCCTGATACATCTCCAGCGCCATGTTCAGCGACTCAATAGATTCCATATCCAGGTGGTTAGTCGGTTCGTCCATCACCAGAATATTCGGTTTTTCCATCATCAGCTTGCCGAACAGCATACGACCCTTTTCACCACCGGAGAGCACTTTGGCGGGCTTTTTGATGTCGTCCTGGCTGAACAGCAGACGCCCCAGAATGCTGCGTACCGCCTGCTCGTCGTCGCCTTCCTGCTTCCACTGGCTCATCCAGTCGAAGACGGTCAGATCGTTTTCGAACTCATATTCATGGTCCTGCGCGTAGTAACCAATCTGCGCGTTTTCAGACCATTTCACGGTACCGTTGTCCGGTTGCAGTTCACCCACCAGGGTTTTCAGCATAGTGGATTTACCCACGCCGTTGGCGCCGAGGATGGCAATCTTCTCGCCCACTTCCAGCAGCAGGTTGAAGTTTTTGAACAGCGGGCCTTCATCGAAGCCTTTGGTGAGGGCTTCCACTTCCAGCGCGTTACGGAACAGCTTCTTGTCCTGCTCGAAGCGGATGAACGGGTTCTGACGGCTGGAGGCTTTAACCTCTTCCAGCTTGATTTTATCGATCTGACGGGCACGCGACGTTGCCTGGCGCGATTTAGAGGCGTTGGCGCTGAAGCGGCTGACGAAGGATTGCAGGTCCGCAATCTGCGCTTTCTTCTTGGCGTTATCCGCCAGCAGACGTTCACGCGCCTGGGTTGCCGCCGTCATGTACTCATCGTAGTTGCCCGGATAAACGCGCAGCTCGCCGTAGTCCAGATCCGCCATGTGGGTACACACCATGTTCAGGAAGTGACGGTCGTGCGAGATGATGATCATGGTGCTGTCGCGATCGTTCAGCGTCTGCTCCAGCCAGCGGATGGTGTCGATGTCCAGGTTGTTCGTCGGTTCGTCGAGCAGCAGGATGTCCGGGTTAGAGAACAGCGCCTGCGCCAGCAGCACACGCAGCTTCCAGCCTGGCGCGACTTCGCTCATCGGGCCGTAGTGCTGTTCAACCGGAATACCGACGCCCAGCAGCAGTTCGCCCGCACGCGCTTCCGCAGAGTAGCCGTCCATTTCGCCGTATTGCGTTTCCAGGTCGGCCACTTTGTAACCGTCTTCTTCGCTCATCTCAGCGAGACCGTAGATACGATCGCGCTCCTGCTTCACTTCCCACAGCTCCGCGTGCCCCATGATCACGGTGTCGAGCACGGTGAACTCTTCAAAGGCGAACTGATCCTGACGCAGCTTACCGATGCGCTCGTTAGGGTCGAGCGACACGTTACCGAGCGTTGGCTCCAGGTCACCGCCGAGGATCTTCATAAAGGTGGATTTTCCGCTACCGTTGGCACCAATCAGGCCGTAACGGTTGCCGCCGCCAAATTTGACGGAAATGTTTTCGAACAGCGGCTTACTGCCAAACTGCATAGTGACGTTGCTGGTAACTAACACGGAGAGATTCCTGCGAAAAGTGTGATAAACGCGGCATTATGCCACAATTCCGAATTGAGATCCCGTGTTGCGGTAATCCACTAAACTTTAACAAAATCGAAAAAAATGTGATTTCGTACACATCTGAATTCCCAGTTAATGGGAATGCACATATAATGCGCTCCCATTACCGATTCAGACTTATCAACTCATCGCCAGAATGGCTTAGATACCTCGCATAACATGAACATGAAATTAACAACGCTTTTTGCGGCGGCGTTAGCCGTAGTAGGTTTTTGTAAGACCGCGTCTGCGGTGACGTATCCCCTGCCGACAGACGGAAGCCGTCTGGTGGGTGAAAACCAGGTGGTGACGGTGCCGGAAGGTAACACGCAGCCGCTGGAATACTTCGCGGCGCAGTATCAGCTCGGCCTGTCTAACATGCTGGAAGCGAACCCGGGCGTTGACCCGTATCTGCCGAAAGCGGGTACCGTACTCAACATTCCACAGCAGCTGATCCTGCCGGATACCGTGCACGAAGGTATCGTGATTAACAGCGCCGAAATGCGTTTGTATTACTACCCTAAAGGCACCAACACCGTGATCGTGCTGCCTATCGGTATCGGTCAGCTGGGTAAAGACACCCCGCTGAACTGGACCACCAAAGTGGAGCGTAAGAAAGCGGGCCCAACCTGGACGCCGACCGCCAAAATGCACGCTGAGTACATTGCTGCCGGCGAACCGCTGCCGGCCGTTGTGCCTGCTGGCCCGGATAACCCGATGGGTCTGTACGCGCTGTACATTGGTCGTCTGTATGCCATCCACGGTACAAACGCCAACTTCGGTATCGGCCTGCGCGTAAGCCACGGCTGCGTGCGTCTGCGTAATGAAGACATCAAATTCCTGTTCGATAACGTGCCGGTCGGTACGCGCGTGCAGTTCATTAACGAACCGGTGAAAGCGACGTCAGAGCCGGACGGCAGCCGTTACATTGAAGTGCATAACCCGCTGTCCACCAGCGAAGATCAGATCAACAACAACGAAATCGTACCGATTAAGCTGACCAGCGCGGTGCAGTCCGTTACCTCTCAGGCGGATGTTGACACGACCATCGTTGACCAGGCGATTCAGAACCGTTCCGGTATGCCGGTGCGTCTGAACTAATCGTGAGTATTAAAAAAGCGGGCCGCGAGGCCCGCTTTTTTTTATCCGTTATTCACGATAACGATGCCGCCATGGTCATAGCGATAGTGACAATGGGCGTACTCCAGCGGCGTACCATCTTCCAGATAGATCACCTGCTCTACCTCCAGCACCGGGTCGGTTGGCTCGCAGACAAGGTGCTGCATATCCAGCGCACTGGGCTTCAGCGCCCGCACCACCCGATACGATCCCATGATCTTCAGCCCCAGCGTCTCCTGCACATAGCGAAATACCGAACTTTCAAGATGGGTTTTGTTCAGGCCGGGGACCAGATTGAGCGGCATTACCGTGGCGTCCAGAGACATCGGCTCACCGTTCAGTAAACGCAGACGGATAAAGTCATAGATCGGCGTATCCGGATTTATCATCAGCGATGCCTGCTCTTTCTCGTTCGGGAAGCGCAGTTCGAAGTGCACCACCTGGCTCGTCACCGTGCCTAAATGTTCCCAGGTTTTGGTCGCCCCGAAGTAGTCGCTGCCGGAGAGATCCCACTGGGAAAGCTGGAGGAAATTTTTGCGGATGAACGTGCCCTGCCCCTGTCGGGTGTAGACCAGCCCTTCTACGATCAGCTGACGTATTGCCTGCTGGATGGTCATCCGGCTGGTGCTAAACTCCGCCGCCAGCGCGAACTGGTCCGGCAGAGGTTCATTGGCGGCGTACTGCTGGGTAATAATACGTTTCTTGATTTCCCGCGCTATGGTGATGTACTTCGCCGCCATCGTCCTTCCTTACCGTTAGTTTTCTATCCCGCTGTTTTTCAACGCCACTCGCTCGGCAATCTTGAGGAAAGGCAGGTAGAAGAATACACCAAATACGATGATTGCCAACTGCACCACCACCGCCCGCCAGTCCCCCGCCGTCGCCAGCCAGGCGCTGAGGATCGGCGGGGTCGTCCACGGGATCATCACCACGCAGCGCGACATTAACCCCAGCGTGGTACAGAGCCACGCAAAGTAAATCCCGATAGCGGGCAGCAGCACGAACGGGATCATCAGCGGCAGGTTAAAGACTATCGGCAGGCCGAAAATCACCGGCTCGTTGATGTTAAACAGACCCGGCGCCAGCGACAGACGCGCCACCTGCTTCGCTGATTTCTGTCTTGAGAAGATGAAGATAGCGATCAGCAATGAGATAGTGCTGCCCGTCCCGCCCACCATGCCAAAGGTCGGCACAAAGATGTTGTTGATGATGTGCGGGATCGGCTGGCCGTTGGCGAAGGCCAGCATATTCTCATTGGTATTGATCAGCAGGAACGGCTCCAGCACCACGCTGTTGACCACCGACTGATGAATACCGAGCGTGAACAGGAAGTTACCGAAGCTGTAGATGAAGATCGTCCCGGGCAGGCTGGTGTTGATCAGCCGCAGCGGCTGCTGAATAAAGGTGGTAATAAGATGGATCAGATCCGTGTGCAGCACGTTCGCCAGTATAGCCGCCAGTACCGCAAACAGGGAGAGCGTGAGGATCGTCGGGATCAGCGCGGTAAAGGATTTGCTCACCGCTGGCGGTACGTTCTCCCCCAGCGAAATGTGCAGCGCCTTCAGCCGTGAAATGGCGATAAACAGCTCGGTTGAGAGCAGCCCAATCAGCACCCCGGCGAAAATCCCTGTGGAGCCAATATTGGCGAACGTCAGCACCTGGGTAACGTTTACCGTGGCGTCGCTGCCGACGGGGGTAATCTGTAAGCGCATCGGCATCATGATGATGAAACTGCTGACGGCGATAACCACTGCCGAGACCGGATTGTCGAAATCTTTGTTGCGCGCCAGCGACCAGGCAATCATCGGTGCCAGCAGCAGCGCGGCGATGTTCAGCGTGCCGTTGATGATCGCCTCGCCCCATACCTTAAACTGCGTGAGCGTGTCGCCCGCAAAAATCCACGGAAACACCACGTTATTCACCAGCACCGCCAGACCGGCAAGGATGAAAATCGGCATTACCGTGGCGAAGGCATCGCGCAGGGATCGCAGGTGCACCTGGTTTGCCAGGCGCGCCGAGAACTCTACAAATTTATCGACAAAAGACTGCATGTGCGGTGTTATTTTTGTTTCAGACATAGCGGAGTGTTCCCATCAATCAGTCACAAAAACGGCCCGGCAGCGTACGGCTTACATCTCGCGTCCGTTGGTATGGATAACCTGTTTTAACCACGCGTAGCTCTTCTTCGGCACGCGCTTCAGGTCTTTCAGGTCGTGATTTTCACGGTTGACGTAGACCACGCCGTAGCGCTTACGCATGTCGCCCTGGGAGCTGAGAATGTCAATCAACCCCCAGCCGAGGTAGCCAATGACCTCAGCCCCGTCCTCGAACATCGCCTCTTTCATGGCCTCGATATGCGCCCGGTGGTAGTCGATGCGGTAGGTGTCCTCAATCGGATTCACGCCATCCCAGGACTCAATCACCCCAATACCGTTTTCAATCGGGAATACCGGCATCCGCCAGTCGTTGGCGTAGCGGGTGATGATGGTGCGAAAGCCCAGCGGGTCGATCTGCCAGTTCCACTCGGTGGCCTTCAGGTACGGATTGTTTTTCTCGCCGTGCAGCAGGTAATAGTTCACCGGCGTGCCTTCCGGGATGGCATCGCTGTCCAGCGTTTTGCTGGCGTAGTAGCTGAAGGCCATAAAGTCGTTCTTCGTGCGCGCAAACAGCGCGAGATCGTCTGCGCGGTAGATATCACCGAAGCCTTCCTGCTCCACCACCGCCATCACCGCCGGGCTATAGCCCTGGCCCGCGAAGACGCGCAGCAGGTTCTGGTTGAGGAATTCGTCGTACTGCTGGGCGCAGAAGATATCGCGCGGTTTGCAGGTGGCCGGATAAATCAGCTGGTGCGCCAGCATGCCGCCCATCAGCTTGCCCGGCTTAGTCTGGTGCAGGTATTCGGTCAGTGTCATGTGCGCCACCATCGCATGGTGCTGAAGCTCATACAGCTCGCGCAGGGTTTGTTCACCTTTCATGTAACCGGAAATGCGGAACGCTTCCGGCATATGGAAAATGTTCTGCTCGTTGAAGGTCAGCCAGTACTTCACCCGGTCACCGAAGCAGTCGATCATCTTTTTGCCGTAGCGGATAAAGGCCTCCACCACGCGACGATCGTTAAATCCGTTGTACTCCTGCGCCAGCGCCAGCGGCATATCGAAGTGGTAGAGACAGACCATCGGCTCGATACCGCGGGCGAGCAGATCGTCAATAAAGCGGTCGTAAAACGCGATGCCTTCGTCGTTGAACTCGCCGTCACCCTGCGGGCAGACGCGGCTCCAGGAGATCTGGAAGCGGTAGCAGTTCATGCCCAGATCCTGCATCAGATCGAAATCTTCCCGGTAGCGGTGGTAGGAGTCGGTCGCCACTTTCCAGTCAGAGATGTTCTCCCCGGCTTCCCGAATGTCGTACACCGACATCCCCTTCCCGCCCTCATTCCATGCCCCTTCCGTCTGCATGCTGGATACCGAGTTGCCCCATAAAAAGTTGGCTGGCAGTGATTTGTTCATGGTCGCTCCCTATATGACTAGTCATTTAAATTTCATGACTAGTCATATAGGCGAAGATAAAATTTCGATCAAAGGTGTGGATCGTTTTTTGTGAGGTGGGTTGAAATAAAGACCAGAGTTAGTAGCCCCGGTAAGCGAAGCGCCACCGGGGAAAAGGAAGGTTACTGCTGCGCGAGCTGGCTACGACGGTATTCTCCCTGCCGCTCAAGCATCCAGCCCGGATATTCACGCGGCAGCGCGCTGACGGTATCCAGCTGTTTAAGCTCGTCTTCGCTTAAGCGGATCCCGGTGGCGGCAATATTATCGTCCAGCTGATCGACGCGTTTCGCACCAATAATGACACTGGTCACCGCTTTCTGGTGCAGCAGCCACGCCAGCGCGATTTGCGCCACGGAAACGCCTTTACTTTCGGCGATGATACGCATCACGTCCACGCAGTCGAAGGCGCGATCTTTATTCACCGGCGGGAAGTCGAACGCCAGGCGACGACTACCGGCCGCGCTCTGCCCGTCGCGATCGTATTTTCCGCTCAGCAGACCACCCGCCAGCGGGCTCCATACCATCAATCCAACGCCTTCGCTCTGCATCATCGGCACCAGTTCGCGCTCAAGATCGCGCCCGGCGATGGTGTAGTACGCCTGCAATGAGGCAAAACGCGCCAGCCCCAGACGCTCAGAGATGCCGAGCGCTTTGGCAATCTGCCATGCCGCCCAGTTCGAGACGCCGATATAGCGCACGTGACCGTGCTGCACAAGATTATCCAGCGCGTAAAGCGTCTCCTCGATGGGGGTAGCGGGGTCGAAACCGTGCAGCTGATAGAGATCGATATGATCCAGCTGCAAGCGACGCAGGCTCTCCTTCACGCCGCTGATGATGTGATAGCGCGAGCTACCGCGCGAGTTCACCCCCGCAGTGCCGGTTTCACCGAACACCTTGGTGGCAACGACCACATTTTCGCGCGGAATTTTCAGGTTCTTCAGCGCCTGCCCGGTGATCTCCTCCGAACGCCCTTCCGAGTAAACGTCGGCGGTGTCGATAAAGTTGATCCCGGCATCCAGCGCGCGGCCCACCAGCTGCTCGGCCTCGTTTTGCTGAAGCTGACCAATTTTGCCCCACATGCCGCCTTCACCGCCGAAGGTCATGGTGCCGAGGCAGAGTTCAGAAACAAACAGTCCGGTATTGCCCAGTTTTTGATAACGCATAACGCTTTCCTCGCATGTCGATTGGGTGTCTGTTAGTTATACCCGCCCCCCAGCCATCGCGAATGTGGCGTTCCTGTCCGTTTCTTGCCCAATCCTCTGAATCTATCCGCGCGGGGCGTCGCCAAAGACGCTGTAGTCTGGCAGCCGCACCTGCTGATACGGCTCCCAACCGCCGCCGAGGGCTTTGTAGAGCGCCACCAGGTCAAGCGCGCTCTGCACCTGCGCCTGCGCCCGCTGCTGTTCGGCCTGAGCGAGCTGGCGCTGGGCGTCCAGCACGTCAATAAAGCTGGCGATCCCCTGCCGATAGCTGTCGCTGGCGAGATCAAAAGCGTTTTGCAGCGCGTCGATAGTTTTCGCCAGGCCCGCTTCACGCTGCTGGTCGGTGCGATAGCTCACCAGCGCGTTTTCAACGTCGCCGAGCGCCGTCAGCACCGTCTGACGATAGTCCAGCACTGCCGCCCCCTGCTGCGCACGCGCCACCTTGACGCTGGAGACCAGCCGACCGCCCTGGAAAATCGGTATGGAAACCTGCGGGCCAAAGCTGTAGAAGTGGCTGCTCCAGTCGGTCAGCCAGTTAGATTCGCTGTTGCGCAGGCCAAACTGTCCGGAGAGGGTAAAGCTCGGGAACAGCTCTGCCACCGAGACGCCAATCTGCGCCGTGGCGGCGTGGAGATTCGCCTCCGCTTCGCGCACGTCCGGGCGACGGCGTGCGAGGGTGGACGGAATACCGGTCTGCACAATATCCGGCAGGGCAGGCATCGGCTGCACGGATTGCAGTTCGGCATCCAGCGCGCCCGGCGGCTTACCAAGGAGGATCGCCAGTCCGTTCATCGCCTGGCGTTCCTGCGCCTGATACTGCGGCAGCTGGGCTTCAAGATTGCCCAGCTGCGCCCGGGCATTTTCCACGTCTATCTGCGGCGACAGCCCGCCCCGCTGGCGGCTTTCGGTCAGATCCAGCGTCTGCTGCGCGCTTTCAATTTGCGTATTAAGCGTGGCAATGATGCTCTGCGCCCCACGCAGCTGTAGCCACGCCCGCGCCACTTCGGCTTCCAGCGAGACCAGCGCATCGTTACGCTGCTCGATCGCCGCCCGCTGCTGCGCCTCGGCCGCTTCTACCTGACGGCGCACCTTGCCCCACAGGTCGATTTCCCACTGGGCGTCGAAGCTGCCCTGATACAGGTTAATCGGCTGCGTCAGCGGGCCTAACGCGCCCCGCAGTTCAGGATCGACATTATTCAACTGGTCGTACACGCCGTGGGATTTCAGCTCCCCTTCCAGCCCAAGCTGCTGGCGCGTCGCCTGCACATTGCCATTCACCGACGGGAAAAACGCCCCGCCGGCCTGGTTAATCTGTTCGCGCGCGCCGGCGATGCGTAATACCGTTTGCTGTAGCGTCAGATTCCCGGCGATGGCGCGTTCAATCAGGCTGTCGAGCTGCGGCGAGCCGAAGGTTTTCCACCAGCGCGGGTTAGTGGCCGCGGAGGAAGTTTGCGATTTCACCGCGCTGTCGCCCTTATCGTTCCAGTGCGTGGTAGCGGGCGGTGCTGGCTGTTGGTAGTCCGGCCCGACGGCGCAGCCCACCAGCAGCATCATTATCATCAGAGGGTGTAAACGTCTGTGTATCATCAGTGTGCTCCTGCACTCCCCTCGCTCTTAACCGGCGAGAGCAACAAACAAAACGGAATCAGTAATAGGGCCACCGCGCTCAGAATGGTGAAGACGTCGATGTAGGCCAGAAAGCGCGACTGCTCGATCATCGTCTGGTACATCCGTCCGGTGGCAATGCCGGTCGGATCGCCCACCTGAGTGGTGAAGTTCTGGATCGCCTGGGCGCTTTCGCGAATCGCCAGCTGGAACTGCTCGTTAAACGGCGAAGCGTGGTAAGCCAGATGCGCGCTGTGCGCCTGCGAGCGCTCGGTGATCGCCGCCGTCGAGAGCGAAATCCCAATCGAGCCGGCCACGTTGCGGAACATGGTAAACAGCGCCGCCGCGTCGGCGTTAAGCCGCCTCGGGATCGAGATAAAGGCGATGGTGGTCAGCGGCACAAACAGGAACCCCAGCCCTATAGACTGGGCGCTGCGGAACAGCACCAGCGTTTCGAAATCGATATCCGGCGTCAGCGTGCGGGACCAGAAGAACGACACCGCCAGGCAGGTAAAGCCGAAGGCGATGATCCAGCGCGTCTGCACCACCGGCATCAGCTTCAGCACCAGCGGAATGGTCAGCACAATCAGCACCGCGCCGGGCGAGAGCACCAGCCCGGACCAGGTGGCGGTATAGCCCAAATCCTGCTGCGCCAGCTGCGGAATAACCACCGAACTGCCGTACAGGATCATCGCCATCCCCGCCATCAGCAGGCTGGAGATAGCAAAGTTGCGGTCCTTCATACAGTGCAGATCCACCACCGGCTTTCTGGCATACATCAGCCAGTAGATCGCGCCGATAATGCCGACCAGCGTCAGTACTGCGAAGGTGCGGATAAAGTTCGAATAGAACCAGTCATCATCTTCGCCCCGGTCGAGCATCACCTGCAAACAGCCAAGGCCGAGGGCGATCAGGCCGATCCCCGTCCAGTCGACGGTGAGCTTCTCTTCCGACTTTTTCTCCCACGGCGGATCTTCCAGCAGCTGATAGATAGCCAGCACCGTCACAATCCCTACCGGGATATTGATAAAGAACACCCAGCGCCAGGAGTAGTTATCGGTGATCCAGCCCCCCAGCGTAGGGCCGAGTACTGGCGCGACGATAATGGCAATGGATGAAAGGCCAAAGGCTTTACCCCTGTCCTCCGGCTTGAAGTAGTCAAGTAGCACCGACTGCTGGGTGGGCTGCAACCCGCCGCCAAAGAAGCCCTGCATCACGCGGAACAGGATGATTTGCCATAGCTCGGTGGCGATGCCGCACAGGAACGAGCAGATGGTGAACATCACAATGCAGATCAGGAAGAACTGCTTGCGGCCAAACAGACGGCTCAGAAAGGCCGAGATCGGCAGCACGATGCCGTTCGCCACCAGGTAGCTGGTGAGCACCCAGGTGGATTCGTCATAGCTGGCCGAGAGCGACCCCGCGACGTGGGGCAGCGCCACGTTGACGATAGTGGTGTCCAGAATTTCCATAAACACCGCCAGGGTGACCACAATCGCCACCGCCCACGGGTTACTGGCGGGCTTCCAGTTATCGTGGCTGTGATCCGTCATTCCACGGTGACCTTCGGTTCAACCGACAGCCCCAGCGGCAGCGGCTTGTTCGGATCCAGCCCTTTATCAATGACGATTTTCACCGGCACGCGCTGAACGATTTTCACAAAGTTACCGGTGGCGTTTTCCGACGGGAAGGCGGAGAAGCGCGAGCCGCTGCCCTGCTGGATGCTGTCGATATGGCCTTCCAGCTCCATATCCGGCCAGGCATCGACGGACACGGTCACTTTGTCGCCCGGCTTCATGCGCTCAAGCTGCGACTCCTTGAAGTTCGCCACCACCCACACGTTCGGGGAGACCAGCGAGAACAGCGCCGTGCCTGCCTGCACCAGCGTACCGGGCTGGACGTTGCGTTTGGTGACAAAACCGTCGAACGGGGCGCGGACTTCGGTATAAGAGAGGTTCAGGTTGGCGGTTTCCAGCTGCGCTCTGGCCTGATCGACCTGGCGTTCGCGCGCTTCGACGTTGGTCTCCTGCTGGCGAATTTGCAGCTGTACCTGCTCCGCCACTTCCAGCTGCGCCTGGGCGCTGGCAAGGCCAGCCTGGGCACTGCGCAGTTGGGCGTTCGCGGCATCGATACTTTGTTGCGTGGTCGCGCGCGGGTCAACGCCGCGCTGACGGCGGTACTCCGCCTGCGCGTTGGCCATATCCGCCTGGGCTTTAAGCACCTGCGCTTTGGCTTCATCGCGCTGGGCGGGATATTGCACCTTCGAGAGCGCCAGCTGCGCCTGCGCCTGATGCAGCTGCGCAACCGCCAGCCCAAGCTGGGCCTGAGCCTGATCGCGCTGGGCGGTGGTATCACGCGGATCGATCACCACCAGCACATCCCCTTTCTTCACGCGCTGGTTATCCCGCACGCGAAGTTCGGTAACGTAGCCTGCCGTTTTTGGGGCAATGGTTACTACGTCGCCGTCGGTGAAGGCGTCGTCGGTGGTCTCTTCGTTACGGGTTAAAAACCACCAGACCAGCGCCACGATCACCATCACGATGACCACAATGCCAAGGATAATTAACGGTTTTTTGCCCGGGCGCTTGCGCTCGTTATTGTTTTGATCCTGCTCGTCAGCAGGTGGGTTTTGATCTTCTGCCATAGTTCAGCAACGGTCCTGTCAGTGAGCGGCATCACACTATGCCGTTCACTAAAGCTAGGACGTTGCTATACATTTGCCAGGAAAAACTGACAAATTGCGCACTATATGAGAAGGAATAGTCCGAAACCGACCGCCGCTGACCAAAGCAGCATCGGGATTGACCATACATGGAAGCGCCACCAGATGCGGCGATCGTTGGCCATCCGCAGGGCGATGAGGTTAGCCAGCGAGCCGGGCAGCAGCCCAAAGCCGCCGACGTTGACCGCCCACGCCAGCAGTACCGTAGGGGGAACATAGTTAAGCAGCAAAATGGTGGACGGCACGTTACTGATCACCTGCGAGAGACCAATCGCCGTCAGCCATAATCCCGGCTGCGACAGACCGCTGACGCTATGGAGAACGTTCTGCAATACCGGGAGCTGGATCAGCAGATGGACGTCAATAAACATCGCCATAAACACCAGCAGCAGCGTCCAGTCAACGCTCACCAGCACCCGCTGGGCGAGGAACAGGAAGCCACACGCCACCAGCAGCGCGCCCGCCAGCGCCTGGTTTAACTCCAGCGCGATAAGAAAAACGATATACAGCCCCAGACAGCTCCAGACGAGACGCGGCTGCCACTGGGGGCCGGTGGTACCGCTGTGGTACTGCAACGTTTTATTCGGGAAAGCAAACCAGCCCACCGCCAGCAGCGTCGCCACGATCGCCAGCGCCAGCGGCGCCATCTGCCCGGTAAACGCGGTAAACGACAGGCCGGAGCGTCCCCACAGCAGAATGTTCTGCGGGTTACCGATCGGCGTGAGCAGCGAGCCCGCATTGACGGCCAGCGCTTCAAAGATAATCAGACGGGTAACCGGTATTTCGCACAGCTTACGCAGCGTGAGCGTAAGCGGCACCACGATAAAAAGCGCCACGTCATTAGTGAGAAACGTCGACAACAGCGCCGCCGAAAAGACCATGAACAGGGCCAGCTTGCGCTCGGTGGCGAAGCGGCGCACCATTTTGCGCCCCAGCACGTCAAAATAGCCGCTCAGCTCCACGCCTTTGGTGAGCATCATCAAACCGCTCAGGGTAATAATGGTGCGCCAGTCTATGGCCGCCGGCCAGGTGTGCGGCGTGAAGGGCACAAAGACGCTGAGCCCAACGCCAGTAATAAGTAAAAGATGGAAAAAGCGATCGCGTTTCAGGGCCTGCAAGCCGGGGATGTTCATTCAGCGGAGGGACCGTATTTGAGCGTAAATTCGCGGAACTTCACCAGCGTCTCTTCGCTGACGTGGTGTTCCATACCTTCGGCATCCCGACGGGCAATTTCCGGGCTGACGCCCAGCACCAGTAAAAAATTCTCGACGATCTGGTGGCGCTCGCGGCTCTCCTGCGCCAGCTTTTCGCCCTCAGCGGTGAGAAACACCCCGCGCCAGGGGATCATCTCGATCAGCCCGACCGACGCCAGACGTTTTAACATTTTGGCAACGGTTGGCTGCGACACCCCCAGGCGTGCGGCCATATCCACCTGGCGCGCTTCTCCAACCTCACGGATCAGATCAGAGATCAGTTCGACATAATCATCAATCAGCTCCCGGCGGTGCGCCTCGCGCACCTGGCGGAAGCCTTCCACATGCTCTTCAACGTTCACCAGTTGCGTCGTTTTTTTTGTTGTTGGCTTACCTGCGCGACGGTTCATTGTGCTTCCTCAATGGGGTTGACGCTTCCAGCGCCCTGTAACGGAGCGCACATTGTAAACCATAGCTCTACAAGCACAAAAAATTAACGAATTAGCCATAGCTATACAATATAGCCTGTGCTATATCTGTATGTAATGCAGTCACCCTTCACGGATCGAAGGGATCATGAATCAGGAGGTCTTATGAATGAATTCAAGAGGTGTATGAACGTGTTTACCCACTCTCCTTTTAAAGTGCGCCTGATGCTGTTGAACATGCTGTGCGATATGTTTAACGCCAAACCGCAGCAGGACGACAACTCTTCCCACTAAGCGGCGTCGCGGTACGCCGCTTCATTTTCCTGTCACACTTTCGCTGTACACTGGCCTGTTCCCGATTATTTTTGCGGATTTGCAGCCCCCTTCGCAAAACATCTGTTTAGCAACTGTTGACCTTAATTCATGCTCGCACTATCTTCTTGCAGCCCTGCACAATTTGCGGCTCGCTGAAGCGGACCTCTCATTCCCTTTCCACGCACTGTCCGGCAGGCTTTGACCCTTGACGCCAGGGTGAGCACATGGCGTTTTCGTGATAGTGATCTATGAACGTAACCCTGATTGATACACTTGTTACCCGCAGCCGGGCCTTAAGCCCGTGGACGGGATTCTATTTTTTGCAATCGCTGTTGATTAACTTTGCTCTTGGCTACCCCTTTAGCCTGCTTTATGCCGTCGGGTTCACCTGTATTCTTCACCTGCTCTGGCGAAGCGCACCGCGCATGCAGAAGGTGCTTATCGGGATCTGTTCTCTGGTTGCTGCCGCCTATTTCCCGTTTGGCCAGGCTTATGGCGCGCCGAACTTTAATACTCTGCTGGCGCTCCACTCCACCAATATGGAAGAGTCCACAGAGATCCTGACGATCTTCCCGTGGTACAACTACGTGGTTGGCCTTTTCATTTTTGCCCTCGGCGTGATTGCGGTTCGTCGTAAGCCCGTCGGGAAAAAAGCATGGGGTAAAATTGAAAGCCTGTGCCTGGCCTTTAGCGTGGTGACGTTTTTTGTTGCGCCGGTACAAAACCTGGCCTGGGGCGGCGTGTTTAAGCTTAAAGATACCGGGTATCCGGTGTTTCGCTTCGTCAAAGACGTGGTGGTGAATAACGAGGAAGTGCTCGACGAGCAGGCGCGTATGGCCGAGCTTTCCACCATGAAAGACACCTGGAACGTGCTGGCGGTGAAACCGAAGTATCACACTTATGTGGTGGTGATCGGGGAAAGCGCGCGTCGCGATGCGCTCGGCGCGTTTGGCGGTCACTGGGATAACACGCCGTTTGCCAGCTCCGTTAACGGTACGCTGTTTACCGACTATGTAGCGGCCAGCGGCTCGACGCAGAAATCACTCGGTCTGACGCTCAACCGCGTGGTGGATGGAAAACCGCAGTTTCAGGATAATTTTGTCACCCTGGCCAACCGGGCAGGTTTTCAGACGTGGTGGTTCTCCAACCAGGGACAGATCGGCGAGTATGATACCGCCATCGCCAGCATCGCGAAGCGTGCCGACGAGGTACAGTTCCTGAAAAGCGGTGACTTTGAAGCCGATAAAAACACAAAAGATGAAGCGCTGTTAAAAATGACCGCGCAGGTTTTTGCCACCCAGCGCACCCAGCCGCAGCTGATTGTCCTGCACCTGATGGGCTCCCACCCGCAGGCCTGCGACCGCACGCAGGGGAAATATACCGAGTTTGTGCAGTCGAAAGAGACCTCCTGCTACCTCTACACCATGACACAAACCGACGATCTGCTCAGCAAGCTGTACGCGCAGCTGCGCAACAGCGGCGACAGCTTCTCGATGGTCTATTTCTCTGACCACGGCCTGGCGTTTAAGGAGCGCGGTAAAGAGGTGCAGTATCTGGCCCACGATGACAAGTTCCAGCAGAACTTCCAGGTACCGTTTATGGTGCTGTCGAGTGATGACAAAACGCATCGCATCATCAAAGCGCGCCGTTCCGCGAACGATTTCCTGAAATTCTTCTCACAGTGGACGGGGATTAAGGCGAAAGAGATAAAAAATGATTACCCGTATATCTCCGGGAAGAAGGGCCCGCCAGTTTACATTACCAACTTTAAGTTACAGAAAGTCGACTATAACCATCTTGGGACGGATATTTTCGATATTAAGAGTAAGTAATTTCTGCCGTCTCGTGCAGGCTGATGCCCTCACCCCGGCCCTCTCCCACGGAGAGAAGGTACAAACAAAAAAAATCCGCCACATTGGGCGGATTTTTTACTGGCTCACCGAAGTGATTAGAAGCGGTAACCTACGCCCGCGATCCAGGTGCCAACGTCAACGTTGCGGATACGGCTCTGCTCATAGGAGAAGTCCAGAGCAACGTTTTCGATTGGGTTGAACTGCATACCTGCGCCATAGGAGAAACCATAGTCGCTGTTGCTTGCAGTACGGTTCAGACCTTGGTTTTCGGTCTGCTGGAATTTACCGTAGCCAACACCTACAACACCGTAGATGCTTGCCCAGTCATTCAGGCGGTAAGCAGGACCCGCGGTGATGCCGTAGTACTGACCTTTATTGTAAGAGCCATTTTCAGTACGATCTTTCTCGGTGTAAGTGAAAGAACCGATCACACCCAGCGGGTTGTTGTCTTGCTCATAACGGTACTTCAGGTTGAAACCGTTGGTTTTGTTCATCACGCCCTGCATATCGCTCTGAGCGTAACCACCAGTTACAGTAGAAGTTGCCGCTACAGCGGTACCTGCGGAAACAGCCAGAACAGCTGCCAGTGCTGAAAGACATGCAATTTTTTTCATAACCACCTCAAATGTGCTTCAAGTAAGTCCGTAAGTTTTAAATATATCAAAAAAATCTGTGAAACTCTTTGTCATTCACGATGTCTAATGCGACCTTTCCTGTAACAGAACATTTCCAGCACCAGCTATCTCGTTCAAATAACTCCAGATTTTCACCTGTAAATGCTAATAGTGCGCGTCATCGCCATTTAGTTCATCCAGATTATTCCTAATCTTTCAGGCGATAAAATCATCAGCGTTTTCTCATTTTACGGATTTTCCCTGGATTTTTTTCAACAGTAGCTCAACCGTTGCAGCTTATTTCCATTACACTGCGACTTTTACCTCATTTGACATAAATTGACAGGAGAAAGGATGCCAGGTTTACCCCGTAAATCGTCGGTCTGGATGCCGGTGGCAGTCATACTTATCGCGATGATGTCCATACAAAGCGGCGCGTCGCTGGCAAAATCGCTGTTTCCGCTGGTTGGTGCGCCCGGCGTCACGGCGCTGCGTATCGCATTAGGCACCCTGATCCTCGTGGTTGTCTTTAAACCCTGGCGGCTACGGTTTAAAAAGGAGCAGCGACTGCCTCTGCTTTTTTATGGGCTGGCGCTGGGAGGGATGAACTACATGTTCTATCTCTCTATTCAGACGATCCCGCTGGGGATCGCGGTCGCGCTTGAATTTACCGGCCCGCTGGCGGTTGCCCTCTTCTCTTCTCGTCGTCCGGTAGACTTTATCTGGGTCGTACTGGCCGTGCTGGGGCTATGGTTCCTGCTGCCGCTCGGGCAAAGCGTTTCACAAGTCGATCTGACCGGGGCAGCTCTGGCGCTGGGCGCGGGGGCGTGCTGGGCGGTGTATATTCTCACTGGTCAGCGTGCGGGCGAAGAGCACGGCCCCGCGACGGTCGCCTTAGGCTCGCTGATTGCCGCCGTTATCTTTGTTCCAATCGGAATGGCACAAGCGACGGACTCAATATGGCAATGGTCGATCCTGCCGGTTGGGCTGGCGGTTGCCATTCTCTCGACGGCGCTACCCTACTCTCTGGAGATGATTGCCCTGACGCGCCTGCCCACGCGCATTTTTGGTACGCTTATGAGCATGGAGCCCGCGCTGGCCGCCATCTCAGGAATGATTTTCCTCGGTGAAACCCTGACCCTGGTACAAACGCTGGCGCTCTGTTCCATTATCGCGGCGTCAATGGGCTCCACCCTGACCATGCGCCCGGAACCTAAAGTGCAAAAAATCGACCTCAACTAAGCCTTAAATTCTGCATGGCTAACCCGCCATGCAGAATATACGTCTCGTCAGTACTTCAAATAATTTCTTACAAACTCTCTTATATTGCCAAAATATTTCACCTGCCCGCCTTCCCGGAGAATGAATTAAGATTGATCTGTATCAACTTAAATAAATCACTTACTTTTCAAAAAGTTGATAATACAAGCCTCCTTTCGCTATTAAACCAATAGGCAGACCCAAACCGCAGAGAAAAAATCCGGTGCTATACTTAGTTCCGTAATTACCTGGGACACAAACATCAAGAGGATATGAGATTATGAGTACCGCTAAACTGGTGAAAACGAAAGCGTCTAATCTGCTTTATACCCGTAACGATGTATCGGATAGCGATAAAAAAGCGACCATTGAGCTGCTGAATCGCCAGGTGGTCCAGTTCATCGATCTTTCGCTGATCACCAAACAGGCCCATTGGAATATGCGCGGTGCAAACTTTATTGCCGTTCATGAGATGCTGGATGGCTTCCGCACAGCACTGGTGACTCACCTGGATACCATGGCCGAACGCGCCGTACAGCTGGGTGGCGTGGCACTGGGTACCACACAGGTGATCAACAGCAAAACGCCACTGAAAAGCTATCCGCTGGATATCCATACCGTTCAGGATCACCTGAAAGAGCTGGCAGATCGTTATGCGATTGTGGCGAACGATGTTCGTAAAGCGATTGGCGAAGCTAACGACGAAGATACTGCTGATATCTTCACTGCCGCATCACGCGACCTGGATCAGTTCCTGTGGTTCATCGAGTCCAACATCGAATAATCCCTGCGGATTTTCCGAATAACCCTCGCCCCCCTGGCGGGGGTTTTGCACATTTATGGTGCGCACTTTTGTCCGCAACGGCCGCAAAAGTGAATAAAATGTAATAATCACCTCACACAACCGTTAACGGAAGATTGTTTTTTCGTCAGATTCTGCGCTAAATATCCCCCTGTCAGAAGACCTTAACGAAGCGCACCAAAACGGTGCTCCATTCTGGTGCAACCTGACAGAATTGCCACGCTTTTTGTGCAATGCGTGACATCATCCCCTTTGCAAAACAATAGCTTGTAAAACTGGCACGATTTTTTCATTGTGCCAGAGGTTCTCGCAGGGGATCGCCCCGTGGATATAAAAGGAAATGCTATGAAGTCTGTATTAAAAGTTTCACTGGCTGCACTTACCCTGGCGTTTGCGGTGTCCTCGCAGGCTGCCGACAAACTGGTTGTGGCGACTGACACGGCGTTCGTACCGTTTGAATTTAAACAGGGTGATAAATACGTTGGTTTTGACGTCGATCTGTGGGCCGCGGTCGCAAAAGAACTCAAACTGGATTACACCCTGAAGCCAATGGATTTCAGCGGCATTATCCCGGCACTGCAAACCAAAAACGTTGACCTGGCGCTGGCAGGCATCACCATTACCGAAGAGCGTAAAAAAGCCATCGATTTCTCTGACGGCTACTACAAAAGCGGCCTGCTGGTGATGGTGAAAGCGGATAACAATGACGTGAAAAGCGTGAAAGATCTCGACGGTAAAGTGGTCGCCGTGAAGAGCGGCACCGGCTCCGTTGATTACGCGAAAGCTAACATCAAAACCAAAGACCTGCGTCAGTTCCCGAACATCGACAACGCTTACATGGAACTGGGCACCAACCGCGCTGACGCGGTGCTGCACGACACGCCTAACATCCTTTACTTCATCAAAACCGCCGGTAATGGCAAGTTCAAAGCGGTAGGTGATTCCCTGGAAGCTCAGCAGTACGGTATTGCGTTCCCGAAAGGCAGCGACGACCTGCGTAACAAAGTTAACGGCGCGCTGAAAACCCTGAAAGAGAACGGCACCTATAACGAAATCTACAAAAAATGGTTCGGTACCGAGCCTAAATAATTTCACCTGACTTCAGGTTTGTAACGCCCGGTGGCGCTTGCGCATACCGGGCCTACGTTTTTCGTTTTTCACCACGGTATACAGGAATACATCATGCAGTTTGACTGGAGCGCCATCTGGCCTGCCATTCCTCTCTTGCTTGAAGGCGCTAAAATGACCCTGTGGATTTCGGTCCTCGGTCTGGTTGGCGGGTTGATTATCGGTCTGGTGGCCGGTTTCGCCCGCACCTACGGCGGCTGGATTGCAAACCACATCGCACTGGTTTTCATCGAAGTGATCCGCGGCACCCCTATTGTGGTGCAGGTCATGTTTATCTACTTCGCCCTGCCGATGGCCTTCACCGACCTGCGCATCGACCCGTTCAGCGCCGCCGTTGTCACCATCATGATCAACTCCGGTGCCTACATTGCGGAAATTACCCGCGGTGCGGTGCTGTCGATTCATAAAGGCTTCAGCGAAGCTGGCCTGGCGTTAGGTCTTTCCCGTCGCGAAACCATCCGTCACGTGATCCTGCCGCTGGCGCTGCGCCGCATGCTGCCGCCGCTGGGTAACCAGTGGATCATCAGCATTAAAGACACCTCGCTGTTTATTGTTATCGGCGTGGCCGAGCTGACCCGTCAGGGCCAGGAGATCATCGCGGGTAACTTCCGCGCCCTGGAAATCTGGAGTGCGGTCGCCGTTGTCTACCTGATTATCACGCTTGTCCTGAGCTTTGTTCTGCGTCGTCTTGAAAGAAGGATGAAAATCCTGTGATTGAATTTAAAAACGTTTCCAAGCACTTTGGCCCAACCCAGGTGCTGCACAATATCGATTTGAACATCAGGCAGGGCGAAGTGGTGGTGATCATCGGGCCGTCCGGTTCCGGTAAATCCACCCTGCTGCGCTGCATTAACAAGCTTGAGGAGATCACCAGCGGCGATTTGATCGTCGATGGTCTGAAGGTTAACGATCCGAAAGTGGACGAGCGCCTGATCCGCCAGGAAGCGGGCATGGTGTTCCAGCAGTTCTACCTGTTCCCGCACCTGACGGCGCTGGAAAACGTGATGTTCGGTCCTCTGCGCGTGCGCGGGGCCAGCAAAGCGGCGGCGGAAGCGCTGGCAAAAGATCTGCTGGCGAAGGTTGGTCTGGCGGAGCGTGCCCACCATTATCCTTCCGAGCTGTCCGGTGGCCAGCAGCAGCGCGTGGCCATTGCCCGTGCGCTGGCGGTGAAGCCAAAGATGATGCTGTTTGATGAGCCAACGTCGGCACTCGACCCGGAGCTGCGTCACGAAGTGCTGAAAGTTATGCAGGATCTGGCGGAAGAAGGCATGACGATGGTGATCGTTACCCACGAAATCGGCTTTGCCGAAAAGGTGGCGTCCCGTCTGATCTTCATTGATAAGGGCCGTATCGCGGAAGACGGTAATCCACAGGCGCTGATTGCGAACCCACCAAGCCAGCGCCTTCAGGAGTTCCTGCAACACGTCTCCTGATAGCCACACCCAGAGCCGGGCATGCCCGGCTTTTTTACGCCGGATTGTTCCCAAAAACGCCTCTCCGCTCCCCGCGCTCTATACTTATCATTTTGCACGATATTTTTGTCGGAGGACGCCGTGCCGTGGATCCTGTTGCTACTGTTTAGCCTGTTTAGCGCGCCATCACTTGCTGTAACCCTTCCCGGCGTCACCACCGGAGCCACCGCCACCCAGCAAAATGCGCCGCCAGAGCCAGACGCTGAAAAGAAAAAAGCCGCTTACGGCGCGCTGGCCGACGTGCTTGAGAACGACACGTCCCGACAGGAGTTGATCGATCAGCTGAGGAAGGTGGCCGCCACGCCGCCTCAGGATCCGGTTCCTGCAATTGCGCCGCCGGAAGCCGAAGAAGAAAAAACGGTGCTGGAAAACGTCACCGACATCAGTCGCCGCTACGGGGAAGCCCTGTCGTCGCGTTTTGCCCAGCTCTATCGCAACCTGGTTGGCACCTCGCATAAGCCTTTTAATCCTCATACCTTTTCCGCAGCCGCCACCCAGTTTGCTATTCTGGCTGGCGCCGTGTTCATTTTTTACTGGCTGTTGCGCCTGTCTGTCTGGCCGCTTTACCGGAAAATGGGCCAGTGGGGACGCAAAAAGAATCAGCATAAAAGCAGCTGGCTGCATCTTCCGGCAATGATTACCGGGGCGTTTGTCATCGATTTGCTGCTGCTGGCCCTGACGCTGTTTGTCGGCCAGATGCTGGCCGACCGACTTAATACCGGAAACAAAACCATCGCGTTTCAGCAGGGACTATTCCTCAATGCGTTTGCCCTGATTGAGTTCTTTAAAGCCCTCCTGCGGTTGATCTTCTGCCCACGCGTGCCGGACCTTCGCCCCTTCGCCATTTCGGATCAGAGCGCCAAATACTGGGCGGTGCGGCTCAGCGTGCTGAGCGGGTTGATTGGTTATGGCCTGCTGGTTGCCGTGCCGATCATTTCCAACCAGGTTAACGTGCAGTTCGGCGCGCTGGCGAACGTGCTGATCATGCTGTGCATTACCGTCTGGGCGCTGTACCTCATCTTCCACAATAAAAAAGCGATCACCGACAGCCTGCTGCACCTGGCCGATCGCTCCCTCTCCTTTTTCAGCCTCTTTATTCGCGCCTTTGCGCTGGTGTGGCACTGGCTGGCCAGCGCCTATTTTATTGTGCTCTGTTTCTTCTCCCTGTTCGATCCGGGCAATAGCCTGAAATTTATGATGGGGGCGACGTTCAAAAGCCTGGCGATTATCGGCATCGCAGCCTTTGTCTCTGGCCTGCTCTCCCGCTGGCTGTCGAAAACGATCACCCTGTCGCCGCAGGTTCAGCGTAACTACCCGGAACTGCAAAAGCGGGTGAATGGCTGGATGACGGTATCCCTGAAGGTGGCGCGTATTCTGACGGTCTGCGTGGCAATTATGCTGCTGCTGAACGCGTGGGGGCTATTTGATTTCTGGAACTGGCTGCATAACGGCGCGGGGGAGAAGACCGTTGATATTCTTATTCGTATCGCGCTGATCCTGTTCTTCTCCGCCGTCGGCTGGACGTTGCTGGCAAGCCTTATCGAAAACCGTCTGGTGTCGGATGTCCACGGCAGGCCACTGCCGAGCGCACGCGCCCGCACGCTACTGACCCTGTGCCGCAACGCGCTGGCGGTGATCATCAGCACCATCACCATCATGATTGTGCTGTCGGAAATCGGCGTGAATATCGCCCCGCTGCTGGCGGGTGCCGGCGCCCTGGGGCTGGCGATCTCCTTTGGTTCGCAGACGCTGGTGAAGGATATTATCACCGGCATTTTTATCCAGTTTGAGAACGGGATGAACACCGGGGATCTGGTGACCATCGGACCGCTCACCGGCACGGTGGAACGCATGTCCATTCGCTCCGTCGGTGTGCGTCAGGATACCGGCGCGTACCACATTATTCCGTGGTCATCGATCACCACCTTTGCCAACTTTGTGCGCGGCATTGGTTCGGTGGTGGCGAATTATGATGTCGATCGGCATGAGGATGCAGAGAAGGCGAAACAGGCGTTGCGGGATGCGGTAAGCGAACTGATGGAGATGGAGGATATTCGCGGGCTGGTGATTGGTGAACCGTCGTTCGCGGGCATCGTCGGGCTGACGAACACTGCCTTTACCCTGCGCGTGTCGTTCACCACCCAGCCGCTTAAGCAGTGGACGGTGCGCTTCGCCCTCGACAGCATGGTGAAAAAACACTTCGATCTGGCGAACGTGAGAGCGCCGGTGCAGACGTATCAGGTATTGTCGCCGCCCGCTTCGCCGCTCCCTCCGCAGGAGCCGACGCTGTAACCGAGCCGGGTGGCGGCTTCGCCTTACCCGGCCTGCGATGGGGTGCTATTTGCGGCGTTTGTTATCGTCCATAAAGGTCCAGGCGATAAAGCGGCTCTGCTTCTGGCCCTGCGCCATCTCTTTTTTGACCACTTTCACCGCGCCGACGTCGGTCAGGGCGCGGTAAAGCGGCGGCAGGTTATCACCGCGGGAAACCAGCGTGGTAAACCATTTCACCTGACGACCGAAGCCCTTACTCTCGGCAATCATGCGCAGAATAAATGCCACTTCCCCGCCCTCGCACCACAGCTCCTGCTGCTGGCCGCCAAAGTTCAGCGCGCCATCTTCAGCCTGGCCCAGGTTACGCCGCTTGCGTTCACTACCCGCACGAGCGGAGGCGGCAGAGTCGTGGAAGGGTGGGTTGCACAGGGTGGCATCATATTGTTCGTTCTTGTGGATAATGCCGTTGAAAATAGCAGCGGCATCCTTCTGACGACGCAGACGAACGGCCCGGCTTAACCCTGGGTTAGCGTTGATAATGGCCTGCGCGCTGGCGAAGGCCTCGGCGCCGATCTCGCTGCCGGTAAACCGCCACTGGTACTCATGAGCGCCTATCAGGGGATAGATCAGGTTCGCGCCCGTACCGATATCAAGCACGGTGGCCTGTTTCGGCACCACGCCGCCATTATCATCCGCCAGCAGATCGGCAAGATGATGGACATAATCCGCACGGCCTGGCACCGGTGGGCAGAGAAAGCCATCCGGGATGTCCCAGTGCGTAACGCCATAAAAATGGGCCAGCAGCGCTTTGTTCAGCGTTTTAACCGCCAGCGGATCGGCAAAGTTTACCGACGGTTCACCGGCTGGTGTCTGAACAATAAAATCCTGCAATTCCGGGCAGCTCAGGCACAGGGCTTTCATGTCGTAGCGGCTACGGTGGCGGTTACGCGGGTGCAACCCCGGCTTTTGGGAAGTCATGGCATTCTCCTTTAGACAGCCGCGTAAGATACCCTGTGACGGCGCGGGGGTAAATATCTGTCTGCGCGGCACAAAAAACTGACGAAAATCAGCAACCTGTATGTCTATGATCTGTCAGCAAATTGTCAGAATTTATCGTTCAAAAAATAAGCAGATCATCATCAAATTTTTGCGCTAAATCACACGCGTCAGGCTTCTAAACTTAAGAGGAATCACCTGTTGTTTCCCCTGAGGATGTGATTATGAAAAAGTATCTGACCTTTATTATTGCGGGTGCGCTGGCAGGCGCATCGTTCTCAGCCTGGTCCGTTCAACCGCTAACCGACAGCAACGACACCAGCCAGCTACGTGCGGCGGGGACGGTCTCTGTCAGCCGGGCAAGCAACCTGGATGACCTTCAGGACAAGCTGGCCGAAAAAGCGCGTCAGGAAGGGGCTAAAGGCTTCGTGGTAAACGCCGCCGGTGGCGATAACCATATGTACGGCACCGCGACCATCTATAAATAATCGATTTCCTTCCCACACTGCATCTGCCAGGCAGATGCAGTTCTCATTCCTTTCCTTCGCCTTGACTGTGCGTTTTTTAACCCCATATTAAGATGAATGGCTTAAACAGATCAGGAGAACATGATGGCTTCCGGCTGGGCGAATGACGACGCCGTTAACGAACAGATCAACAGTACCATTGAAGATGCGGTCGCGCGTGCTCGCGGTGAAATTCCGCGCGGCGAAAGTTTAACGGAATGCGAAGAGTGCGGAGATCCGATTCCTGAGGCACGGCGTAAAGCCATTCCTGGCGTACGGCTATGTATTGCCTGTCAGCAGGAGAAAGATTCAAAAAATTCGACACATTCAGGATATAATCGCAGGGGATCGAAAGACAGCCAGTTACGTTGACTTTCCTTTACCGAAGTTAACCGCGCCAGTCGTTTACTTTACGCTCACGACTTTTAGCGAAACGCGTAGCAAAACGTGCCCTTCCGATGGCTTCTGTAAAGCGCATCCACAAGAAGTGTCAATTGCGCTTCTGAATTTATTAATAATCAATAAGTTATTTGTCATTCAATTTTTTTGAGCAACCACGTCAATTCTCTTCTATTTTATCTTCCGCTAAAAACCGTGATACTTATCACATCGACGGAACATCGTCCCCTTAACAGAATAACCTGCGAGAATTGACCTATGAAAACCATCAAATATGCTGTTGCCGCTGTTGCCCTGTCCGCTCTCTCTTTCGGCGCTTTCGCCGTGGAGCCAGTCTCCTCTACTCAGGCACAGGATCTGAACAAAATCGGGGTGGTGAGTGCTGAAGGCGCGACCACGCTGGACGGTCTGGAAGCAAAACTGGCGGAAAAAGCGGCCGCTGCTGGCGCAAGTGGATACACCATCACCTCCACTAACGGTAATAACAAACTGAGCGGTACTGCGGTTATCTACAAGTAATCGAACAAATTATGCTCCACCCTCACCATACCCTCTGGTGAGATGCTCCAACCCTCATTGACCCTGGTGTTGTTACCCTTGTTTGCCCGTCCGCCACTGGACGGGCTTTTTTTGCTTAAAACGACTGCGCCACGCGCTGCAATCCGGCTTCCACGGATGCCACTTCCCCTGCCGCCAGCAGGCAACAGGCCATTTGCAGCTTGATCGACTGCGGAACAGGCACCTTTCCGGCCAGACACTGCACGATCCAGTGCGCGGTGACCTGCGGATCTTTCGACTCAGGCAGGATCACACCGCTGTTCTCTTCCCCACGCTCCAGCACGACCCGCGTCCCGGCAGGCTCAATCAGCATCAGCTGTGGACAACGCTGCGGGTTGGCGTAAACCTCCCCTTCCGTCCCGTGCATCAGCAGCGCCCGCCCGCCGATTTCGGCAAAGAATTGCCCGACCCGCGTCACATACTCCGGATGGGAGACGCTGGAAAGACGTAGCGCGGCGTCTTCGGCAAACGGCGTCGCCAGCTTCGCCAGGGTGTGGGCGCTGTTACGAACTCCCATACGCCAGCGCATGTCCAGCTGCTTTTCCAGCGGCGGGCAGAGCGCGCGCACGGGAATATAGACCGGCTGGTTCCCCTCCAGTTTGGCCTGCGCCTGGCCAGCATGGAGAGTAGGTTCGATGCCTAATAATTCCAGAATGGTCTCTGTCAGCACGCGCGTTGGATCTTCGCTCACGCCATGCACCACCACCGGGAAACCGAGTTTCTGCAACAGAATAGCCAGCAGCGGCGTGAGGTTTGCCTGCTTACGCGCGCCATTGTAGGTCGGGATCACAATCGGCATCGGCTTCGTGACGGGCGGGGTTAAACGCATCGTCTGCGACTGCATGGCCTCATAAAAACCGCGCATCTCTGCCTCACCTTCCCCTTTGATACGCAGCGCAATCAGAATGCCGCCCATTTCCAGTTCCGGCACGTCGCCATTCAGCATATGCGTGTACAACGCACGGGCCGTTTCCTGGTCCAGATCGCGAGCATGGTTTTTCCCACGCCCTACCTCTTTGATAATTTTGCGGTAATCCACGACATTTCTCCTGACAGCATCATCTTGTTAACAATATAGCCCGATGAACACGCACCCGATAGTGTTTTGTGATCATTATCAACCTGCTGTTTTCAGGTAAAAAAAATAAACTCAAGCATTATTTGCATTATTTGTGATTGGGACAAAAGATTCGTCTCTGCCCTTTTTTTGATTAAATAAACATCTGAAAGTCATTAAAGGTCAACGGTGAAAACGTCCAGGCAACGTTTTTGCCAGAAACACATTGGGATTTACTATGAACAAGGTTGCATTAGGGTTGTTTATCGCCGCAACGGTGGGATGTTCTGCATCCGCATTTGCGGCAACCAACGGTGAAGGGCAGATTAATTTCACCGGAGAAATTATCGATTCTGCTTGCCAGGTCGTGAATGGATTAAGTAATCCATTAAATGTTCAGTTGGGAAAAGTATCTAAAACGGTATTTACCGGCGCAGGCTCTACCAGCACATTAACGAAGTTTGATATTAAGTTAACCAATTGTCCGGAAACCGTAACCTCGGCTGCAATTAACTTCGGTGGTACCCCGGATGCGGATAATAATGCCGCGCTGGCATTAACGCCCGATACCGATGCGGCTACCGGTGTAGCTATTCAGCTGGTTGACACGTCCGGGCAGCCTGTCACCCTGTATACCCCTTCGCAGCAATATCCTTTAGCCTCCGGCACGGCGGTTAACGATCTGGAGTTCGGCGCACGTTATATTCAAACCCAGGCGGCAGTCACCGCAGGCCCCGCTAACTCTGTATCGACCTTCACCGTTATTTATAACTGATCTTATCAATCCTGAGATATTAATGCTTTTGCGGGCATTAATATCTCATCTTTTTATTGAGAAATCTTTATGCGCCACGGTTATTTACTGAGCACTCTTTTACTGGTAGCAGCCTCGGCACAGGCGGGTGTTGTGATTAATGGCACCCGCCTGGTCTATCAGGGAGATAAAAAGGAATCATCTCTTGGTCTTTCAAACCCGGATACCACGGATTATCTGGTGCAGTCCTGGGTCGATTCTGGCGGTAAAAACCAGGCTAATGCCCCGTTCCTGATCACCCCGCCGCTTTTCCGGCTGGACGCGAAAGAGGATAACGTCCTGCGCGTGGTCCGTACGGGAGGAAATTTACCGGAAGACAGGGAATCTCTGTACTGGCTGAATATTAAAGCGATCCCGTCCTCGAAGCATGTTGAAGGCGTAAATACGCTGCAAATTGCCATTAATACCCGCATTAAATTGCTCTATCGCCCGTCAGCGGTAAAAGGCAGACCTGAAGATGTGGCCGATAAACTTGAATGGCATCGCGAAGGTAATGATTTAGTGGTGAATAATCCCACACCTTTCTATATGAATTTTCAGACCGTCACCCTCAATGGTCAGAAAGTCACGAAAGCCACCTGGGCCGTGCCGAAAACTGAAACGCATTTTGCTTTACCTGGCAACGTCGGAGGCTCGACCGTCGCGTATTCCATTATTACCGATTACGGCAGCATCAGCCAGACATGGTCTAAACCCGTTCATTAATCGTATTACCCGGTAATAAAATCATCATGTACAGCCATAAAAAGCCGTTCACCTGCCGATTTTCGTCATTGCTGATGGCTATTTTTTGCCTGGCAATGGCGATCTTTGCGCAGCAGGTTTTGGCTGATGATTATTTTAACCCCGCCCTGCTGGACATTGATAACCCGCAGCAGGGAAAGACCGATCTGTCTGTCTATGAAAAAGGTCCCGGCCAGGCGCCAGGTAAATATCAGGTCGCGGTTTTTATCAATAACAATAAAATTGATACCCGCGACGTGACCTTTAACTTAGTTAAAGATCCACAGGGCACCAGCACGCTTCAGCCTTGTTTTACACTGGACGAATTAAAGCGCCTCGGGATCAAAACCCAAAACTATCCACGGCTGATGGTAGAGGGTCAGTGCGCCGATCTACACGCCATCCCTTCGGCATCCGCGACCTTTCGCGTGCGCAACCAGCAACTGCTGCTGAGCATTCCGCAAAAGGCGCTTGGACAGGTTCCTCGCGGTTACATCGACCCGAAAGAGTTTGACGAAGGGATCAACGCGGGCCTGCTTAACTACAGCGTCAACGCCAGCCAGAGCCATGCGCGCCAGCAGGGTGAAGAGGATAGCAGCAGCCAGTACGTTAACCTGCGTCCCGGCTTCAACATCGGGGCATGGCGCGTTCGTAACTACTCCACCTGGAATCGCAGCACCACGGGTAACGAGGAGGAACAGAAATTCACCTCCGTTTATACCTATGCGCAACGCGATATTGTGGCGATGAAAAGTGACGTGACGGTAGGGCAAAGCACCTCGCCTGCCGACGTTTTTGACAGCGTCCCCTACACCGGCGTGGAGCTGAAATCCGACAACGACATGTTGCCGGACAGCAAAAAAGGCTATGCCCCCATTATTCGCGGCACCGCCCACAGCAACGCGCTGGTAATGGTCCGCCAGAACGGATACGTGATTTATCAGAATACGGTCGCGCCTGGCGCGTTCGAAATTAACGACCTCTACCCCACCGGCAGCAGCGGCGACCTCCAGGTCACAGTGAAAGAAACTGACGGCAGCGAAAGTCATTTCGTCGTGCCGTTTGCCTCCGTGCCGGTATTGCAGCGTGAAAAAAACCTGCGCTACAGCGTAACCGCCGGGCGCTATCGCTCTTATGACAAAGACGTTGAAAAGACCCCGTTTGCCCAGGGGAGCGCCATCTACGGTTTACCTTATGGTTACACGGCCTACGGCGGCGTGCAGCAGAGCAGCCATTATCAGTCTCAGGCGATTGGCGCCGGGAAAAACATGGGCGATTTAGGGGCATTCTCCATTGACGTGACCCGCGCCAGAGCCCTGTTGAAAAAACAGAAGTCCAGCAAAGGCCAGTCATGGCGCATCCGTTACAGCAAAGATTTCGCCGGTTCGGGCACCAACTTTACCCTTGCGGGCTATCGCTATAACAGCAAGGGGTTTTACACCCTGGACGACACCATGGAGTCGTATACCCGCTCCGACGACTGGTCTGCTCCCCAGCAGCGCCGCGCCCGTACCGAAGCCACCGTTGACCAGACGCTGCCAGAAGGCTGGGGGTCGGTCACGCTGAGCATGGTGAAGGAAACCTACTGGAGCCAGAGTCAGGACATGACTTCCCTGAGCGTCAGCTACAACAACAGCTGGCACGGCGTGAGCTACAGCCTCAGCTACAGCATGAACAAAAACACCCACGACAGCGATGAAAACGGTAATGAGGTAACAAACGACAACCAGTTCTCGCTGAGCGTTTCGGTTCCGCTGGATCGCTGGATGCATAACACCTGGGCCACCTACAACCTGAACAACACCAAAGACGGCACCACGCAGAACATTGGCCTGAACGGTACGGCGCTGAAAGAAGACAACCTGAACTGGAATATCCAGGAAGGGCTGAGCAGCACCGGCAGCGGTAACTCCACCAGCATCAACGCCGATTACAAAGCAACCTACGGCGAAGTGAGCGCAGGCGTCAGTCAGGATAAGTATCAGCAGACCCTGAACGTCGGTTTGCAGGGTGGCGTGGTGGCCCACGCTAACGGGATCACCCTGAGCCAGCCGCTCGGTGAAACCATCGCGCTGGTGAAAGCGCCGGGTACGCACGGCACCCATATTACCAACCAGACAGGCGTGGAGACCGACTTCCGCGGCTATACCGTCGTGCCGTTCGTGACCGCGTATCGCCATAACACTATCGCGCTGGATACCGAAACGCTGCCGGACGATGCCGACGTCACCCACGCGGCGCAGATCGTGACGCCGACCCGCGGGGCCGTGGTGCGCGCCAGCTTTACTACCCGCGTGGGTAACCGCGTCCTGATGACGCTTACACAAAATGGTAAACCGCTGCCCTTCGGCGCAACGGTCACCACCGGGGATAAGGACAGCGAATTTATTGTCGGGAATGACGGCCAGACCTACCTCTCGGGTCTGCCACAGCAAGGGCATCTCATCGTTTCCTGGGGACAGGAGGCGAGCGAGCACTGCGTCGCTGACTATGCGCTAACGGATGAGAAAGAGAAAACCAGCATCATTAACGCTGCCGCGCAGTGTCACTGATCCACCGTTCAGGCTAACGATTATGCAGATGATTAAACAGTGCTTTTTCTTACTGGTTCTGGGAACCGCCGCGTTATTTATGCCGCATGCGAAGGCGACCTGCACCACGCCGGATCTGCCCAAAATGATTAATGTGGCCTCCATCTCTGTCCCCATGACGCTGGCGGTTGGCGCAACCATTCCGGGTACAGAGCAGAGCGTTCATGTTGCCGGGCACTGCGATCAGAGTATCGACAGCGGACTGGAAATTGTCTCGTGTTACTACGGTACCGGAGCGGAAATTCCGGGGCTGAAGGGAGTATATGAATCCGGCGTACCGGGTGTCGGGGTCGCATTGATGAACGATCAGGGTCAGCGAATCAGCGGAGCAGGCGGAGTACAGTGCGATTCACGCGGAACGCCTGTTGGCTATGTTTCTGGTGATGGCACACAGTCGTTCAACTTTGACGTCACGCTTGAACTGGTCAAAACAAGCGACGCCGTGACCTCCGGCACGCTGGTGCAGTCTCAGACCGAATTTGGCATTGGCGTTTTCGGTCACGAAGGGATCGGCAGCCCTAACCATATTGCGTATGCAGGTAACGTCATTTTGCATCAAGTCACCTGCTCTGTTTCGCCAAAAAATCTCACCGTTAATTTGGGTGATTTTCCCGTCAGTGATTTTATGAGCGTGGGGTTTTTATCCAGCCCCGCTCAAACGTTTAATATCACCGTTAACTGTGACACAACCGTTCAGCCTGAGCTAAAAATCACCAGTGCTAACGGCTACGAGACGGCATTCGAGGGGGTGATCAAACTGACGAAGCAGACAGGCATGGCAACGGGCGTCGGGGTGAGAATGCTGTTTGATGACCGCATTGCGACCTTTGACACCTACGTCAGCACCCAAAGCCAGGCCGTTGCCAATGAAACGCTGGATATCCCCTTTCAGGTTCGCTACGAGCAGATCAGCGATGTGGTGACGCCCGGCCCCGCCAACACCGTAGCAACCATCACTCTCGCCTATAAGTGACCGACATGAAAAAGACAATCGCGTTTCTGGCGGTGGGCTTACTGGCCCAGGCCCACGCAGACGATATTCAGATCCAGATGACGGGAAATATTTACGCCAATACCTGCGTCATTGACAGCGCCAGCCGCAACCTGACGGTGGACTTAGGCCAGGCGGTGTCGGGCAGTTTTAAAGACGTGGGGGATACCGGCGAGTGGAAAGACTTTTCCCTGTCCGTATCGCACTGCCCTGCCACGCTGGCGCTTGCCACGGCCTTTTTCTATGGCCAGGCAGACAGCGTGCATCCGACAAAATTTGCCAATATCGGTAGCGCAAAGGGACTGGCGCTGGAGCTGGCAGACCGACAGGACAAAATACTGATTGCCCCGCAGGCCGCCTTTAACGCCGCCATCAATCCGGGTGACCACACAGCAACCTTTCCCCTGTCCGCACGTTACTATGCCACCTCAATGCCCGTCACTGCCGGGACATTCAGCAGCGTGATTCAGGTGACATTCACTTACCAGTAGGACCGCGCCCCTTAGCACGGAAGCTTTTTCGACGCCCGGCAGCAAGTTTTGCCGGGCGTTTTTTTACTTCCGGCACGTCCGGCTGCTCAATCGGGAAGATCGGCAGCGCATTCAGCAGCCGCTGGCCATAGTTTTTGGTGAGCAGACGTTTGTCATAAATCACCACCTCGCCCCAGCAGCCGTGGCTACGGATCAAGCGCCCGACCTGCTGGATCAGGTTAAACGACGCCGCAGGCAGGCTTTGCACTTCAAACGGATAACGGTTGAGGCTTTTCAGCCATTCGCCTTCGGTGATCACTACCGGGCTGTCGATGGGCGGGAAAGCGATTTTATGGATATGCACCTGCGTCAGGTAGTCGCCTTTCAAATCCAGCCCTTCCGCAAAGGACTGTAGCCCCACCAGCACGCTGCGCTCGCCGTTATCAATACGTTTACGGTGGGTTTCCACCAGCCGATAGCGCGGCTGATCGCCCTGCACCAGCAGGAGTAAGCGCAAATCGGTGACGTGCTCAAGGAAGCGTTGCATCGCGCGGCCACTGGCAAACAGCACCAGCATGCCGGGATATTTTTTACTCTCAACCTGCTCGCGGAAGTAGGCCGCCATTTCCGCAATATGCTGCTCTTCGTTATCGATAAGCGGCTCATAGTTCATGCGCGGGATCACCAGCTTGCCCTGCTCACAGTGGTTGAACGGCGAGTCAAGGGCCACAAAACGGTCGCCCGCTTTCTCTTTCAGGCCGCTCATTTCCTGCAACCTTGAGAAGCTGTTCAGGGAACGCAGGGTCGCCGACGTCACTACCACGTGCGGCACGCTGCGCCAGATCAGCTTTTCCAGCTGATCGGCCACGCGAATGCCCACGCAGTGGAAGAACAGATGTACCTGCCCGTCCCGCACTTCGCGGGTGGCCCACTTAGTCACTGGCGCCCCGGATGCCTGCGCCATTGAGGCCAGCCGCCAGAGTTTGCTCTGCGCCTCAAACATGCCCAGCGCGCGGTTCATTTGCAGCAGAATGCGGTGCAAGCGCACCACGTCATGGGTACCGGTTTTCTCGCTGAGATCGTTTAAGAACATCTCCGCCAGCCCGCGCAGCTTTTCAAGGTGCTTCGCCAGCTGCTGGCAAATCTCCATCACTTCCTGCGGCAACTCACCCATCGCAAAGCGGTGTTCCGCTTCCTGGGTGGCGGGGAGATACAGGTTGAGAATGTTATTCAGCGAGGCGATGAGGCCGTACACCTCTTCACAGTGCTCGCTCAACCGCTCCGGGACCGCCAGCGGCGGCGTGGTTTTCGGGCGGAACTGCTCCATGCAGGTTGCCACCAGCTTGCAGAACAGATCCAGTTGCAGGCGAAACCACGGGGCGGTAATTTCCGCGCTCATCTCCAGCGCATCCCGTGCCACGTCGGGCAGATGATGACCTTCATCAAGCACCAGCAGCAGGTTTTTGGGCTCCGGCAGGACCGCTTCACTCTCCAGGGCGGCCATCACCAGCGCGTGGTTGGCGACAACCACCTCCGCTTCCTGAATCTCACGCCGGGCGACAAAGAACGGGCACTCGCGGTAGTAGTGACAGTTGCGGTTCAGGCAGCTCGCTTTATCGGTGCTGAGCCTGCGCCACAGGTCGTCGCCGATTGCCTGGCTGGTGTGCTCCCGCAGGCCGTCCCACCTGTAGCCGTCGAGATCGGCCTTCAGCTTTGCGCACTGCTCCTGCTCCGCCTTGTTATTTGGCGTCAGCTCGTCATCAAGAAACGCGAGCAGATCCTGCTGGGAGGGTTCACTGCTGGCCAGCGCCGCCAGATTGCGCGGGCAGACGTAGCGCCCGCGACCAAAGGCGGCGGTGAAGCGTAAATCGGGGATAATTTTGCGCAGCAGCGGTAAATCTTTGCTGAAGATCTGATCCTGCAAGGCCACGTTGGCGGTGCTGACCACCAGCGTTTTGTCTTCTTCCCGCGCGATGGCAATGCCGGGAATGAGATACGACAGGGTTTTCCCGACGCCGGTCGGGGCTTCAATCGCCAGATGTCGCCCGTCGTCCCCGGCGAGCGTTTTTGCCACGTCGGCAATCATCTGCCGCTGCGGGGCTCGGGGGATAAAATCGGGGATCTGCTGTTGTAGCGCCTTATACCATGCGCCAATTTGCGCCTTGAGCGCAGCGGTTAAAGCCATCGGAAAACCTGAAATACTGTATAAACAGCCACTATTGTGGCACTTTCTCTCCGCTGCCGCAAAAAGAAAAGCCCGGCTTTACGACCGGGCTTCCAGATTACTGCGGGTTAGCAGGTTTACGCGGGCGGCGTCGGCGCTGCCCCTCGCCTGCCGGTTTCCCTTCGCCGCTACGCCACGGGTTTTCACCGGCCGGTTTGCTGTCGTTATGACGACGCGGCGGTTTGCCCGAAGATTTCGGTGCGCCACCTTCTGAACGACGCGGCTGCTGGCCGCGACCACCGCCGCCCTGACCGCGCCCGCCGCCCTGACGACCGTTCTGAATTGGCTCGGCTTTGATCGACGGGTCCACTTCATAACCCGGGGTTTCAATGCGCGGGATCTCTTTCTTCAGCAGGCGTTCGATGTCGCGCAGCAGCTTGTGTTCATCCACGCAAACCAGAGAGAGCGCTTCCCCGGTTGCCGCCGCGCGTCCGGTACGGCCGATACGGTGTACGTAATCTTCCGGCACGTTTGGCAGCTCGTAGTTCACCACGTGCGGCAGCTCTTCAATGTCCAGGCCACGAGCGGCGATGTCGGTTGCCACCAGCACGCGAATGTCGCCGGATTTAAAATCAGCCAGCGCACGGGTACGCGCGCCCTGGCTCTTGTTGCCGTGAATAGCCGCGCTGCGGATGCCGTCTTTATTCAGCTGTTCCGCCAGGTGGTTGGCGCCGTGCTTGGTGCGGGTAAAGACCAGCACCTGCTGCCAGTTGCCCTGGCCGATCATCTGGGAGAGCAGTTCCCGCTTGCGCTTCTTATCCACAAAGTGAACGTGCTGCGTCACCTGTTCGGAGGCGGTGTTGCGGCGCGCGACTTCCACTTCCAGCGGGTTATGCAGCAGCTTTTCCGCCAGCGCCTTGATCTCGTCGGAGAAGGTCGCGGAGAAGAGCAGGTTCTGACGACGCGCAGGCAGTTTAGCCAGCACGCGGCGAATGTCGTGGATGAAGCCCATGTCGAGCATGCGGTCGGCTTCGTCCAGCACCAGAATTTCAACGCTATCGAGCTTCACCGCGTTCTGGTGTTCCAGATCCAGCAGACGCCCCGGCGTTGCCACCAGCACGTCCACGCCGCCGCGCAGCTTCATCATCTGCGGGTTAATGCTCACCCCGCCGAAAACCACCAGCGAACGAATGTTGAGGTAGCGGCTGTATTCACGCACGTTCTCGCCAATCTGGGCCGCCAGCTCGCGGGTTGGGGTGAGGATCAGCGCACGCACCGGACGACGGCCTTTGGCGTGCGGCTGGTTTTTTACCAGCAGCTCAAGCAGCGGCAGGGTAAAGCCCGCGGTCTTACCGGTACCGGTCTGCGCGCTTGCCATCAGGTCACGACCCTGCAAAACGGCCGGAATGGCCTGCTGCTGGATAGGGGTTGGCTCAACGTAGCCCTGCTCTGCGATGGCGCGCAGAATTTCCGGGTTCAGACCAAGGGAATCAAAAGACATAAAAACTCCGAACCGCCCCGACCATCACAGGTGTAGTTTTCAGGGAGATATAGCGAATAGAAGGACAAAAACCACAATGTCGCGAAGGAGCGGAGTGTAGCAGCTTTTGTGACGTGGCGCATAAAATATCCCCGGTGATGGCTCGACGTATACTGGAATCAGGCATAATCTTAATCAATCGATTGATTAATTTTTAATGCTGCTATGAATACAACCCCAACGACAACCAAAGGCGAACAGGCGAAAAGTCAGCTTATCGCCGCCGCGCTGGCGCAGTTTGGCGAGTATGGTCTGCATGCCACCACGCGGGATATCGCCGCCCAGGCCGGGCAGAATATTGCGGCCATCACCTACTATTTTGGCTCAAAAGAGGATTTATACCTCGCCTGCGCCCAGTGGATCGCGGATTTTATCGGCACCAGCTTTCGCCCGCACGTGGAAGAAGCCACCGCGCTGTTCAGCCAGCCAGAGCCGGACCGGGCTGCCGTCCGCCAGTTGATCCTTAACGCCTGTCACAACATGATCCGCCTGCTGACGCACGACGATACGCTGAACCTGAGCAAATTTATCTCCCGCGAGCAGCTCTCCCCCACTGCCGCGTACCAGCTGGTGCACGATCAGGTGATCGCCCCGATGCACGGCCATCTGACCCGGCTGATCGCCGCCTATACCGGACGGGACGCCAGCGATACCGACACCATTTTGCATACCCACGCCCTGCTGGGCGAAGTGCTCGCCTTCCGTCTGGGGCGTGAGACCATCCTGTTACGTACGGGCTGGACACAATTCGATGAGGATAAAGCCGCGCAAATTAGCCAGGTCATTACCTGTCACGTTGATCTGATCCTGCAAGGCTTAACGCAAAGGAGCCTGAAGTCATGAAAAAACCTGTCGCCATCATTCTGGTGGTTGTTGTGTTACTTGCTGCGGGAATCGGTGGCTGGCTGTGGTATCAGAGCCAGCAGGATCGTGGCCTGACGCTGTACGGCAACGTGGATATCCGCACCGTGAACATGAGCTTCCGCGTCGGCGGGCGGCTGGCCTCGCTGAACGTTGACGAAGGCGATGCCATCAAAGCCGGGCAGACGCTGGGGATGCTGGACAAAGCCCCGTTTGAGAACGCGCTGATGCAGGCAAAAGCAGGCGTTTCCGTTGCACAGGCGCAATACGACCTGATGCTGGCGGGCTACCGTGACGAAGAGATCTCCCAGGCGGCCGCTGCCGTTAAGCAGGCAAAAGCCGCCTATGACTATGCGCAGAATTTCTATAACCGTCAGCAAGGCTTATGGAAAAGCCGCACTATTTCCGCCAACGACCTGGAAAACGCGCGCTCATCCCGCGACCAGGCGCAGGCAACGCTGAAATCTGCCCAGGATAAGTTAAGCCAGTACCGCACCGGTAACCGTGCGCAGGACATTGCCCAGGCGAAGGCCAGCCTTGAGCAGGCGCAGGCGCAGTTAGCCCAGGCGGAGCTGGATCTGCACGACACCACGTTAGTCGCCCCGTCTGACGGCACGCTGATGACCCGCGCCGTGGAGCCGGGCAGCATGCTCAGCGCGGGCAGCACCGTGTTAACGCTCTCCTTAACCCGTCCGGTGTGGGTGCGCGCTTACATTGATGAGCCAAATCTTGGCCAGATGCAGCCGGGCCGCGAACTGCTGCTCTATACCGACGGTCGCCCGGACAAGCCGTATCACGGCAAAGTGGGCTTCGTCTCTCCTACCGCCGAGTTCACGCCAAAAACCGTTGAAACCCCGGACCTGCGTACCGACCTGGTGTATCGCCTGCGCATCATCGTCACCGATGCGGACGACGCGCTGCGTCAGGGCATGCCTGTTACCGTGACCTTAAACGACGGGGAACGACATGAATGATGCGGTTATCCAGCTCAATAATCTGGTCAAACGCTTCCCGGGAATGGCTAAACCGGCGGTCGCGCCGCTGAACTGTACGATCCAGAAAGGCTATGTGACCGGGCTGGTGGGGCCGGACGGCGCGGGCAAAACCACGCTGATGCGGATGCTGGCGGGATTGCTGAAGCCGGATGAAGGCAGTGCCAGCGTGCTTGGCCTCGATCCGATCAAAGACGACGCGGCGCTCCACGGCATACTCGGCTATATGCCGCAGAAGTTTGGTCTGTACGAAGATCTGACGGTAATGGAAAACCTGAACCTGTATGCCGATCTGCGCAGCGTTACCGGCGAAACCCGGCAGAAAACCTTTGAGCGTCTGCTGGCGTTTACTTCCCTCGGCCCGTTCACCGACCGGCTGGCGGGCAAACTTTCCGGCGGGATGAAGCAGAAGCTGGGGCTGGCCTGCACGCTGGTGGGCGAACCGAAGGTGCTCTTGCTGGATGAACCCGGCGTGGGCGTGGACCCGATTTCCCGCCGCGAGCTGTGGCAGATGGTGCACGAGCTGGCGGGTGACGGGATGCTGATCCTCTGGAGCACCTCCTACCTCGACGAAGCAGAACAGTGCCGCGACGTGCTGCTGATGAATGAAGGCGAACTGCTCTATCAGGGCGAACCTACCGAGCTGACGCAAACCATGGCCGGGCGCAGTTTTCTGCTGCACAGCCCGCAGGAATCCAACCGCACGCTGCTGCAACGGGTGCTCAAGCTGCCGCAGGTGAGCGACGGGATGATTCAGGGCCGTTCGGTGCGCGTGATCCTCAAAGAAGAGACTACCGCCGACGATATCCGCCGTGCGCAGGGGATGCCTGAGATCGACATGACAGAGACCGCGCCGCGCTTTGAAGATGCGTTTATCGATCTGCTGGGCGGGGCGGGAACCTCAGAATCACCGCTTGGTGCCATCCTGCACACGGTGGAAGGCACGCCGGGCGAAACGGTCATTGAAGCGAAATCGCTCACCAAAAAATTCGGTGATTTCGCCGCCACCGATAACGTCAATTTTGCCGTGAAGCGCGGTGAGATCTTCGGCCTGCTCGGGCCGAACGGCGCGGGAAAATCCACCACCTTTAAAATGATGTGCGGCCTGCTGGTACCGACGTCCGGCAAAGCGCTGGTGCTGAACATGGATCTCAAAGTCAGCTCCGGCAAGGCGCGCCAGCACCTGGGCTATATGGCGCAGAAGTTTTCGCTCTACGGCAACCTGACGGTGGAGCAAAATCTGCGATTTTTCTCCGGCGTCTACGGCCTGCGGGGACGGGCGCAGAATGAGAAGATCGGCCGCATGTGCGACGCCTTCGGCCTGACCGATATCGCCTCACACGCGACCGACGCGCTGCCGCTTGGCTTCAAACAGCGGCTGGCGCTGGCCTGCTCACTGATGCACGAGCCCGATATTCTGTTTCTGGATGAACCGACTTCGGGCGTTGACCCCATTACCCGCCGCGAGTTCTGGCTGCATATCAATAGCATGGTGGAAAAAGGCGTGACCGTGATGGTCACCACCCACTTTATGGACGAGGCGGAGTATTGCGACCGTATCGGGCTGGTCTATCGTGGCAAGCTGATTGCCCACGGCACGCCGGATGACCTGAAAGCGCAGGCCGCCGACGACGCGCAGCCAGACCCGACCATGGAGCAGGCGTTTATTACCCTCATCCACGACTGGGATAAGGAGAATACTCATGCGCAGTAACGCCCTTTCCTGGCGCCGGGTGCGCGCCCTGTGCGTCAAAGAGACGCGGCAGATTGTGCGTGACCCCAGCAGCTGGCTGATTGCGGTGGTGATCCCCCTGCTGCTGCTGTTTATTTTCGGCTACGGGATTAACCTCGACTCCAGCAAGTTGCGGGTCGGGATCCTGCTGGAGCAACAGAGCGAAGAGGCGCTGGACTTTACCCACGCCATGACCGGCTCGCCCTACATCGATGCCACCATCAGCGACAACCGGCAGGAACTGATCCAGAAAATGCAGGCCGGAAAAATTCGCGGTCTGATCGTCATCCCGGTCGATTTCGCCGCCAACATGGCACGCCCGGGCGCCGATGCCCCGATTCAGGTGATCACCGACGGCAGCGAGCCAAACACCGCCAACTTCGTGCAGGGCTACGCGGAGGGTATCTGGCAGCTCTGGCAGATGCAGCGCGCCGAAGACCGGGGGGAAAAGTTTGAACCGCTGATTGACGTGCAGACGCGCTACTGGTTTAACCCTGCCGCCATCAGCCAGCACTTTATTATTCCGGGGGCGGTGACGATTATCATGACGGTGATTGGCGCGATCCTCACCTCGCTGGTGATCGCCCGCGAATGGGAGCGCGGCACCATGGAGGCGCTGCTCTCCACCGAAGTGACGCGCGTCGAGCTTTTGCTCTGCAAGCTGATCCCCTACTACTTCCTCGGCATGCTGGCGATGCTGCTCTGTATGCTGGTCTCGGTATTTATTCTTGGCGTGCCGTACCGCGGCTCGCTGGTGCTGCTGTTCTTTATTACCAGCCTGTTTTTGCTCAGCACGCTGGGGATGGGTCTGTTAATTTCCACCATCACCCGCAACCAGTTTAACGCCGCGCAGGTGGCGCTTAATGCCGCCTTCCTGCCGTCGATTATGCTCTCCGGCTTTATCTTCCAGATAGACAGTATGCCAGCGGTGATCCGCGCCGTGACCTACATCATTCCGGCGCGCTACTTTGTCAGTACCCTGCAAAGCCTGTTCCTGGCGGGGAATATTCCGGTGGTGCTGATCATCAATACCCTGTTTTTGCTGGCGTCGGCGGTGATGTTTATCGGGCTGACGTGGATGAAAACCAAAAGAAGATTAGATTAGCCATCGGATTTTGTAGGTCGGGTAAGCGCAAGCGCCACCCGACAGGAGGACGACGCGATGTTTCACCGTTTATGGACATTGATCCGCAAAGAGCTGCAATCCTTGCTGCGCGAGCCGCAGACCCGCGCCATTCTGGTGCTGCCGGTGCTGCTTCAGGTTGTACTGTTTCCGTTTGCCGCCACGCTGGAGGTCACCAACGCCACCATCGCCATTTACAACGAAGACAACGGCAAGCATTCCGTCGAGCTGACGCAGCGTTTCGCCCGCGCCAAAGCCTTTACCCATGTCCTGCTTCTGGAAAGCCCGCAGGCGATCCAGCCCACCATCGACATGCAGAAAGCATTATTGCTGGTGCGCTTCCCGGCGGACTTCTCCCGCAACCTGGACACCTTCCAGACCGCGCCGATGCAGCTGATCCTCGACGGACGTAACTCCAACAGCGCCCAGATTGCGGCGAACTATTTGCAACAGGTGGTGAAGGATTACCAGCAGGAGCTGATGGCGGGCAAACCCAAACCCAACAACAGCGAGCTGGTGGTGCGCAACTGGTACAACCCGAACCTGGACTACAAATGGTTTGTGGTGCCGTCGCTGATCGCCATGATCACCACCATTGGCGTGATGATTGTCACCTCGCTGTCCGTGGCGCGCGAACGTGAGCAAGGTACGCTGGATCAGCTGCTGGTCTCGCCGCTCGCCACCTGGCAGATTTTTGTCGGCAAGGCGGTGCCGGCACTGATTGTCGCGACGTTCCAGGCCACCATCGTGCTGGGGGTGGGAATATGGGCGTACCAGATCCCGTTTGCCGGATCGCTGGCGCTGTTTTACTTCACGATGGTAATTTACGGCCTGTCGCTGGTGGGGTTTGGGCTGCTGATTTCCGCGCTCTGCTCAACGCAGCAGCAGGCGTTTATCGGGGTGTTTGTCTTTATGATGCCGGCGATCTTGCTTTCAGGGTACGTTTCGCCAGTGGAGAACATGCCGGTGTGGTTACAGGATTTGACGTGGATAAACCCGATTCGTCACTTCACGGATATCACCAAGCAAATCTATCTGAAGGATGCGAGTCTGGATATTGTATGGGGAAGTTTGTGGCCGCTACTGGTCATCGCGGCCACAACGGGCTCAGTGGCCTATGCGATGTTTAGACGAAACATCGCGTAGCTTTTTCTCTTTGGTGAGTAACGACACCACCGCAGGCCCTGCGAGGATAGCCAGACCCGCCAGGGCCAGCAGCAGGTTGTTTTGCAGCACGCGTGACAACAGCCACAGGACGATCATTGCCGCACCAAAATACCAGGTGGTGGTGAGCTCTTCGAGCACATCACCCACTTCACGCCAGCGCGCGTCGTGGTGACGCTGTAAAAACAGCATCGACAGCACGGTCACGCCGTAAACCACACATAACCCTAAGCCGACGCGCACCAGCGTGCCGCTCATCCAGCCCATCACCAGTACGGCCACGACCAGTAAATGCAACATTATCTGCCAGCAACTCAAACCGGTTGCGACACGAACGCGTTGTTGCCACTTCATGGCTTCTCTCCTGAAGGATTTTTCTCTGCTAATTCAGACTACCGCACTTTACGGAAAATTCCGTAACGCCGCATCTTTTTGTGACGCCTACTACACTTTATTTTCATCGGGATAGTCACCCAGGAAGGTGTTTATGAGCAAAAAAACGCAGCATTTCTCGCTTAAGGTGCTGACGATAAACATTCATAAGGGCTTCACAGCATTTAACCGCCGCTTCATTTTACCGGAGCTGCGCGACGCGGTACGCACCGTCAGCGCCGATATTGTCTGCCTCCAGGAGGTCATGGGCGCGCACGAAGTGCACCCGATGCATTTCGAAAACTGGCCCGACACGCCCCATTACGAGTTTCTGGCGGATACTATGTGGAGCGATTACGCCTACGGGCGCAATGCGGTCTACCCGGAGGGGCATCACGGAAACGCGGTGCTGTCGCGTTTTCCTATCGAGCATTATGAGAACCGGGACGTCTCCGTTGGCGAGAGCGAAAAACGCGGGCTGTTATACTGTCGTATCACCCCCCCGGCGCTCGATTTTCCCATTCATGTAGGCTGTGTTCATCTTGGCCTGCGTGAAGCCCACCGTCAGGCCCAGCTACAGATGCTGGCAGACTGGACCAATGCGCTGCCGGAGGGCGAGCCCGTGGTGGTGGCCGGTGATTTCAACGACTGGCGACAGCGGGCCAACCATCCTTTGAAGGTGAATGCGGGGCTGGAAGAGATTTTCACCCGCGCACGCGGTCGTCCCGCGCGGACGTTTCCGGTGCGCTTCCCCCTGCTGCGCCTTGACCGTATCTACGTAAAAAATGCCCACGCCAGCAGCCCGACGGCGCTGGCTCTACTCAACTGGCGACATCTCTCCGACCATGCCCCACTCAGCGCGGAGATCCACTTATGAAATGCACATGGCAGGAAGGTAACCGTATTACGCTGCTGGAAAATGGCGATAACTACTATCCGGCGGTTTTTGAGGCGATTAGCCACGCGCAGCAGAAAGTCTTTCTGGAAACGTTTATCTGGTTTGAAGACGACGTGGGCAGGCAGTTGCACAGCGCCCTGCTGCATGCCGCCCGTCGCGGTGTAAAAATCGAGGTTCTGCTCGACGGATATGGTTCGCCGGATCTCAGCGACGAATTTGTTAACGAGCTCACCGCCGCAGGGGTGGTTTTCCGCTATTACGATCCCGGCCCGCGTCTGTTCGGCATGCGCACCAACCTGTTCCGTCGAATGCACCGCAAAATTGTGGTGGTGGATGAAACGGTGGCCTTCGTTGGCGGCATTAACTACTCCGCCGAGCATATGTCGGATTACGGTCCTGAGGCCAAACAGGATTATGCAATCCGCATTGAGGGGCCGGTAGTTCAGGATATCCAGCTGTTCGTGCTGGAAAACTTACCCGGCAAAGAGGCCGCTCGCCGCTGGTGGCGACGCCGTCATCGTCCGGAAGAGAACCGCAAGCCCGGCGAGGCGCAGGCGTTGTTTGTCTGGCGGGATAACGAGGAGCACCGGGACGATATCGAGCGTCATTACCTGAAGATGCTGGCGAACGCGAAGCGCGAGGTGATTATTGCCAACGCCTATTTCTTCCCCGGTTACCGGATTTTGCACGCCATGCGCAACGCGGCCCGACGCGGCGTGAGCGTGAAGCTTATCGTGCAGGGTGAGCCCGATATGCCAATTGTGAAGGTGGGCGCGCGTCTGCTCTATCGCTATCTGGTCAAAAGCGGCGTGCAGATCTATGAATATCGCCGCCGTCCGCTGCACGGCAAAGTCGCCGTGATGGATGACCACTGGGCGACCGTTGGCTCCAGCAACCTTGATCCGCTGAGCTTATCGCTCAATCTGGAAGCGAACCTCATCATCCACGATCGCCAGTTTAATCAGACCCTGCGCGATAACCTTCAGGGTCTGATCAATAAAGACTGCGTGCGGGTGGATGAGTCCATGGTGCCGAAACGCAGCTGGTGGAACGTGGGCATCGGCGTGGTGGTGTTCCACTTCCTGCGCCACTTCCCGGCCATGGTGGGCTGGCTGCCCGCGCATACGCCGAAACTGGCGCTGGTGGATCCGCCTGTGCAACCCGAAATGGAAACCCAGGACCGCGTAGAGGCGGAAGATGGAGGGAAAACCTGATGTCGAAATCTCATCCTCGCTGGCGGCTGGCGAAAAAAATCCTGACCTGGCTGTTCTTCATTGCCGTCGCGGTCCTGCTGGTGGTGTATGCCCAGAAGGTGGACTGGGAAGAGGTGTGGAAGGTTATTCGCAACTACAACCGGACAGTCCTGCTGGGAGCCGTTGGGCTGGTGATTGTGAGCTACCTGATGTACGGCTGCTATGACCTGTTAGGGCGCGCCTACTGCGGGCACAAGCTGGCAAAGCGGCAGGTCATGCTGGTGTCATTCATCTGCTACGCCTTTAACCTGACGCTGAGCACCTGGGTGGGCGGGATTGGTATGCGCTATCGCCTGTACTCCCGCCTTGGCTTACCGGGCGGCACCATCACGCGTATTTTCTCCTTAAGCATCACCACCAACTGGCTGGGCTATATTCTCCTCGGCGGGGTGATTTTCGCCATCGGCGTGGTGCAGCTACCTGCGCACTGGTATATCGATGAGGCCACGCTGCGCATTCTGGGCATCGTACTGCTGCTGATCATCGCGGCCTACCTGTGGGCCTGCGCCTTTGCCAAACGTCGCCACATGACCATTAAAGGCCAGAAGCTGGTGCTGCCGTCATGGAAGTTTGCCGTCCTGCAAATGGTGGTTTCCAGCGCTAACTGGATGGCGATGGGGGCCATTATCTGGCTGTTGATTGGCGAAGATGTGAACTACTTCTTCGTGCTGGGCGTGCTGCTGGTAAGCAGTATTGCCGGGGTGATTGTGCATATTCCGGCGGGTATTGGCGTACTGGAAGCGGTGTTTATCGCGCTGCTTGCAGGGGAGCATGTGTCTCACGGGACGATTATCGCCGCCCTGCTCGCGTACCGCATGATCTACTACTTCCTGCCGCTGGCGCTGGCAACGGTCTGTTATCTGGTGCTGGAGAGTCGGGCGAAGAAGCTGCGCGCGAAGAACGAGAGGATGTTAGCGAAGTGAGTTGTGTCGGGTAGCGCTGCGGTCTGATGCCCTCACCCCGGCCCTCTCCCACGGGGAGAGGGAGAAAAGCCCGCACCGTGCAATCCCCTCTCCCTGAGGGAGAGGGTTAGGGTGAGGGGAAATAACTAGCGACGGTTGCCGAAGATACGCAGCAGCATCAGGAACAGGTTGATGAAATCCAGATAAAGCGTCAGCGCGCCCAGAATCGAGTATTTGCGCAGGTTTGAACTGTCGCGAACATCAATTTGTTCACCGATGTTTTTCAGCTTCTGGGTGTCATAGGCGGTTAAGCCCACGAAGATCACCACCCCGATATAGGTCACCGCCCACATCAGCGCGTCACTCTTCAGCCACAGGTTCACCAGCGACGCCAGCACAATCCCAATCAGCCCCATAAACAGCATGTTGCCGAAGCCGCTCAGGTCACGTTTGGTGGTGTACCCGTACAGGCTCATCACACCGAACATCCCGCCGGTCACCACAAACGTGCTGGCGATGGAAGAGTAGGTGTAAACGATGAAAATACTGGAAAGCGTCAGCCCGGTCAGCGCCGAATAGAGCATAAACAGCGTGGTCGCCATACCCGCGCTGAGCTTATGCACCAGCCCGGAGAGCACGAACACCAGCGCCAGTTGCGCAATAATCAGCCCAAAGAAGGTGATTTTGCTGGAGAAGATAAACATCATCAGTTCAGGCGTATTTGCCGCATACCACGCGATAAACGCGGTAAGCAGCAGGCCAACCGTCATCCAGCCATACACCTGAGCCATGTAGGTTTGCAGCCCGCTACGGGTCTGCTGAACTATCGAATCGGAACGCGGAAATCGGTCCATGATTCACTCCTGATTAAGTAAACACACACGTTAAGACTAACACATCCACGTAAACCTGTTACCAGCGGCTGGCAGCCTGTTTGTCGCTGTCGCGCGATTCCACCCAGCGCTCACCTTCCGGCGTCGCTTCACGCTTCCAGAACGGCGCTTTGGTTTTAAGGTAATCCATGATGAACTCCCCCGCCGCAAAAGCACTCCCGCGATGGGCGCTGGTGACGCCGACAAACACAATCTCTTCGCCGGGCCACATTTCGCCGATGCGATGGATAACCGTAACGCGCCCCAGCGGCCAGCGGCCTCGCGCCTCTTCCACAATGGCCGCCAGCGATTTTTCGGTCATTCCCGGATAGTGCTCCAGCGTCAGCGCTTTTACGCTGTCGCCGAGATTATGATTACGCACTTTCCCGGTAAACGTCACGACCGCGCCGTCTTCGTCGCGCCCGGCCAGCCAGTCATATTCCGTGCCCACGTTAAAACGCTCATGGCTGACCAGAATTCGGGTTTCCGTCATCTTAACCCCCTGTAACTGGCGGGAAGAAGGCCACTTCGTCCCCATCGGCCAGCGGGTGGGTCAACTCCACCAGCGTCTGGTTCACGGCGGCCAGCAGTTTGCCTTCGTCCAGCGCCAGCGCCCAGCGGTCGCCTTGCGCCGCCAGATGCGCACGCAGGGCGGCGACGTTTTCGAAAGCGCCGTCCAGCGTCAGGCTGTCGGTATTCACCAGCTCACGGACTTGGGCAAAAAAGAGCACATTAATCATGGCTTTCCACCTTAAAATCACCGGATTTGCCGCCGCTTTTTGCCAGCAGACGCACCGGGCCAATCACCATATCTTTCTGTACCGCTTTACACATGTCGTAGATGGTCAGCGCCGCCACGGAGGCCGCCGTCAACGCCTCCATCTCCACGCCGGTTTTCCCGGTTAAGCGGCACAGGGACTCGATACGCACGCGGTTATGCGCCGGCTGCGCCTGCAAATTTACCTCCACTTTGCTGAGCATCAGCGGATGGCAGAGCGGGATGAGGTCCCAGGTACGTTTAGCGGCCTGAATACCGGCGATGCGGGCGGTGGCAAACACGTCACCCTTGTGATGGCTGCCGTCGATAATCATCGCCAGCGTCTCCGGCAGCATGGTGACGAACGCTTCAGCACGCGCCTCGCGCACCGTTTCGGCTTTGGCGGAGACATCCACCATATGCGCTTCGCCAGCGGCGTTTATGTGGGTCAGTTGTGACATAGCTTATTTCTTTAAATGGGGATGAAAATTACACGGACGGGTACGGGCATCCAGCTGCGGGGCAATAATGTTTTCCCACGCGGTGCGGCAGGCTTTGGTCGACCCCGGCATGGCGAAGATCAGCGTCTTGTTCGCCACCCCCGCAACGGCACGGGACTGAAGCGTAGAGGTGCCAATCTCTTCAAACGAGAGCATGCGGAACACTTCGCCGAAGCCTTCCACTTCGCGATCGAACAGCGGGAGCAGCGCTTCCGGCGCCTGGTCGCCTGCGGTAAAGCCGGTGCCGCCAGTGATCAGCACCACCTGGACGTCATCACCCGCAATCCACTGTGAGACCTGAGCGCGAATGGCGTAACGGTTTTCTTTGACGATCGCTTTATCAACAATCTGGTGTCCGGCCTCGTGTGCCGCCTCGCGCAGCCAGTGGCCGGAGGTATCATCCTCTTCACCACGACGATCGGAAACGGTAAGAATAGCAATGCGTGTCGGGATAAATTCCGCGCTTACCTGACTCATCTTCTGGTTCCTTCTAAAGCCTGATTACCCGCCGATATAGGACAGGTTCTGAGTAATGCCGGTGTTGCCCTGATGCAGGAAATGGGTCTGCTTTTTGTGCGTCAGCGCCTCGGAAATACGTGCTTCAAGCGCGTCCTGCTGGGCGTCATCTTCCAGCAAATCGCGCAGATCGACGCCGCCATCCCCGAACAGGCAAAGATGGAGCTTGCCGACGGAGGAGACGCGCAGGCGGTTGCAGCTGGCACAGAAGTCTTTTTCATAGGGCATGATCAGGCCGATTTCGCCTTCATAATCCGGATGACAAAAGACCTGCGCCGGGCCATCGCTGCGCTGGCGGATCTGGTGGATCCAGCCGCGTTTCAGCAGTTCGTCGCGCAGAACCATGCCGGAGATATGATGGCGACGGAACAGCTCGCTGCCCTCCCCGGTCTCCATCAGCTCAATAAAACGCAGTTGAATGCGGCGCGGTTTGATCCACGCCAGGAAGGTGTCCAGCTGATGGTGGTTCACATCACGCATCAACACGGTATTGACTTTGACCTTGTCGAAACCGGCGGTGAACGCGGCATCGATGCCGTCCATCACCTGCTGGAACTTGTCCTGGCCGGTAATGGCGTGGAACTGACGGGCGTCCAGGCTATCGACGCTGACGTTGATCGCCGTCAGCCCCGCATCGCGCCAGTTCGCCACGTCACGCGCCATGCGGTAACCGTTGGTGGTCACCGCAATCTGGCGGATACGTTCGTTTTCACGCACGGCGGCAATGATGTCAGGGAAATCACGGCGCAGGGAGGGTTCGCCTCCGGTCAGACGCACTTTTTCCGTGCCGAGTTCAGAGAACGCGCGCGTGACGCGTCGTACTTCATCCACGGAGAGAAAGCCATTATTGGTGACGCTGCCCGGCTTGTAGCCATCGGGCAGGCAGTAGGTGCAACGGAAGTTACACACGTCGGTAATCGACAAACGTAAGTAGAAAAACTTACGCGCGAAAGCATCAGTAAGTTGTGAAGCCATGTACACCTTTCCAGATCGGGAGGCACAGTCATTTCTTTCTGTACCCTGGTGGCAAATCCGCCACGGCCAGGGCGCCATATCTCTCGACACAGGCGCCAAGGCTAGAGTGTATGTTTTCAGTTTTGAAAACGTGGTTATGGCGATAGTAGCGTGGAAATCGCGACTTCGCCATTGTCGCTTTTCGCTATATAAATTTATACATAACGATGTTATCGTGCATTTTCACTACAGGATACGCAAAAACAGCGCTTTCGCATTGATATACGTCATTATGGATTGTGAGAGGCATCGTCTTTTAGGAGTAGTTGCGTTACTGTGACGCAAGCTTAACAGGATAAGGAATTGGTATGCCCAATCGCACTTTTGCGGATCTGGACCGCGTGGTCGCTCTTGGCGGAGGTCACGGTCTGGGACGCGTGATGTCGTCGTTATCGTCACTGGGCTCGCGCCTGACGGGCATCGTGACAACCACGGACAACGGCGGCTCAACCGGGCGGATCCGACGTGCTGAAGGCGGGATTGCCTGGGGTGACATGCGCAATTGCCTCAACCAGCTCATCACGGAGCCAAGCGTGGCCTCGGCAATGTTTGAGTACCGTTTTGGCGGGAATGGCGAACTTTCAGGCCATAACCTTGGAAATCTGATGTTAAAGGCGCTGGATCACCTGAGCGTGCGCCCTCTGGAAGCGATCAATTTAATTCGTAACCTGTTAAAGGTGGATGCATTCCTGATCCCGATGTCTGAACAGCCGGTGGATTTAATGGCGATCGATGCCGACGATCACGAAGTGTATGGTGAAGTGAATATCGACCAGCTTCTTCTGCCGCCAAAAGAGCTGATGACCTACCCCAGCGTACCCGCAACGCGTGAAGCGGTAGAAGCGATTGCCGAGGCCGATCTGATCCTGATTGGGCCAGGAAGTTTTTATACCAGCCTGATGCCGATCCTGCTCGTTAAAGAGCTGGCGCAGGCGCTGCGCAGAACGCCTGCGCCCATGGTCTATATCGGTAATTTAGGCCGCGAACTCAGCCCGGCGGCGGCAAGCCTGTCGCTGGCGGATAAGCTGGACCTGATGGAACAGTACGTTGGTAAGAAAATTATCGATGGTGTCGTGGTCGGGCCGAAAGTGGATGTATCGGGGATTGGCGATCGCGTGGTGGTGCAGGAGCCGCTGGAAGCCAGCGATATTAAATATCGCCACGACCGCCATCTGCTGCGCGAGGCGCTGGAGAAGGCGATTCAGGCATTAGGTTAGGTTCGTTTTGTGCGGCCTGATGCCCTCACCCCGGCCCTCTCCCACAGGGAGAGGGAGAAAACGCCACCGGGCAAAAAACTACGATGCCGCAATAAACAGATCCCGCAGCTGATGCAGCTGATCGCGGATTTGCGCGGCCTCTTCGAACTCCAGGTTCTGCGCATGCTGCATCATCTGCCCTTCCAGCTCGTGGATCTTCTGCTGCAACGCTTTCGGCGTCAGCGCGACGGTATCCTCTTCCACCACTGAACGGGCCTTGCCGCGGCCTTTCGCTTTGGTCTTCGCAATGTTCTGACCCAGCGCCAGGATATCCACCACCTTCTTGTTCAGCCCCTGCGGCGTAATGCCGTGCTCTTCGTTGTAGCGCTGCTGCTTCTCGCGACGACGTTCCGTTTCGCCAATCGCTTTGGCCATCGACGGGGTGATTTTATCCCCGTACAGGATCGCCTTGCCGTTGACGTTTCGCGCGGCGCGGCCAATGGTCTGGATCAGTGAGCGCTCGGAACGCAGGAAGCCCTCTTTGTCCGCGTCCAGAATCGCCACCAGCGACACCTCCGGCATATCCAGCCCTTCTCGCAGAAGGTTAATACCGACCAGCACGTCGAACTCGCCCAGACGCAGATCGCGGATGATCTCCATACGCTCCACGGTATCAATATCCGAGTGCAGATACCGCACCTTCTCGCCGTGTTCTTCCAGATACTCCGTCAAATCTTCCGCCATACGTTTGGTGAGCGTGGTAACCAGCACGCGCTCGTTGATGGCGGAACGGGCACGTATTTCCGAGAGCAGATCGTCCACCTGCGTCGCCACCGGACGCACCTCGATAATCGGATCCAGCAGCCCGGTCGGACGCACCACCTGGTCCACCACGTCATCACCGGATTTTTCCAGCTCGTAGTTGCCCGGCGTGGCCGATACGTAGATGCTCTGCGGAGCAAGCGCCTCAAATTCTTCAAACTTCATCGGACGGTTGTCCAGCGCTGACGGCAGTCGGAACCCGTACTCCACCAGCGTCTCTTTACGCGCGCGGTCACCGCGGTACATCCCGCCGATCTGGGGGATCGTAACGTGGGATTCATCGATCACCAGCAGGCCGTCCGCCGGAAGGTAGTCAAACAGCGTCGGCGGCGCTTCGCCCGGCCCGCGCCCGGAGAGGTAGCGCGAGTAGTTTTCGATGCCGGAGCAGTAGCCCAGCTCGTTCATCATCTCCAGATCGAACTGGGTACGCTGGCTCAGGCGTTGCTCTTCCAGCAGCTTATTGTTCGCCAGCAGCACCTTGCGGCGGTCCGCCAGCTCAATTTTGATCTCTTCCATCGCCTGCACGATACGCTCGCGCGGCGTCACGTAGTGCGTTTTCGGGTAGATGGTGAAGCGCTGGATCACCGACTCGACGTGACCGGTCAACGGATCGAACAGCGACAGGCGTTCAACCTCTTCGTCGAACAGCTCCACGCGCAGCGCCATATCGTCCGACTCCGCCGGGAAGATATCAATCACCTCGCCGCGCACGCGGAAGGTCCCGCGCTGGAACGCCTGATCGTTACGGGTGTACTGCAACTCCGCCAGACGGCGCAAAATCGCCCGCTGATCGATGATCATCCCCTGCGTCAGGTGCAGCATCATCTTGAGATAGAGATCCGGGTCGCCCAGGCCGTAGATCGCCGACACCGAGGCCACCACCACCACATCACGACGCTCCAGCAGCGCCTTGGTCGCCGACAAACGCATCTGCTCGATATGTTCGTTCACCGAGGCATCTTTCTCGATAAACGTGTCGGAGCTGGGAACGTAGGCTTCCGGCTGGTAGTAGTCGTAGTAGGAGACGAAATACTCCACCGCGTTTTCCGGGAAGAACTCTTTCATCTCACCATACAGCTGCGCCGCCAGCGTTTTGTTCGGCGCGAGGACCATCGTCGGACGCTGGAGATCGGCAATGACGTTGGCAATGGTGAAGGTTTTGCCCGAACCGGTAACCCCCAGCAGGGTCTGGTGCGCCAGCCCGTCTTCCAGCCCCTCTTCCAGGCGACGAATAGCCTCGGGCTGATCCCCGGAAGGACGGAAAGCAGAATTCAGTTTAAACGGTTTACTCATGGGCGACGACCTGATGACAGAATAAGCGGCAGGTGAGTAATTTTACTCGTTGTGGCCAGGATTGCCAGTAAAAAACACTGGATGAAAAACCAGTAGCGTGTCAGGATATTTAGCGTAGCGCAGAGAGGATTAGCGCGTTCGCGAGCCAAATTTCGACTGTGACAAAATAAAACACCAGCCTCAGGGGGTTATCCCCAGAACTATTACTTTTTTAACATTTGTCAAGGGCGGTTATGAAAGTTTTATGGCAACAGGTGTCGCTGGCGTTGAGGGAATTGCTTTTATCTAATTCGTTAAAAAATAAAGACTAATTTATTAAGCCGCGTTTCGCATCAATTTGGTCGTAACCCGCGTATTCTCTCGCTTATCGCGTGTTTTCTAACTCTAATGCACAAGGTTATCCACAGGAATAGTGGATAACTGCCTCCAGCCCGTACAGCATGCACTCCAGCAAATTCCCGGTTTTTCCCACGAAGCGGCAGTAAAAAATTTTTATCACTCTTTTTTGCCTGGAAAACGTTCATTTTTTCATAAGCGACTGGCGAGATCTTAATCACAATTCTGTCATTTCTCCTGCACCACGATTCGACATGCGCAGCACCGGGAGTGTGCATTTCGTATAAACGTTCAGCTTTTGATAGTGAGTTATTCCTAAAAATGGCCTTTTTTTAATCATTCTGAAGTTCCTGGCAGGCGTTTTGCAGACATCACTCTGTGCATCACCCCACACATTTTTAAGGAGAGAAAGATGTTGAGTCTGCGTGCTGTAAATCAGTTTTACGGAAGCCAACATACGCTATGGAACGTGAATATCGATTTCCCGCAAGGCATCTGTACGGGCATTGTTGGCCTGCCTGGGATGGGTAAATCCACGCTTATGAACTGCATTACCGGAAAGGTGCCCGTCGAGAGCGGCACCATCATCTGGCATGAGGCTGGCGCGCCGCCGCGTAATTTGCTCAGCCCTGTGTCAGCATTCCCGGCGCCGCCGACGATAGGCTACGTCCCGCAGGATCGGCGAATATTTTCCCAGCTGACCGTCGATGAAAATCTGCATATCGCTATGCGGGCGACGGGGAAACCCGACCCGGCATCAAAAAGTGACGTGTATGCCCTGTTTCCGGAGCTTTATCCGCTGCGACAGAGCCGTGCCTCTGCGCTGTCCCCTGACGACCAGTATCAGCTGGCCCTCGCCAGTGCGCTGGTTAATCGCCCGCGCGTGCTGATTCTGGATGAGCCCATGTATGGCGCAGGGCACGGTTTCGCGCGCAGGCTGGGGCAGCTGCTGGTGCGGCTGAATCGGGAGCTGGGAATGACGGTGCTGTTAGCGGAGCAACAGCTGTCGTTTATCCGCCGGGTAGCGGATCGTTTCTGCATGCTCTATCGGGGTCGTAACGTGGCACAGGGCCACGTTAACGAGCTGGATGACGATCTTATTGCGCACTGGATGGCGCGGGACATAAGGCGCTAAGGTCAAGATAGCGTCCGGTTTCCGCCTGCTCTGCGCCGTCGGCAAGCCACGGGATCTCGCCGAGAAACGGCGCAGGCAGCACCCGCTTCAGCGTCGCCAGATACTCAGGATGGCGTTTTCCCGGCGCTACCACGTCATTGGCAATCCACCCTGCCAGACGCAACCCGGCCTGCTGCACGGCCTGAGCGGTCAGCATAGCGTGATTGATACAGCCAAGCTTCACGCCGACCACCAGAATGACCGGAAGCTGCTCGGCCTGCACCCAGTCAGCAAATGTCTGCTCGTCGGACAGCGGGGTAAACCAGCCGCCAGCCCCCTCCACCAGCACCCAGTCGGCCTGCATTTCAAGAGCGCGTAACCCGCAAGAGAGCACCGAAAAATCAATCGGACGATCTTCATCGGCGCTGACGATGTGCGGCGAGGTGGGTTCAGCAAAGGTATAGGGGTTCACCGCAGAATAGGCCAGCGCAAGGCTGCTGTTACGCTGAAGCGCCAGCGCATCGGTATTGCGTAAGCCTTCCGGCGTCATCTCGCTGCCGGAGGCTACGGGTTTATACCCGGCCGTTGTTTTCCCCAGCAGACGCGCCGCCTGCAACAGCGCGGCGCTGGCAACCGTTTTACCGACTTCAGTGTCCGTGCCGGTAACAAAATAACGTTCAGTCACGTTCAATAATCCCATGAAAAAGATGATAAGAGAGCGGGAATCGGCCCCGCTCCTGCGGCCAGGCCAGCTCGAGACGCTGGAGTTGGCCGCGGGTAAGGGGTCTCTTCTCCCGTCCGGCGTGCAGGTGCGTCGCGCCTATGCCCTTAAGCGATCGCATGGCGCTTAACGCATCGCTAAATTCGAGGGTGACGGTCTGGACCACGCTGCGATAGCGCCAGCCTGCCAGCGCCTGAGTGACCTGTTCGTGTGAAAGAAACCGGTTGGCGTGCGGCTGCGCATCCACTGCCTTCCACGCCTGATTCAGCTCTGGCAACGAACTTTCCAGCAGGGTGGTAAAGGCCACCGCTCCGCCGGGCCGCGCCACGCGGTATAGCTCGCGTAAGGCCTGCGGCAGGCTGGCGCACCACTGCACCGCCAGATGGCTCCAGACGAGGTCAAACAGCGCATCCTCCAGCGGGATGGCCTCAATATCGGCCACCAGATAACGGTCTGCTGACTGCTGCTGGCGGGCCTCATCCAGCATCTGCGCGGATAAATCCAGCGCCGTGACGTGGCTACCCGTTGCACGCCAGTAGCGGCTATTGCCGCCTGGCCCGCAGCCAGCGTCGAGCACCTGCGCAAAACGCCCCTCACCGAGCGCGGCCAGCAGCCCGCGGGCGCTCAGGCGTTGCAGCTCATCGTGCTGTGAATAGCTTTGCGCTGCCCGGCCAAACGCGGCGGCAACGGCCTGTTTATTGACGGGAGACATACAGTGCCTCCAGAAGCGTATCGATATCCTGAGGCTCGTGCGCTGCGGTGAGCGTCAGACGCAAACGCGCGGTGCCTGGCGGCACGGTGGGTGGGCGGATCGCCGTGACCCACTGCCCGCGTTCTCGTAACGCCTGTGCCAGCATCACCGCCCGAGGGTTCTCACCCACAATCACGGGCTGAATGGCGCTGTGCGAGTCGGTAAGCCGGTAAGACAGCTCGCTTACCCCCCGGCGAAAACGCTGAATATGGTCGGCCAGCCGCGCCCGGCGTTCAGCGCCGTCTTCGCCGCGGATCACCGCAAGCGACGCAGAGAGCGCCACGGCCTGCGCCGGGGGCATGCTGGTGCTGTAGATCAGGTGCCGGGCGAACTGCACCAGGTAATCGGCCACCGGCTCGCTGCACAACACCGCCGCGCCGCTGACGCCGAAGCCTTTGCCGAAGGTGACCACCAGCAGTTCCGGCCTGACGCGTTGCTGGTGCGCGCTTCCGCGCCCCTCCTCGCCGGTGACGCCAATGCCGTGGGCATCGTCGACCAGCAGCCAGGCGTTCTGCTGCTTTGCGACGTCATGCAAGGTGGCAAGGGGCGCGCTGTCGCCGTCCATGCTGAATACCCCTTCCGTCACCGCCAGCTGAAGCCCTGAACAGGGTTTACCCAGCAGGACGTTCAGCTGAGAGGCATCGTTATGGGCAAAACGCCGCAGCTGCGCCGGGCTGAGACTGGCCGCTTCAAGCAGGGACGCGTGGCTCAGGCGGTCCGCGACGATGCGGTCATCTTTGCCCATCAGGGCGGCAATCACCGCCTGATTCGCGGCAAAACCGGAGATAAACAGCAGCGCCCGCGGGTACCCCAGCCAGTCGGCCAGCTCTTCCTCCAGCGCGTGATGCGCCGTGGTGTAGCCGCTGACGTGCCCGGAGCCACCGCTACCCACGCCGTAACGATCCGCGCCCTGCTGCCAGGCGCGAACGATCTGCGGGTGCTGGCTCAGGCCCAGATAATCGTTGCTGGAGAAATTACAGAACCGCTCTCCTTCCCGGGTGAGAAAACGGCCTGCACCGTTTTCCACGACCCTGCGTACCCGAAACGCATCCGCTGCCCGCCGCTCGTCGAGCGCGGTCCTGATACGTGCCTGCCAGGTCATACGGCTGCCGCGTTGTAGAACTGGTCGGTGTCGGCGTTGAAAATCTGCTGCTCCAGCTGCTGCTGTTGCTCGTTATCCCCCGCCTGTACCCCGGTCTGGTGTGGGTTCAGCCCCAGCTTGCGGAACAGCTGGACATCTTTGTCCTCTTCCGGGTTTGGCGTGGTCAGCAGTTTGCAGCCGTAGAAGATGGAGTTGGCCCCGGCCATGAAGCACATCGCCTGGGTCTGCTCGCTCATCTGCTCGCGACCGGCAGAGAGGCGAACGTAAGAGGTCGGCATCATGATGCGCGCCACCGCGATGGTGCGGATGAAATCGAAGGCATCCACGTCCTCGTTATCCGCCAGCGGCGTCCCTTTTACCTTCACCAGCATGTTGATGGGCACGCTTTCCGGCGGGGTCGGCAGGTTTGCCAGCTGTAACAGCAGGCCGGCACGATCTTTTACCGTCTCGCCCAGTCCCACGATCCCGCCGGAACAGACCTTGATCCCCGCATCACGCACTTTATCCAGCGTGTCCAGACGCTCCTGATAGGTGCGCGTGGTGATGATGTTGCCGTAGAATTCCGGCGAGGTATCGAGGTTGTGGTTGTAGTAATCCAGCCCCGCCGCCGAGAGACGCTGCGCCTGCTCCTCGTTCAGCGTGCCCAGGGTCATACAGGCTTCAAGCCCCATCTCCTTCACCCCCTTCACCATCTGCTCCAGATAGGGCATGTCGCGGTCATGCGGATTTTTCCACGCCGCGCCCATGCAGAAGCGGGTCGAGCCAGCGTTTTTGGCTTTGCGCGCGGAGTCGAGCACCTGCTCGACTTCCATCAGGCGTTCGGATTCGAGACCGGTTTTATAGCGCGCGCTTTGCGGGCAATATTTGCAATCTTCCGGGCAAGCCCCGGTTTTGATCGACAGCAGCGTGCTGACCTGAACATGACGCGGATCGAAGTGCTGGCGGTGCACCTGTTGCGCCTCAAACATCAGCTCCAGAAAAGGTTTGTTGAATAATTCAGTGACTTGCGACATCGTCCAGCGTGCGTGGTGAGCCATCGGGCTTCTCCAAAGGGTTTTGTTAATTGTCGGTTCGGTTTATACTTGTAAACCTAAAACTTTTCAAAATGGTTTACAAGTCGATTATGACCCAGGACGATCTCGCCTTCGACAAGCAGCATATCTGGCACCCTTACACCTCCACGACCCGCCCCCTTCCCGTCTATCCGGTAGCCTCTGCCCACGGCTGCGAGCTGCATCTCGCCAGCGGCGAGCGGCTTGTTGACGGGATGTCCTCCTGGTGGGCGGCGATCCATGGCTACAACCACCCGCGACTGAACGCGGCGATGAAAGCGCAGATTGACCAGATGTCACACGTGATGTTTGGCGGGATCACGCATCAGCCCGCGGTGGATTTATGCCGTCGCCTGGTAGCGATGACGCCTGAATCGCTGGAGTGCGTTTTCCTGGCCGACTCCGGCTCGGTGGCCGTGGAAGTGGCGATGAAAATGGCGTTGCAGTACTGGCATGCGAAGGGCGAAACGCGCCAGCGGTTCCTTACCTTCCGCAACGGCTATCACGGCGACACTTTCGGCGCGATGTCGGTATGTGATCCGGACAACTCCATGCACAGCCTGTGGAAAGGCTATCTGCCGGAAAACCTGTTTGCGCCAGCCCCGCAGAGCCGCTTCGACGGCGAATGGAACGAGATGGACATGGTGGGCTTCGCGCGGCTGATGGCGGCCCATCGCCACGAGATTGCCGCCGTTATTCTCGAACCGATTGTGCAGGGCGCGGGCGGAATGCGGATGTACCATCCCGAGTGGCTGAAGCGCATTCGGAAGATGTGCGACCGCGAAGGGATCCTGTTGATTGCCGATGAGATCGCCACCGGCTTTGGCCGCACCGGGAAATTGTTCGCCTGCGAGCATGCGGGGATCGCGCCGGATATTCTGTGCCTGGGGAAAGCGCTCACCGGCGGCACCATGACGCTCTCCGCCACGCTTACCACCCGCCAGGTTGCCGACACCATCAGCGACGGCGACGCGGGTTGCTTTATGCACGGCCCGACGTTTATGGGCAACCCGCTGGCCTGCGCCGTGGCAAGCGAAAGCCTCGCCATTCTGGAGAGCGGCGCGTGGCAGACGCAGGTGGCGGCGATTGAGGCGCAGCTGAAGCAGCAGTTAAGCGCGACGGCGGAGGCGGAATACGTCGCGGACGTCCGCGTACTGGGCGCCATCGGGGTAATCGAGACAACGCATCCGGTGAACATGGCCGCATTGCAGCGCTTCTTCGTTGACCAGGGTGTGTGGGTGCGGCCTTTCGGTAAGCTGATTTACCTCATGCCGCCGTACAGCATTTCTGCGGATCAGCTCCGCAAGCTGACCGGGGCAGTGGTTAAAGCCGTTACCATTTCAGCGCATTTCACGATTTAACCCCATGCGTTACACTTTCTGAATGAGTGAGTAACGAGGAAAATCGGATGAAAATCATCAGTAAAGATTTGCGCGACGGCGAAAAGCTGCCGGAACGTCACGTATTTAACGGGATGGGTTATCAGGGGGATAATATCTCTCCCCATCTGGCGTGGGACGATGTGCCAGCGGGAACCAAAAGTTTTGTTGTGACCTGCTACGATCCGGATGCGCCAACCGGGTCGGGCTGGTGGCACTGGATCGTGGCAAACCTGCCCGCCGACACGCGCGTGCTGCCGCAGGGCTCCGGTTCCGATCTGGTTGCTCTACCCGACGGTGCGATTCAGACGCGCACGGACTTTGGCAAAGCGGGCTACGGCGGCGCGGCGCCGCCAAAAGGGGAAACGCACCGCTATATCTTCACCGTGCACGCGCTGGATGTGGACAAGATTGAGGTCGACGAAGGGGCGAGCGGCGCGATGGTAGGCTTTAACGTGCATTTCCATTCGTTGGGTAGCGCGTCGATTACGGCGATGTATTCGTAATCGTGCGGCTGATGCCCTCACCCCGGCCCTCTCCCACAGGGAGAGGGAGAAAACCTAACAATTCCCTCTCCCTGTGGGAGAGGGTTAGGGTGAGGGTAAAAATCACAGCACGGAAGGCAATAGCCCCACCAGCCGTCCTTCCTCCAGAAGCTGCATCGCCTTATCAATATCCGGCGCAAAGAAGCGGTCGTCATCGTAGTGCGTAACGTGCTCGCGCAGCGTATGACGCGCCTGCTCCAGCAGCGGGCTGGATGTTAGCCCTTCACGCAAATCAATACCCTGACACGCCGCCAGCCACTCCACCGCCAGCACGCCGCGGGTGTTAGAGGCCATCTCCCAGAGGCGACGCCCGGCAGCCGGGGCCATCGAAACGTGATCTTCCTGGTTGGCTGAGGTTGGCAGGCTGTCCACGCTGTGCGGATGCGACAGGGCTTTGTTCTCGCTTGCCAGTGCCGCGGCGGTGACCTGGGCGATCATAAAGCCCGAGTTCACGCCGCCGTTGCGCACCAGGAATGGCGGCAGCTGGGACATGTGCTTATCCATCATCAGCGCGATTCGACGCTCAGACAACGCCCCGATTTCGGCAATCGCCAGGGCGATGTTATCAGCGGCCATCGCCACCGGCTCGGCGTGGAAGTTACCGCCGGAGACCACCTCGTTTTCCTGGGCAAACACCAGCGGGTTGTCGGACACCGCATTGGCCTCCACCAGCAGCACTTCTGCCGCCTGGCGCAGCTGCGTCAGGCAGGCGCCCATCACCTGCGGCTGACAGCGGAGGGAATACGGATCCTGCACCTTCTCGCAGTTGTGATGCGAATCGGCAATGTCGCTGGTATCGGTAAGTACGTGGCGGTACATGGCAGCGGCATCAATCTGACCGCGCTGACCGCGCACCTCGTGGATGCGGGCATCGAACGGACGACGCGAGCCGAGCACCGCCTCAGTGGTCAGTGCACCGCACACCACCGCGGAGGCGAACAGATCTTCCGCTTCAAACAGACCGCGCAGCGCGAAAGCGGTCGACGCCTGCGTGCCGTTGAGCAGCGCCAGCCCCTCTTTTGCCGCGAGGGTGATCGGCGTTAACCCGGCTTTTTTCAGCGCCTCTTTCGCAGGCAGCCACTCCCCTTGCCAGCGCGCCTGGCCTTCACCCAGCAGGAGCAGCGACATATGCGCCAGCGGCGCCAGATCGCCGGAGGCGCCGACGGAGCCCTTCGCCGGGATCCACGGATAAACTTCTGCATTGACCAGCGCCATCAGCGCCTGGATCACGCTCAGACGAATGCCGGAAAACCCACGCGCCAGGCTGTTGATTTTCAACACCATCATCAGGCGGACGATCTCATCGTCCAGCGGCTGACCGACGCCCGCCGCGTGCGACAGCACCAGCGAACGCTGTAAATTCTCCAGATCGTGCGTGGCGATGCGGGTCTGCGCCAGCAGGCCAAACCCGGTGTTGATGCCGTAGGCGGTGCGCCCCTCCGCCACAATCGCCTCCACGCAGGCCACGCTGTCGTTAATGGCGCGGTGGGCGCTTTCATCAAGGGAGAGTGTCACCGGCTGACGCCAGACGTGACGCAGCTGTTTGAGCGTCAGCGAGCCGGGAGTAAGTGTTAACGCGTTCATGCAGGCTTTCCTTGTGTGGCGGGGATCATCGGCAGGTTCAGGCCCTGCTCTTTGGCACAGTCAATGGCAATCTCGTAACCCGCATCCGCGTGACGCATCACGCCAGTTGCCGGGTCGTTGTGCAGCACGCGAGCGATACGCGCCGCCGCTTCATCAGTTCCGTCACAGACGATGACCATCCCGGAATGCTGGGAGAAGCCCATCCCGACGCCGCCGCCGTGGTGCAGCGATACCCAGGTCGCGCCGCTGGCGGTGTTCAGCAGGGCATTCAGCAGCGGCCAGTCGGAGACCGCATCCGAGCCGTCGCGCATGGCTTCGGTTTCACGGTTCGGACTGGCGACAGAGCCGGAGTCCAGGTGGTCGCGGCCAATGACGATCGGCGCGGAGACTTCGCCGCTGCGCACCATTTCGTTAAAGGCGAGGCCGAGTTTTTGCCGCCACTCCAGCCCGACCCAGCAGATACGCGCCGGTAAGCCCTGGAAATTAATGCGCTCGCGCGCCATATCCAGCCAGCGATGCAGGTGTTCGTCGTCGGCGACAATCTCTTTCACTCTGGCGTCAGTTTTGTAGATATCCTCCGGGTCGCCGGACAGGGCAACCCAGCGGAACGGCCCGATGCCGCGGCAGAACAGCGGACGAATATAGGCGGGCACGAAGCCGGGGAAGTCAAAGGCGTTATTCACACCCATCTCTTTCGCCATCTGGCGGATGTTATTCCCGTAATCAAAGGTCGGAATACCCATCTTACTGAAGGCCAGCATCGCGGAGACGTGTTCCGCCATGGCGCGTTTAGCCGCCAGTACCGTGCCCTCAGGATCGGTTTCCGCTTTTTGCTGGTAGTCTTCCCACGTCCAGCCTTTTGGCAGATAGCCGTGAAGCGGATCGTGAGCGCTGGTCTGGTCGGTGACCAGATCCGGACGCACGCCGCGCGCCACCAGTTCCGGCAGAATATCCGCCGCGTTGCCGCACAGGGCAACCGACACGGCTTTGCCTTCAGTAGTGTACTTTTTGATGCGCGCCAGCGCGTCATCGAGGTTGTCGGCCTGTTCATCGACATAGCGGGTACGCAGACGGAAATCGATGCGGCTCTGCTGGCACTCAATGTTCAGGGAGCACGCACCCGCCAGCGTCGCGGCCAGCGGCTGCGCGCCGCCCATGCCACCCAGTCCGGCGGTGAGCACCCAGCGGCCTTTCAGTGAGCCGTTATAATGCTGACGGCCCGCTTCCACGAAGGTTTCATAGGTGCCCTGCACAATCCCCTGGCTGCCGATGTAGATCCAGCTGCCCGCGGTCATCTGGCCGTACATGGCCAGCCCTTTTGCGTCCAGCTCGTTGAAGTGTTCCCACGTCGCCCAGTGCGGCACCAGGTTGGAGTTGGCAATCAGCACGCGGGGCGCATTTTTATGGGTTTTGAATACGCCAACCGGTTTGCCGGATTGCACCAGCAGCGTTTCGTCGTTTTCGAGATTCGTCAAAGACTCGACAATCGCGTCATAGCACGCCCAGTTGCGTGCGGCGCGGCCAATGCCGCCGTAGACCACCAGCTCGTGGGGATTTTCTGCTACCTCAGGATCAAGGTTGTTCATCAACATGCGCAGCGGTGCTTCGGTGAGCCAGCTTTTTGCGGTGAGCGTGGTGCCGCGCGCGGCGCGGACATCCTGCTTGCGGTATTTATCTGACGACATTGTGTGTTCCTCATAGGGACAGGTAATGCATTTAGATATACTTGTATAGACAAGCACACACAAGGTCGGATTTAACAAAAAAGATACAATTTTGCTATATTGCGTTAGCGATCACGCTTATAAAACTTATGACATAAAGTGGCCCTGCAACCGGTAGCGATTCCCCGGGAACAGCAGCTTCGCATGCGAAACAATTTGCGAGGACGACCAGGTACGACGGCGGATCAGCAGGCAGGGATCGTGCTCTTTAATACGCAACAGCTCGCACTCCTGCGGCGTGGCGCGCACGGCTTCCACGATATGCTCCCCTTCCGTTAGCGGGGCGACGAGCGAGAGATACGCATGCGGTGTGGTTTGGGTGTAATCCTGGTTCAGGTAGTCCGGTATCCGCTCCGCGTTGACGCAGCGATCTTCAATCTGGACCGGAATGTCGTTCTCATAATGCACCATCACCGAATGGAAAATCCGGGTGCCCTCGGTAACGTTCAGCTCGATGGCCTGTTCGGCGCTGGCCTGCGTCTCTTCAAGCACCAGCACCTCGCAGTGGTGCTGATGGTTACGGGCGGCAATTTCATCGGCAATGCTGCGGATTTCAAACAGCGCTGACTGTCCTTTTGGCTCCGCCACAAATGTCCCGACCCCTTGCAGGCGCACCAGCAACCCTTCATCGGTCAGTTCACGCAGTGCGCGGTTGATGGTCATTCGGCTAAAGCCAAACTGCGTCACCAGCTCGGCCTCGGACGGAATGCGGTCGTGCGGGCGCCAGACGCCGGCGGCGATTTTTTCGCTGATCGCCTGCTTCACCTTTTCGTAAAAAGGTGCGGGAGGGCTCGGCTGCGGCAGGGGCGAGCGTGAAAACATCATGACTCCTTGAATGTTGTTATGCCCACCAGTGAGCAATTTGCCAGGCCAGTCGGGCGGCGAGCTTCGCCCCCTGTCCGTCCCGATCGTAGTGCGGATTAAATTCCACCAGATCCGCCGCCTGTAGTTTACCGCTTCGGCAGATACGCTCAATCACCGGGAACAGATCCAGCGCCGGGATCCCCAACGCCGCAGGGGCGGACACGGCAGGCATTTCTGCGGCGGGCAGCACATCCAGGTCAACGGTGAGATAAACCCGGTCTGCCTGCGCAAGCACGCTATCCAGCGCGGATAGCGCATCCCGGCGAAAATCGAGATCTTCAACCAGCGTCACGTTCAACCGCTCAGCTTCCTCCCACAGCGCCTGAGTATTCGCCGCACGGCTTACCCCCAGGCATGCGTAGTGAAACGCCCGCGACTGAGACGCGCAGTAGTGCGCCAGCTGGCGGAACGGCGTGCCGGACGTTGCCCGTTCGGCCTTGCGTAAATCGAGGTGCGCATCCAGGTTGATCACCGCAATGCGATCGTTCGGAAAGGCGTCCAGCACGCCGCGCCCGTGCGCCCAGGCGGTTTCATGTCCACCGCCGAAAACCAGAGTACGCATCCCGGATTGCTGGCACGCGGTTATGGCCTCGCTCAGCGCCTGCTGTGCCGCCTCCAGCGCGTCGCCTTCAACATAAACAGAACCCATATCCACGAGGCGCGCATGCCCATGATGGCTCGCCATATTCGCCAGCGCGCCGCGCAACACATCGGGCGCCTGTGCAGCACCGGGCCTGCCCTGGTTACGCTTAACCCCTTCATCACATTCAAAGCCCAGCAGGGCAATGCCTGACGGCACGGGAGAAAAGTGTTCGCGCTGCTGTATGGTCTGGAAGAGACGTTTCGCGGTGCTGGACTCGGCGCTGTCGTCACGCCCTTGCCAGACCTGCGGAGAGACGGGATGCCACAGTTTCATGCTACCTGCCCCCGAAACACGCGTTGATACAAAGGATTCCGCCCCGGCTCGTAAACCATCTCAACCGGATGATTCGCCTCCCAGACGACGAAATCAGCCACATAACCGGGCTTTAACTGCCCGTGCGTCGCACCACGTCCTAGCGCCTGCGCCGCATGCCGCGTCACGCCAGCCCAGGCCTCTTCCGGCGTGAGGCCAAACTGGACGCAGGCCATGTTCATTGCCAGATGTAGGCTGGCAAACGGGCTGGTGCCCGGATTGTAGTCGGTAGCCACCGCCATCGGCACGCCCTGCTCTCTGAGCTGCGCCACCGGTGGACGCTGGCGCTCCTGAAGAAAATAGAACGCGCCGGGGAGCAATACCGCCACCGTGCCGCTTTGCGCCATCGCCTGAATACCTGCATCATCGAGATACTCAATATGATCGGCCGACAGCCCTTTATACTGGCTGACCAGCGCCGCGCCGCCGAGATTCGACAGTTGCTCTACATGCCCTTTTACCGGGATCCCGAGCGCGGCGGCGGCCCGGAACAGGCGCTCGGTTTGCGCCGGGGTAAAGCCGACGTTTTCACAAAACACGTCCACCGCTTCAAATAACTCTTTTTGCCACAGCGTGGGCATGATCTGCTCACAGACCAGCGTCAGATAGGCATCCGGATCCTGTCGGTACTCGGCAGGAACGGCGTGCGCGGCCAGCAGCGTCGGGCTGATATCGACCAGATTATTCAGGCTGAGCTGGCGGGCAACCAGCAGCATTTTCTCTTCGGCTTCGGCATTCAGTCCGTATCCTGATTTGATTTCAACGGTCGTTACGCCTTCATTCATCAGCCGCTGGAGTCGCTGCTGCGCCACCCTCAGGAGCGTTTCCGGCGAACTGTTGCGGGTGGCCGTGACCGTGGCGTTAATTCCGCCGCCCTGCGCGCTAATGGTCTGATATGACACGCCGTTAAGCCGTTGCTCCCATTCCGCTGCGCGATCGCCGCCGAACACCAGATGGGTGTGGCAATCGATCAGGCCGGGGGTAACCAGACGCCCGTCGAGATCGACACACTGACGATGCCCGGAGGGGATCTCGGATTCAGGAATCACGGCCAGAATCGTCTGGCCGCGCACAACGAGGGCATGTTGTTCTCTCAGGCCGTAGGGTTCCGCCTCACCTGTCGCCAGGGTTGCCAGTCGCGCATTTCGCCATATCACATCATCGGGATGAAGCTGCTGCATGTGCCTTCCATTTGTCATGGGTTGTATAGACATTTATTTTCATCTGCCGCCTGCTGTCAACCGCATTGGGGGAAAATGTTATTTATTTGTGATGACTTTCCCGTCGCCTGCGGGCAAAAATGCAACTTTTCCGGTTTTTATCTTCCCGTTTCGCTCAACTTAGTATAAAAAAGCAGGCTATTTCGTCTATCCAGATAAGACTTGCATACCCAGGAGCATTACCTTGAATATTTCCAGGATTTCCCGTCTGGCGTTGGCACTCGCCTTTGGCGTGACTTTATCCGCTTGCAGTTCAACACCACCGGATCAGCAACCTTCTGAGCAGGTTGCTCCGGGCACCGCTTCCCGTCCGATCCTGTCAGCGGCTGAAGCGAAGAACTTCACCCGTGAGCACTATTTCTCGGCGATGGATCCCAATGCAGCCCCGTGGACGCCTTCTTCTATTAACCTGCCTAAACAGCCAGACTTCGTTGTCGGCCCGGCCGGGGCGCAGGGTGTAACTCACACCTCTATTCAGGCAGCCGTTGATGCGGCAATCACCAAACACAGCGCATCTCGTCAGTACATTGCCATCCTGCCGGGTGAATACGAAGGAACCGTTTATGTTCCGGCGGCACCGGGAAGCATTACGCTTTACGGCCTGGGCGAAAAAGCGGTCGATGTAAAAATTGGCCTGGCGATTGATTCAGAGATCGACAGCACCACCTGGCGCCATCTGGTGAACCCGGCCGGTAAATACATGCCAGGTAAACCGGCGTGGTATATGTTTGATAACTGCCAGCGCAAGCGTGCCGCCACCATTGGCGTGATGTGTTCGGCGGTATTCTGGTCACAGAACAATGGCCTGCAATTGCAGAACCTGACCATTCAGAACACCCTGGGCGACAGCGTTGACGCAGGTAATCATCAGGCCGTGGCGCTGCGTAGCGATGGCGACAAGGTACAGATTAACAACGTCAATATCCTGGGCCGCCAGAATACCTTCTTCGTGACCAACAGCGGCGTGCAGAATACCCTTCAGAACAACCGTCTGACGCGTACTCTGGTCACCAACAGCTACATAGAAGGCGACGTGGATATGGTCTCCGGCCGCGGCGCGGTGGTATTTGATAATACCGACTTCCGCGTAGTGAATTCACGTACGCAGCAGGAAGGTTACGTCTTTGCCCCGGCCACGCAGTCTAACCTGTTCTATGGCTTCCTGGCCGTGAATAGCCGCTTTACTGCTGCTGGCGATGGCGTGGCGCAGCTTGGTCGCTCTCTGGACGTGGACTCCGCCACTAACGGCCAGGTCGTGATCCGCGACAGCGTGATTAACGAAGGCTTTAACATGGCGAAACCGTGGGCGGATGCGGCGATCTCGAAACGTCCTTTCTCCGGCAACACCGGCACGGTGGATGATAAAGACAACGTGCAGCGTAACCTGAACGACGCTAACTTTAACCGCATGTGGGAATACAACAACCGCGGTCTGGGTAGTAAAGTGGTTGCTGAGCCGAAGCAGTAAAATGCCTGCTGCCGGGTGGCGGATGCGCCTTACCCGGCCTACCTCATGCATTAACCGCGCATAAAAAAACCTCGCATTTGCGAGGTTTTTTTTCGTCTACGGATCAGTGAGCGTTAATCACAACCCACATCGGCCCTTGTCCGACCGCATAGCGTCCTTTCTCTTCCAGCAGACCCTGCACGCCCTGGATTTCATAGAGCGCGATGTGGTGGGATTTCTGCCCCGCCGCAATCAGGTATTTGCCGCTGTGATCGACATTAAAGCCGCGCGGCTGGGTTTCTGTCGGCTGGAAGCCTTCAACTGCCAGAACGCTGCCGTCTTCAGAGACGCTGAAGATGGTGATCAGACTGGAGGTACGGTCACAGGCATACAGGTGACGGCCATCCGGCGTAATGTGAATGTCTGCCGCCCAGCGTGTGTCGGAGAAATCAGATGGCATCATGTCCAGCGTCTGTACGCACTCGATCTGTCCATTAGGATCGTTCAGTTCCCACACGTCTACCGAGCTGTTCAGCTCGTTAACGACATAGGCATACTGCTGATTCGGGTGGAAGACCATGTGGCGCGGGCCTGCGCCTTCCACGGTGGTGACTTCCGCCGGGCTCTGCGCGACCAGATGGCCGTCATCGCTCAGGGTGAACAGGCAGATGCGGTCCTGCTTAAGCGCTGGCACCCACAGCGTGCGGTTATCCGGCGAAATGTTGGCGGAGTGGCAACCTTCGAGCCCTTCTACCACGTCGACGGTTTCAACGGGAATACCGTCTTCCAGGCGGGTGACGCTCACGCAGCCTGCATTGTAGGAGCCGCTGAAGATAAAGTTGCCTTTATGGTCAGTGGAAATATGGGTTGGACTGCCCGGCAGCGGGGCTTCTGCGGTATAGGTCAGCGCGCCGTCATCCGGGGAGATGCGGTATGCCAGCACGCGGAATTCCGGGCGCACGCCGACATAAAGAAAACGTTTATCCGGGCTGACGACCATCGGCTGCACCTGGCCTGGCACATCAACAACCTGAACCAGCGTAAGCGAACCTTCTGTATTCAAACGCCAGACATGGATCTGCTGACTTTCAGGACTGGCGGTATAAACGGTTTGTTTCATGAATACTCCTGATTATTTTTAACGGTGAATGCTGAATTGTAGTCCGGGATTTTGCAGGGTTCCGCTCTCGGTGTACCATCCCGACAGACCTTAAATTCAACATTAACCCGGAAGAAAAAATGACCTCGCGAGTGATTGCCCTGGATTTAGACGGAACACTGCTTACCCCTCAGAAAACCCTGCTCCCCTCTTCCCTTGAGGCCCTCAAACGAGCCCAGGAAGCGGGGTATCAACTTCTTATCGTAACGGGTCGACATCACGTAGCCATTCATCCTTTTTATCAGGCACTGGGCTTAGATACACCTGCAATTTGTTGTAATGGCACCTATTTGAATAACGGCTAATGTAAACAAACAAATTCTTCACACACAAAAGCGGCCCCCTATCGCTGTTCCAGTGCTCAAAAACTCACTTCACCTTGTTTCGTCGTAGCCGTAAAGCGGTGTACTATCGGAAAAACTACATACCAAAACCAGGTGAATCAATACATGAACTATCAGGTAATCGCCCTTGATCTGGACGGCACTTTATTGACGCCAGAAAAAACAATTTTACCAGCCTCACTATCTGCCTTACAGAATGCCCGTAAATCCGGGGCAAAGGTTGTCATCGTTACCGGACGGCACTTTGTAGCCATCCATCCTTTTTATCAGGCATTAGCTTTGAATACACCAGCAATATGTTGCAATGGTGCTTTATTGTACGATTACACCGTAAAAAGAGTGATTGCTTCAGATCCATTACAACCAGAACAAGCTTCACAATTAGTTGACCTACTTGATAGTTACAATGTTCATAGTCTGATGTATGCCGATGATGCCATGTTCTACCAAAATCCAACTGGGCATATTACCCGTACAGAAAATTGGGCTAAATCGCTTCCAGAGTCACAACGTCCAATCTTCAAACAAGTACCCTCTCTTCGTGAAGCATCTCAGAACGTTGATGCAATCTGGAAATTCGCCCTTACTGATTCTGATACTGAAAAACTATATAGCTTTGGTCAGATTGTAGAGCGTGAGCTTGGCCTTGCTTGTGAATGGTCTTGGCACGATCAAGTAGACATAGCACAAGCCGGAAACAGTAAGGGTAAACGCTTGGCACAGTGGGTAGAATCACAAGGTATATCTATGAGCCAGGTAATAGCCTTTGGTGATAATTTCAACGATCTAAGTATGTTGAAGAATGCTGGCTTGGGTGTTGCTATGGGTAATGCTGTTGATGAAGTAAAAGCCTGTGCTGATTTAGGGAAGGTGCGAACAAGTCCCTGATATGAGATCATGTTTGTCATCTGTAGCCATGGAACAGGGTTCATCATGAGTCATCAACTTACCTTCGCCGACAGTGAAT
>NZ_JBMKHP010000010.1:0-150646 GCF_049238705.1 Enterobacter cloacae complex sp. IR5403 | reverse complement strand
GGCTGATTCAAGGCATTTACGGGAGAAAAAATCGGCTCAAACATGAAGAAATGAAATGACTGAGTCAGCCGAGAAGAATTTCCCCGCTTATTCGCACCTTCCTTAAGTGCCTTGCGGGTCTTGTCTCCAGTTTTCAAAGCCTCGAAGACAAGTTCTGGGTTGAAATATTTAATGTTGATTCTCCTTGCGTTAGATACACGAAAACACCGTCCAGGGGAGAACGTTATTAACGTTGCCTGATAGTGCGGTGTGATTTGGATTGTTTGGGTCAGGCTGGATGCCTAATAAGATGACGGGATGAATGCTTTCCTCACCCGACAAAACTTACTATAACATGAAATGATTTCAAAGTCAATAGCTAATTTCAAAATTAAGTGAATTAAAATTTTAACACACTCAAGCTATTTGTTCAACCCCTTCTCACACTAACAAAACCTCCTGTATCGCGTTCTGAGAGCTTTTGTGATATCAGTAGTATCTGCATTCCCTACCATCTCAAAACCGCTTACAGCGCGTCTGAGGCGTTCTATTCGCATCACTTCCGCCCTCTGGCACTTACCGAAACCAATAGCACAACTACAGAGGGATAACGGTAGTTATCAGGATAGTAGGTGTTGGTATTGGATTGAGGCTGGATGAACTGGAGCCATCAGCGAACAGTGAAGCCTTAGCCACTGACTTACTGAAACCTTGCATGGGTGAACGTTAGTTCATGAATGGATGGTTGAGGTTCGTCAGCTTATCAGATGGTCAATCAACGGTAGTTGGTTGGTCAGATGGTAATTCCGCGCACAGCGCAATGGTATTCGCCCACGGCGAAATCATCGTGTGCAGCCGTTTTCACGGTGGCAACGCCATTGCACCATACAGAATGTATAGATAACGCTTTGCTGCGTCGCGAGCGGAACGAGGCCGAACCCGAAGCCCGACAGGGTAGCGAAGGTGTGAGCTTGCCAGGAGTGACGGCGAGAGACGCCAGGCAAAAGATCTTTGCGACAAGCGCAAAACCATAAAAGAATAAAGATCATTCTTATTAGGTTAATTGTTATTAACTTATTCTTATCGGGTATCAGACTTGATAGGGGTACTCCTGTCAAAGTTGATAGGGGTAGGGGTATCAGTTCTGATAGGGGTATCAATCTTGATAGGGGTATTCATTGGGATCTGGAGTGCCGAATACTCGGGCTTTTCCCCTGTATCCTTTCTGAACAGTCGGCTTTTTCCCGTGTATTACGAAAGTACCAAAGCGTTACTTTCTCCGATTCAGTGGTGCAAATGCACCTCAATTTGAGGGTTATCCAAAGTACCGTCGCCCTTCACCCAACGGTAGACCCTCGCCCTTCACCCAACGAATCGCACATGCAACAATCCTAAGAACAGCCAGAGGAAAATATTAGGTTATCCCTATCGAAACCCCACATTAATAACGTCAAAACCTATCTTAAATGACAGGTAAAGATCCTGGGTAAATGTAAGCTAAAGTAGATTGTTCACTTTCATTGTCAGAATGATCAGTTTAGCCAAACCGTTGTGTAGTGCTGAATACAGCGCCATTTGTCATGAAAACTACTTTGCACCCGTGCCAGATTCGTTGAACGAGTTTTCTAAATTGAAACGATGTTTCTTTTTCCATGCCAAAACCCGCCAATTAATTAGCATTCTAATCATTTCTTGATGCAATCAACTCAGGTGAGAATTATTATCATCTATCGTGCAATATCGCCCCGCTTCGATACACATTAGTAAAGTGTATTCTGTAACTCATTGATTCTATTCAATCAGTACACTTTTCAATCACTTCACCGTGCGAACAGGGGTAACACCCCACCATAGAAAATAAATTTCTTGACATAACCACCCTTTCATGAATCATTGGCTAAATTGAATTTATTGTTAATTTTCAATCTGTTACAGATATTCGGTGCTGACGGACAGCAGAATTGGGGCGGCCTTGATCACGCCGTTAAGCAACTCAAGCAACCGCGCACACATTTTGATCATTTTGTGCTCTTCTTAAACATACGTATCGTGCAACCTGTTGAAAATGATCAATTTCTGATCAATGATGTTTTCACCGAAACGAACAAGAGGAGGGATAAAGAATGGAAGGTATCGCAGTTGCGCTTAAAAGCGCGGAGGACGTGAAAGCAGTGGCGGCAGAGCTACGACGCAATACCAGAACAAACCTGTTCTACTGTGCATGGGTGATGCAGTATGAGAGCGCATTACGTATCTCTGACCTGTTAACCCTCACCTGGTCACAATTCAGTGCAGGGAAAACGCATATCGAGGTGAAACAGCAGAAATCTAAACGAAAGGCAGATCCTAATAAGAAGGTGAAACCGCTCCGTATCAAGATTACTGACACCATGCGGAAAATCGTAGAGATGCGGAGAGAGGAACAATCCACTATGCCTGTGAAGACGGATTTCATCTTTAGCAAAGGCGATCTCCGTAGCAGAGGCAACGCCGTAACTCGTAACACTGTGTTCACTGAGTTCAGCAAGATCGGGCGTAGAGTGGGATTCTCTAACGTAGGGTGTCATACCCCGCGAAAATCAAAAGGACGAATTTTATTCCGTGCAGGTGTGCCGATTGAACAGATCGCCCTTCTCCTGGGCCATGCTGATCCACGGTCAACGCTCTTTTATATTGGTTACACGCTCGAAGTAGGCGACGAATTGACAGAGGAGTTTAGCCTTGAAATCTAAATATCTTGTGCTGACGCTGGCGCTATTACCAGCCCTGGCTAATGCCGGACAAATTACGATGACCAACCCACAGGAGGAACAGACGGAGAACGGAAAAACGCTATGCGTGTATGAGAACACCAATTACCTGTTCACATACGTTACGAGCGCTCAGAGTTGCTCGTATGCAAAAACATTCAGCACAGAGGATTCAGAAAATTGAAGAAGGAAGAAAAGCCGATCACCAGCTTTATCTGGTGTGGTGCAACGGTGTGCGTTTATACGCAGGTAGTGAAGTTTGCAGGGACGACGATACAGCGTCATCTGTTACCGAGAAATTTACGTAATGCTGTTAATAGTGCTGTGCAGGATGCTGAGAACATCCCACACAGCGATCCGACAAACAACAAACCACCACGGAGAGTTAGTAATGTCAGACCATCAGATCATAACAATGAGCCTTCGATTACTGCAAGGGGAAAGCAGGTACGCCAGTACAGGAAAGGCTGATATACGTATTCGTGTTCCGGCGATGAAAGGTAGCCAACTGAAAGCCTTGCTTGATTACATACGCGCGTTGAAGTGAAGAAGCGGGGGGCGAGTTGCCCCCTGACCTTATGCCTTGATTAGCCATTTAGGAGGGATTTCGAGCCATTTCTGACTCTCTTCATCGTAGAAAAATACATCATCTACACCGTGTTCAATCAGATTCACTGGTTTCTCACCTATCGGGAGAGACAACTCCTCAATAAGAACAGCCAAAACACTATTCACCTGATCATTGCCATCCCAGGCAACATTTTTTTCCATGTGTTTTCCATGAAATCCATAGCGGATACGTAACTGCTTGTTGGTCATTACCATCCCCCTACTGTTTGCATTGTCTTGGTACATTGATTCAACAAAATCTCGTTGCTCTCCAGTCAAGGCGAGTATCTCCAACAAAAGAGTTAACTCCCTTCGTATTGATTCCTTATCTGACATACCCACCCTTGAGTGATTAAGATTAATCTCAGGTTATACAGGGTGCAAAAATTGTGCAACTAACAGATTTTGGACAATAGAAGCCTAATGCCCGTTGGTGGTAAGACAACACGCGGAGCCGTTAGGCGACAACATCAGGGATATGTCAGACAGTGAAGTTTATCAGGATGACCATGTACCCGAAGGAGCGAGGCCGAACCGCTGGCAGAGCCTACATATCGTTTGTAGGTACGAACACCACCATAAACCTGTTTATTCCCTGCAACGTCATCAGCGACGTGTGGCATGTGGGAGCATCGGCAAAAAATGCGCTTCACTATAAGCGTTTGGTATAGGTTTAGAGACGGTGGCACGTCTTCCAGCTTCAAAGGGAAAAGCGATACGAGGTTGAGCCTGGGAACTACTCGCCACTATGTGCTAACATACCAAAGCCATTAACAAACACAGTGGCTTTTGTACGTGATGAAGAATTGACATTTTCTACTGGTCAATGAGACGGAATTTTCACACTAACTCATTGATTTAAAAGAAAATAAGGTACTGAATGCCGAAGGCCGGACTCGAACCGGCACGTATTTCTACGGTTGATTTTGAATCAACTGCGTCTACCGATTTCGCCACTTCGGCACTGAAGGGGATGCGGAAACGTTGTGGATTATACCTGTCGCGCGCCGCCATGCAAGCGACGACGCGCGAAACCCGCGCTAAGTGCCCAAAAAACCAGCGCCCTGGTTACTCCAGCTCAGACACCGCCAGCCGAATCACCCCTGCCGCCTTCTGCTCCGGCAGCGCCAGCACCTTCGCCCACATTTCCTGCACCATATCGCAGGAGAGCTTCTCCTTGCCCACCGCCTTCTCCGGCATCTGCAACAGCTGGATGTCCTCGCCGTACTTATCGGCAAGTTCCTTCATAATCGGTCGCACATCCTCGACAGCCGCCTCACGTTCGGCCTGCGTCACGGTGTGGCGTTTTTTGCCGTAGGCCGCACGCATCATGTCGGCGTCGGCCTGCATGCGCCGCGTCATCAGGTCTTTATCCAGCATGCGCATCGGATTCACGCCGCCCTTCACCGTCGGGTAGAGGAAGCGGAAGCAGGCGTCGTCGCTCACCTTCTGGATGGCGGCGGTCTGCTCCATGTTGATGGTCATGTAGTTCACCACGTTGGCGTCCGGGGCGTTTTGCAGGCGCGACATCTGCAAGTGCAGGATCTGCGGCTGGATGGTGTCGATAATCTGCTGCTCCGGCTCGCCCGCTTTTTGCAGGGCTGCCATCTGGTCGAGGATGCGCTGATGCAGCGCGGGCTCCTGCTCCTTAATCACCTGCCAGGCAGGCATCGCGTTGAGGGTGGTATCAATCTGCGCTTCCGGAGCGCGTTGCCTGTCAAAGAACACCCAGAACGCCACGGCGGCGACCGCGACAATAACAACGACCGTACTGATCCACGTTTTTTTCATCTCGCATCCTTATCCTTGCGTTATGCCGGTTTACACCGGCACGCCGCTATGGAAGCGAAACTCGTGGTCCGGTGTCGAGATAAGTGTGGCTTCAATTTCGCCAAAAAGCTGTATGCGCGGTGAGATATCGTCGTCGCTCACCTGCCGGGCAAGCGTCAGGTAGTCCTGATAATGGCGCGCTTCCGAGCGCAGCAGCGAGAGATAGAACTTCTGCAAATCATCGTCGAGGAACGGGGCCAGCGCGGCGAAGCGTTCGCAGGAGCGGGCTTCGATGTAGGCGCCGCAGATGAGCTTGTCGATTAGCGTCAGCGGCTCGTGGGTGCGCACTTCCTTCAGCATCCCTCTGGCGTAGCGGCTGGCGGTGATTTTGACGTACGGAATGTCGCGGGCCAGCATCGCCTCGCGCACCTGCCAGAAGTGGTGCAACTCCTCTTTAATCAGCAGCACCATGCTGTCGATGAGCGCCTGGCCCCACGGGTCGTCGGTTTTGGGCATCACGCTTTTGCCAATCTGCTTGTGCAGGGCGATGAAGTCCGGCTCCGGGCCGTCGCGGAAGGTGAACTGTTCGTAGGGCTTGAGCCAGTCGAGCAGCGCATCGGCACCGCTTTCGTCGGCGACGTATTTACGCACCAGCAGCAGCGCGGTCTGGGCGGCCTTGAGCTCGCACACCATGTGGTCGGTGAGCAGCAGCGGCAGGTTCGCCGGGTCGCGGGCTTTATCAATCCATGCTTGCGGGGTCGGGCACTGGAGGAAGTTGAGTACGGGGGCGAGTATCTGCGGGTAATCCATGGTTCTGCCTTGAAAAAAGCGGTGGCGCGCGCCACCGCCTGAATCACTTAGTGACGCACGCCGTCGTCGTCTTCGTCGACGTAATCTTCGTCGTCGCCTTCTTCGCCGTCTTCACCGTTCGGATCTTCGAAGTAGGTTCCCCAGCCGTCGTACTCCACGTCAAACTTCTCGGCCAGGTTCATCAGCTGTTCTACCTGCGCGTCGATCAGCTCCGCCTTCAGCGCGCCTTCGCTCAGGATGTCGCAGCAGATGACGGTGTCGCCCTCTTCCACTTCCAGCTCTTCCGGCTCGGTCACTTCGTAACCCAGCTTGAAGGCTTCCACGGCCATTTTTTCCAGCGCTTCAAAGTCGTCCGCAGAGAAATGGTGCTCGATGGTGTACAGCGCGTCCGGATCGCTACCGTCTTCCAGCAGTTCTTCAATAATCAGACGCGTCTCTTCGCGTTGCTCTTCCAGTAATTCCGGGTTTGCCATGGGTCAATCCTCTTTAAAGTGCGGCAGATACTTCTATTTTCACACACGGACGGGTTTGCCTCCACCTTTGTTGGAAAGATTTGTGAAACGGGGTTGCAAATGAATAATTACACATATAAAGTGAATTTTAATTCAATAAGTGGCGTTCGCCATGCGAGGATAAAATGTCTGATCTGTACAAGAAACACTTTCTGAAATTGCTCGATTTTACCCCTGCACAGTTCACCTCTCTGCTGACCCTTGCCGCACAGCTCAAAGCCGATAAAAAAAATGGCAAGGAAGTACAGAAACTTACCGGTAAAAACATCGCGCTCATCTTCGAAAAAGACTCGACCCGTACACGTTGCTCTTTCGAAGTTGCCGCATTTGACCAGGGCGCGCGCGTCACCTATTTAGGGCCGAGCGGCAGCCAGATTGGGCATAAAGAGTCAATTAAGGATACCGCACGGGTTCTCGGGCGGATGTACGACGGCATTCAGTATCGCGGCCACGGCCAGGAAGTGGTCGAAACGCTGGCGCAGTACGCGGGCGTGCCGGTATGGAACGGGCTGACCAACGAGTTCCACCCGACGCAGCTGCTGGCGGACCTGCTGACCATGCAGGAGCACCTGCCGGGCAAGGCGTTTAACGAGATGACGCTGGTCTACGCGGGCGACGCACGCAACAACATGGGCAACTCGATGCTGGAAGCGGCGGCGCTGACCGGGCTGGATCTGCGCCTGGTGGCTCCGAAGGCCTGCTGGCCGGAAGAGAGCCTGGTGGCGGAGTGCAGCGCGCTGGCCCAGAAGCACGGCGGGAAAATCACGCTGACGGAAGACGTGGCGGCGGGCGTGAAGGGCGCAGACTTTATTTATACCGACGTGTGGGTGTCGATGGGCGAAGCCAAAGAGAAGTGGGCGGAGCGTATCGCGCTGCTGCGCGGGTATCAGGTGAACGCGCAGATGATGGCGCTGACCGGCAACCCGAACGTGAAGTTCCTGCACTGTCTGCCGGCGTTCCATGACGACCAGACCACGCTCGGCAAGCAGATGGCGAAGGAGTTCGATCTGCACGGCGGGATGGAAGTGACGGACGAGGTGTTTGAGTCGCCGGCGAGCATCGTTTTTGACCAGGCGGAAAATCGGATGCATACGATTAAGGCGGTGATGGTGGCGACGCTTGGGGAGTGATCCCCTCTCCCACGTTATTGATTCGGTGCGCTCTTCTTGCCGGGTGGCGCTGCGCTTACCCGGCCTACAAGTCCCGTAGGCCCGTGCAAGCGAAGCGCCGCCGGGCAAACCGGCTCCATTTCATTGATTTTTCACCCCGAAAAAGGTACGTTTTCGCCTTCATTCCAGCGTGGACATGCCAGCATTATGCCGATTATTCAGTCTGTTGAACGTGCGTTGCAGATCCTCGACCTGTTCAACGAGCAGGCCACCGAGCTTAAGATCACCGACATCAGCAAACTGATGGGGCTGAGCAAGAGTACCCTCCACTCGCTGCTGAAAACCCTCCAGCTTCACGGCTATATCGATCAGAACCCGGAGAACGGGAAGTATCGCCTCGGCATGAAGCTGGTCGAGCGCGGTCATTTTGTCGTGGGCTCCATCGATATTCGCCAGAAGGCGAAAGGCTGGCTGACGGAGCTGTCCCGGCGGACCGGGCAGACCACCCATCTGGGGATCCTGGACGGGCGTGAAGGGGTCTATATCGAGAAGATTGAAGGCAAGCTCGCTGCCATCGCCTATTCACGCATCGGCCGCCGCCTGCCGGTTCACGCCACCGCCATCGGCAAGGTGTTGATTGCCTGGCTGGGCGAGGCCGAGCTGAACGCCCTGCTGGAGGGCTATCAGTACACCACCTTTACGCCCGCTACCCTCGCCTCTCGTGAAACCTTAATGAGCGCCCTGGCGCAGACCCGCGAGCAGGGTTACGCCCTGGACAGCGAAGAGAACGAGCAGGGCGTGCGCTGCGTGGCGGTGCCGGTGTGGAACCACGAATCCCGCGTGATTGCCGCCCTGAGCCTGTCGACGCTGACCTCCCGCGTGGACGATGCCGAGCTGGCTAATTTCCGCGAGCAGCTTCAGCAGGCCGGGCTCCAGCTCTCACGCGCGCTGGGCTACCCGGCCTGAGCCGTCAGACCGGCTCGTAGGTGAAGTAGTCGAAGTCCGCATGGCAGCCGTCGCCGCTGATGTCCTCGCAGTGCAGTCCCACAAACGCGCCGGTGAAGAAGCCGCGCCCGCCGATGTAGTCGTCCGACAGCTTCCACGCCTCATACGTCACCGGCACGGTGTGCCACGTCTCGCCGTCGAACGAGTAGCTGTAGCGGTAGACCAGCGTATCCACGTCCACCCTTAGCCAGACGCTCTCCGCACTCTCCGGCACGGGAATGGGCTGCTCGTGCAGCGGCCAGGACGGCACGTTGTGGTCGAGCTGGATCACCTTAATCGTTCTGCCCTGCCCCTCCTCGTAGTCCACAAAGCAGTAGCTCCAGTTTTTGCTGTTGTAGTAGCAGGTCAGCCCCGCGCTCTGCTGGAAGTGGACCGGCGAGAACTGCATCCGCGTCTCGGCCCGGAAGGTGAAGTGCTGCCAGCGGCGCGCCACGGTCGACTGGGTGAATGTCGAGTTGAGCGAGTCGTTGCCGTAGAGCCGTAAATAGCCGGGACGGGCGGTGAGCGAGCCGAGGGTGTCGTCGAACGGAATGCGCAGGGTCTGTAATTCAGGGTCAAGCGCACTGGCGTCGAAATCATCCCGCCAGCTGCCCTGAGCGGCGGCGGGCTGCTCCGCCATCTGCGGGCCTTTCACAGTCAGCTGCGCGTGCTTGCCGCCCTCCACATACGGCCAGCCGTCGCGCCATTCAATGCGGGTGATGCCGGTCTCACGCCCCAGCGGGCAGTAGCCGCGCCCGCCGGAGGCCAGCAGCGGCACGCCCGGCAGGCGCAGCGGGCGGCTGGTGAGGTAGGCCATGTACCACTCCCCGGTGTGGGTTTGCAGCAGCGAGCCGTGGCCGCTCTTTTGCAGCGGGTTCTCCGGCAGGTGCCAGCTGGTCATCATCGTCACGTCCGGGTGCAGCTCGTACGGCCCGTCGATGGTTTTTGCGCGCAGCACCACGACGGCGTGCTCGTAGCTGGTGCCGCCTTCGGCAACCATCAGGTAGTACCATCCCGCGTGGCGATACAGGTGCGCCCCTTCGGTGTAGCAGAGCGGCGTGCCGGTAAACAGCGTTTTGCGCTCGGGCGAGAGGGTGCCGGTCTGCGGGTCAAACGCCTGCATCACGATGGTGTTGTGCGGGTTGCTGTGATGGCGCGGCCCCCACGGGCGGTAGAGGTAGTACTTGCGGCCATCGTCGTCGTGGAACAGGGACGGATCGAACCCGCCGTTACCCATCGGGATCGGCTCGCTCCATGGCCCCTCAATGGACGGCGCGGTGGCGAGGAAGTTGCGGCCATTTTTCCACGGCGAATCGACAATCTTCACGTCGGTGTAGAGCAGCCAGAATTTGCCGTCAGCGTAGCTCAGGCACGGCGCCCAGATACCGCCGGAGTCCGGGTTGCCCTTCATGTCCAGCATCGACACGCGGTCCAGCGGCGTGCTGACCAGCGTCCAGTTTTTCAGATCGCGGGAGTGATAGATGCGCACGCCCGGGAACCACTCGAAGGTCGAGGTGGCGATGTAGTAGTCCTCGCCCTGGCGGCACAGGGACGGGTCCGGGTTGAAGCCGGTCAGGATTGGGTTAGTGATTTCCATATTGCCTCCGGTTAATGGGATGCGGCTGTCGCGGCGTCGGGAACGGCCTCGCCCTGCGCCGCGCGGTGCTTGATCAGCTGCTGGCTAATGGCCTCCACGCGGGCGTCGGTGAGCTTGTAGAACGACAGCATGATGAACATGCCCGCGTAGAGCACCACCGGCACCACGCAGAACAGAATTTTGATGGTGGTCAGCACCTCGACCGGCTGCACGCTGCTGCTGGCGGAGTAGTTCACCCAGGCCAGGATCCAGCCCACCACCGCCCCGCCAATCGCCAGGCCAATCTTCAGGCTGAACAGGTAGGTAGAGAACACCAGCCCGTCGAGGCGACGTCCGCTGCGGCTCTCCTCGTAATCCACCACGTCAGAGGCCATCAGCCACTGTAGCGGCGTGGTGGTGTTAAAGACGAACAGGAACAGGATGTTGAGGGCGAAAATCAGGGCAATATGCTCTGCTGGCGTGACGAAAATCAGCAGGCTGATGAGCGAGTAAGCGACGATGATCCACTTAAAGGCGGTGACGCGGTCGAAGCGGCCCAGCAGACGAGACGAGCAGAGCGAGCCGAACATGGTGGCGAGGCTGCCGTAGAGTAAAAACTGGGTCGCCATCTCCGGGTGATCCATCACGTATTTCACGAAGTAGAGCGTCGCCCCGCCGCGCACCACGTTGGAGCAGGTCGCCATCATCTTGAAGGCGCACATGATCCGCCACTGGCCGTTGCCCAGCAGCAGCTTAAGATCTTTCGCCACCGACGAACCAGGCTGCACTTCAAAGGTGTAGCGCTCTTTGGTGGTGAAGAAGCAGACATAAAGCAGGACCACGCCGGTCAACCCCAGCACGCACATGGCGCCGAAATAGCCCACCTGCTCGTTCCCTTTGCCGATGATGCTGACCAGCGGCAGCGCGATGCCGCTGATGGCGAGCGACCCCGCGGCGGCGAGGAAGAAACGCCAGGACTGAAGGGCATGACGCTCTTTCGGGTCGGCGGTGATCACCCCCGGCATGGCGCAGTACGGGACGTTAACGAAGGTGTAGACCAGAGTCAGCAGAATATATGTCACGCAGGCGTAGATGATTTTGCCCTGCGCGGAGAAGTCCGGCGTGTAGAAGGTTAGCATGCAGACGATGCCAAACGGGATGGCGCCCCACAGCAGGAACGGGCGGAACTGGCCGTAGCGGGTGCGGGTGCGGTCTACAAGCAGCCCCATCAGCGGATCGGTCACGGCGTCGAGCACGCGGGAAACTAAAAACAGCGTCCCCATTATGCCTGCGGAGAGACCGAACACGTCGGTGTAGAAATAGGCCAGCAGGAACATCGTGGCCTGCCAGACGAAGCCGCAGGCGGTATCACCCAGCCCGTAGCCAATTTTGTCTTTCATGGTTAATTGCGTCATCAGAATTACACCCTTATGTAGTGTGCTGAATTACAACATCGTGTTAATGGAGTGTAATGAGCTGTTCAATTAATCAGCAATGGTCATATCTTATTTCTGAATTACGTTATTTTGCTTTTGTGACGCCACCGATATATCTCAACTCATTGTTTAAATTAGCAAATTAAAGACAAGCAAAAACCGCCCGCGGAATATTTTCCGCAGACAGTTTTCTCTCAAAAAATAATTAAAGGCCGAGCGCTTTTTTACCGGCGTTAATTACCTCAATGATTTTATCGGTGTCATAAATACAGCCTTTCCAGGTGCCACCGCTCACGGACTGTAATGCCGCCCACAGCCGGGTATCGTCCGGCAAAAAGTCGTGAGCGTGCAGGTCCGGGTGCGTCTGCCGCCGCGCCAGCTCGCGCGCCCCCTCTTCCGGCGTCAGCGGGTTGTCCGCCGTGCCGATAAAGTTCACGCTGCCTGTTAATGTCAGGCGGTCGACGGCAATCTCGATGATGTCGTTGTCGCGCAGCTTGCCAATCGGCCCGCCCGCCAGCGCCTCCGGCGACACGTGGCCGAAGCAGGCGCCCGTCGACACGCCCGAGAAGCGCGCATCGGTGATGAGCGACACCGTTTTGCCCCACGAGATATGCTTCAGCGCGGAGGTAAGCTGGTAGGTCTCTTCCATTCCGGTGCCGGACGGCCCGCCGCCGATCACCACCATAATATCGCCCCGCTGAATCTCTTCCCGCTTGATGGCCTTGATCGCCTGCGCTTCGGAAACAAACACCCGCACCCGGCCGGTGTGGCGGTAAACGCCATCGTCACCGACAACCGACGGATCGATCGCCGTGGCCTTGATCACCGATCCTTCCGGCGCGATGTTGCCCGTCGGGAAGCAGACCGTCGAGGTCAGCCCTTTCGCTTTGGCCTTCTCCGGCGGCAGGATCACGTCATCCGGATCCACGCCGTCCTGCTCGCGCAGGCACTGGCGGAAGCGCGCCCGGCGCTCGGACGTCTGCCACCAGTCGAGGTTCTCGCCCACCGTCTGGCCGGTGACGGTCATGGCGTCCAGATGCAGCAGGCCGAGATCGCGCAGGTGGAGCATCACCTCCGGCACGCCGCCCGCGAGGAAGGCGCGCACGGTCGGGTGATAGTCCGGGCCGTTAGGCAGCACGCTAACCAGACGCGGCACTTTACGGTTGATGCGCGTCCAGTGTTCAACGTCCGGGATCGTGCAGCCCGCCGCGTGGGCGATGGCCGGAATGTGCAGCAGTAAATTAGTGGAGCCGCCGAACGCCGCGTGGATCACCATCGCGTTTTCGATGGCTTTATCGGTGAGGATATCGCGCGTGGTGATGCCGCGGTTATCCAGCTCGCTGACCGCCCGCGCCGACTGGCGGGCGATCTCCAGCCACACCGCCTGTCCGGACGGCGCCAGCGCGGAGTGTGGCAGCGCCAGACCCAGCGCCTCCGCCACTACCTGCGAGGTGCCCGCCGTACCGAGGAACTGACACCCGCCGCCCGGCGAGGCGCAGGCGCGACAGCCCAGCTCAGCGGCCTCCTGCAAGGAGAGTTCATGGTTGGCGAAGCGTGCGCCGATGGTCTGCACCTTGCCCGCGTCTTCCCCCACGGTTGGCGGCAGCGTCGCCCCGCCCGGCACCAGAATGGTCGGCAGATCGTGCATGGAAGCCAGCGCAATCATGGTGGCGGGCAGCCCTTTATCACAGGTCGCCACGCCGATCACCGCCCGCCGCGTCGGGAGAGAGCGGATCAGGCGGCGAAACACAATTGCCGCGTCGTTGCGGTACGGCAGGGAGTCGAACATACCGTGCGTGCCCTGCGAGCGACCGTCGCACGGATCGCTGACGAAGGCGGCGAACGGGATCCCCCCGTTGCGGGTGATCTCCTTCGCCGCCGCCTGCATCTGCATGCCGATTTCCCAGTGCCCGGTGTGGTAGCCCAGCGCGACCGGACGCCCGTCTCCGGCGCGGATCCCGCCCTGGGTGCCGATGATCAGCACCTCTTTGCCGGTCAGCTTGTTGGCGTCCCAGCCCATTCCGGCGTTCTGCGTCATGCCGAACAGGTTGCCGCTGGGGGATTCCATCAGCATCTGCGGGGTCAGCGGCAGCGCGCCCTGCGGCCCCGCCGCGTGGGTGATCACCGCATAAAACGCGTCGTCCTGTGGGGTGAAAATTTTCTCAATGGTCATCGTTATCGTCCGGCTCAGCAGAGCTTGAGCTGTTGTAACAGGGTTTTCAGCTGCGCCTTACGCGGCGCGTCCAGCGGCGAGGCTGGCGGCAGGACGTGCGTAGAAATCGGACGACCGCAGAGCACGATCGCCTCTTTAATGACGTTCACAAACGGCGTATCCAGCTGATACATCTGCGGGATTTGCAGCAGGGTCTGATGATACTCAGCCGCTTTCGCCACGTCCCCGTCGCGCCAGGCTTTCAGAAGATTCACCGACACCTGCGGGGCAAAGTTGCCGCTGGCCGAGATCGCCCCGTCGCCGCCGAGCAGCAGGGTATTAAACAGATGATCGTCGTAGCCACACAGCACCGTGAAGTGCGGATGGGCGCCTTTAACGGTGTGGATCATGCTGCGCAGGTGGGCGACGGAATCGATGGTGTCTTTGATGCCGACGATGTTACTGCGCGAGTCGGCGAGGGCTTTCACCAGCGCCGGGGTCAGATCCTGCCCGGTCAGCGCCGGGAAGTTATAGAGCATCACCGGCAATGTGACGCTGTCGGCCACCTGTTCGAAATAGCGGATCAGGTTTGCTTCCGACACTTTCCAGTAGTAAGGGTTGATCACCACGATGCCGTCCGCGCCCGCCTGCTGCGCGTGCTGGCTTAGTTCAATGGTTTCCCGGGCGTTGGTGCCGCCGGTGCCGATCAGCACCGGCACACGACGATCGACATGATCGATCGCAAACCGGGCAATGGTTTTACGCTCTTCGGCGCTGAGCTGGGAGAACTCGCCGCCGCTGCCCAGGAAGAACAGGCCGTCGACGCCTGCTTTGATCAGATCGTCGATCAGCGCGGCGGTACCCGACTTATCAAGCTGGCCATCGGCGGTAAAAATGGTGGAGACAGGGGGAATGATACCCGTGAACAACGCGGACTGCGGCATGAGATCTCCTTGCTGAATCATTTTGTTCTACATTATAGAACAGCGTTCATTAATTTAACGATCATACTATGACGCAGAAAAAGCGCAGGTAAATGGGAGATGAGGAGGGAGTGCGGGAAGTTTAAGCTGGATCACATATTAGAGGGTGCGGTCTGGTGCCCTCACCCTAACCCTCTCCCACGGGGAGAGGGAACTTTTACACCCTCTCCCCTTGGGAGAGGGCCGGGGTGAGGGGTTACTCTACCAGCATCTTCACCACAACCTTACGCACCTGCGCCGGCGCTCCCACCGCGCACAGCGGCTTATGCACTTCGCCCGGCCAGAACACCACAAAATCCCCTTCGCTCAGCACCACGGTTTTCTCCTGCTCGCCTTCCGGCAGGAACGCGATGTCTTTGTCCGCCAGCCAGTCGGTGTCCGGCGTACCGTGCGGCAGGGTGCTGAAGGTCATCCCTTCCTGACCCTTCAGCACAATCTGAATATCCAGATAGCGTGCATGGTATTCAGCGCGACGCTCGGCGAACGGCTGGGTCATGTCCTCCGAAACCAGATAAAACAGGCTGTTGCCGTTGATGTCGTGCTTGCCGGTCGGCGTCGCGTCACTGACGTGGGCCTTAACGTGCTCAATGGCCTGGCGCAGCTCTTCTGGCAGCCAGGACTGGAGATGATGAATATTGCCAATAATCATGATACAACCCTCATATTAAAACATTGTTTCATTTTCATGTTTTATACGAGAATTGCCTCTTCCATACCAGCCCTTTTTAGACAAGATTTGCGTCAGCGCATGTTTATCGGAAAATGTGTTAATCCATTGTTAATTGCACACAGGCATTTATGCAGTGGTTATGCATAACCTCATTTCATGCGCTATGCACATAGTATCTAACTCGCTGAATTTACAATGTAACTCACAAAACCTGTTAGCATATCACACTTTATCACTTCGGTTATTTCCTTTAAAAATCCATAATTATTTATTGATTTCTCTTAAGTGAAAAATAGTTAATTGTCATTATTGCATAGCTATTCCTGAGACTGAATTTTATTGTTTAAAATCAACAATATAACCAAATATTTCAAAACATGTGATTCTACAAAATAATAACAACTTCAAATATTGCCACCCATTCCTGCTTAGGTATTCATCCCTTAATAATATGAAATTAATCATTATCTGATACGAATCATGCAACTGAAAATAAAGTGCTCAATATCGGTTTTCGCGTGAGCAATGTCACAATAACCATTATTTAAGCGCCTACTATAAATCACGAAATCAATTGAGCTTAGCCGCCATGAAATTAAACACATCACATGGCGCATGCCCTTTTTATTCTGAAAAAAAGTTAAAGGAATAATTATGGAAAAGCATTACGTCGGTTCTGAAATTGGTCAATTGCGTAGCGTTATGCTGCACCGTCCAAATTTAAGTCTGAAACGGTTAACCCCCTCAAACTGTCAGGAGCTGCTATTTGATGACGTGCTCTCGGTTGAACGGGCGGGTGAAGAGCATGACATCTTCGCAAACACGCTGCGCGAGCAGGGTGTGGAAGTCCTGCTGTTGACCGACCTTCTTACGCAAACGCTTGATATTGCGGAAGCAAAAGCCTGGCTTCTTGAAACACAAATCTCCGACTATCGCCTGGGGCCAACCTTTGCCGCCGACGTGCGCGGCTGGCTGGCGGATATGCCGCACCGCGAACTGGCGCGCAGATTGAGCGGCGGATTAACCTACGGTGAAATTCCGGCGGCTATTAAAAATATGGTGGTCGATACCCACACGGCGAATGATTTTATTATGAAGCCGCTGCCGAACCACTTATTTACCCGCGACACCTCCTGCTGGATATATAACGGCGTCTCCATTAATCCGATGGCGAAACCCGCCCGCCAGCGTGAAACGAATAACCTGCGGGCAATATATCGCTGGCACCCCGCATTTGCCGACGGCGAGTTTATTAAGTATTTCGGCGACGAGAATATTAATTACGACCACGCCACCTTAGAAGGCGGCGACGTATTAGTGATTGGCCGCGGCGCGGTACTGATCGGCATGTCCGAGCGCACGACCCCGCAGGGCGTGGAGTTCCTCGCCAACAGCCTGTTTAAACATCGCCAGGCCGAGCGCGTGATTGCCGTTGAGCTGCCAAAACACCGCTCCTGCATGCACCTCGACACCGTGATGACCCACATCGACGTGGACACCTTCTCCGTTTATCCGGAAGTGGTGCGCAAGGATGCCCAGTGCTGGACGCTCACCCCGGACGGACGCGGCGGCCTGCTGCGTACCCAGGAAACCGACCTGCTGCACGCCATTGAGAAAGCCCTCGGCATTAACCAGGTCCGCCTGATCACCACCGGCGGCGACGCCTTTGAAGCCGAGCGCGAACAGTGGAACGACGCCAACAACGTCCTCACCATCCGCCCGGGCGTGGTGATCGGATACGAGCGCAACGTCTGGACCAACGAGAAGTACGACAAAGCAGGCATTACCGTGCTGCCTATCCCAGGCGACGAACTGGGACGCGGACGCGGCGGCGCGCGCTGCATGAGCTGTCCACTGGAACGCGACGGAATTTAAAGGAGCCATCATGGAACGAAAACCCACTCTGGTTGTGGCCCTTGGCGGCAACGCGCTGCTCAAGCGCGGCGAACCGTTAGAAGCAGACATCCAGCGCCAGAACATCGAGCAGGCCGCCCGCACCATCGCCGGCTTAACGGAGCAGTGGCGTGTGGTGCTGGTGCACGGCAACGGCCCGCAGGTCGGGCTGCTGGCATTACAGAACAGCGCCTACGACAAAGTCACCCCCTACCCGCTGGACGTTCTCGGTGCCGAAAGCCAGGGGATGATCGGCTACATGCTCCAGCAGGCGCTGAAAAACAATCTGCCCCAGCGCGAGGTCAGCGTTCTGCTCACGCAGGTGGAAGTGGACGCCGCCGACCCGGCCTTCAGTAACCCGACCAAGTACATCGGCCCGGTCTACAGCGAAGCCCAGGCTAAAGCGCTGGCCGCGGAAAAAGGCTGGGTGTTTAAGGCCGACGGCAGCTACTTCCGCCGCGTGGTGCCGTCGCCGCAGCCGAAGCGCATCGTCGAGAGCGACGCCATCACGGCGCTGATCCAGCGCGACCACCTGGTGATCTGCAACGGCGGCGGCGGCGTGCCGGTGGTGGAAAACGCCAACGGCTATCGCGGCATTGAGGCGGTGATCGACAAAGACCTCTCCGCCGCCCTGCTGGCGCGTCAGATCGAAGCCGATGCCCTGCTGATCCTCACCGATGCCGACGCGGTGTATCTCGACTGGGGCAAGCCAACCCAGCGTCCGCTGGCGCAGGTGACGCCGGAGCTGCTCAGAGATATGCAGTTCGACGCCGGATCGATGGGGCCAAAAGTGGCCGCCTGCCGCGAGTTTGTTGAGGCCTGCGGCGGCATTGCCGGGATCGGTGCGCTGGCCGACGGCGCGGAGATCCTGGCGGGCGAGAAAGGCACGTTGATTCGTAACTGAGTCGTTTTCCCCTCACCCTAACCCTCTCCCAAAGGGAGAGGGAATGTACGCCCCCTCTCCCTGTGGGAGAGGCCCGGGGTGAGGGCATCAGACAGCTAAATTTTAAAAAGGATTTCCCCATGACCATTAACCTGAAAAACCGCAACTTCCTCAAACTGCTGGACTACACCCCGGCGGAGATCCAGTACCTGATCGATCTCGCCATTGAGCTGAAGGCCGCCAAAAAAGCCGGACGCGAAAAACAAACCCTGGTCGGGAAAAACATCGCCCTGATCTTTGAAAAAACCTCCACCCGCACCCGCTGCGCCTTCGAAGTGGGTGCGTTCGACCAGGGCGCGCAGGTCACCTACCTCGGCCCAAGCGGTTCGCAGATTGGCCACAAAGAGTCGATGAAGGACACCGCGCGCGTGCTGGGCCGCATGTATGACGGCATCGAGTACCGTGGCTACGGCCAGGCCATCGTTGAAGAGCTGGGCGAGTACGCGGGCGTGCCGGTGTGGAACGGCCTGACCGACGAGTTCCACCCGACCCAAATCCTCGCCGACCTGATGACCATGCTGGAGCACTCACCGGGCAAAACCCTGCCGGAGCTGAGCTTTGCTTATCTCGGCGACGCGCGCAACAACATGGGCAACTCCCTGATGGTCGGCGCGGCCAAAATGGGGATGGATATCCGCCTCGTCGCGCCGAAATCCTTCTGGCCGGAGGCAGGCCTGGTTGAGCAGTGCCGCGCCATCGCCAAAGAGACGGGCGCGCGCATCACCCTCACCGACGACGTGGAAGAAGGCGTGCAGGGCACTGATTTCCTCTACACCGACGTGTGGGTCTCCATGGGCGAGCCGAAGGAAGCCTGGGCCGAGCGCGTCAGCCTGATGAAGCCGTATCAGATCAACGCGGACGTGATGAAGGCCACCGGTAACCCGAACGTCAAGTTCATGCACTGCCTGCCTGCGTTCCACAACGAGCACACCAAAGTGGGCCGCGAGATCGAGATGGCGTACGGCCTGAAGGGGCTGGAGGTGACGGAAGAGGTCTTTGAATCACCGAACTCCATCGTTTTCGACGAAGCAGAGAACCGCATGCACACCATTAAAGCGGTCATGGTGGCGACACTCGGCGACTAATCACCGCCCGGCGCGCCGCGGGGTGCGCCGGGTTCAGGAGAACATCATGGGCAAGTTCAAGTTTCCCTCCGCTTACACCATTCTCTTTTTTCTGATTGCCGTGGTTGCCGTGCTGACGTGGATTGTTCCGGCCGGGCAGTACCATATGGCGATGAACGAGGCGCTCGGCAAAGAAGTGCCGGTTGCCGGTACCTATGCACAGGTGGCATCACATCCGCAGGGGCTGGTTTCGGTGCTGATGGCGCCGATTGCCGGGCTGTACGATCCGGAGTCCGGCCAGGCCGGGGCCATCGACGTGGCGCTGTTTATTCTGATCATCGGGGGATTCCTCGGGATCGTCACTAAAACCGGGGCGATAGACGCCGGGATCGAGCGCGTCACCACCCGGCTGCGCGGACGCGAAGAGTGGATGATCCCGATCCTGATGGCGCTGTTTGCCGCAGGCGGCACGATTTACGGCATGGCAGAAGAGTCGCTGCCCTTCTATACCTTACTGGTGCCGGTGATGCTGGCGGCGCGGTTCGATCCGGTGGTTGCTGCATCCACCGTGCTGCTCGGCGCGGGGATCGGCACCCTCGGCTCCACCATCAACCCGTTCGCCACGGTGATCGCCGCCAACGCCGCCGGGATCCCCTTCACTAACGGCATCGCTCTGCGCCTGGCGCTGCTGGTGATCGGCTGGATCATCTGCGTGGCGTGGGTTATGCGTTACGCCCGCAAGGTGCGCAAGGATCCGTCGCTGTCGATCGTGGCGGATAAGCAGGAAGAGAATCTCGCCCACTTCCTCGGCAACAAGGGCGAGCAGTCGCTGGAGTTTACCCCGGTGCGCAAACTCATCCTGGTGATCTTCGCCCTCGCCTTCGCGGTGATGATCTACGGCGTGGCGGTGCTGGGCTGGTGGATGGCGGAGATCTCGGCGGTGTTCCTCGCCAGCGCGATTATCGTCGGGCTGATCGCCCGCATGAGCGAAGAGGAGCTGACCTCAACCTTTATCAACGGCGCGCGAGATTTGCTGGGCGTCGCGCTGATTATCGGCATCGCGCGCGGTATCGTAGTGATCATGGATAAGGGCATGATTACCCACACCATTTTGCACAGCGCCGAGGGAATGGTCACCGGATTGTCGACGGTGGCGTTCATCAACGTGATGTACTGGCTGGAAGTGGTGCTGTCGTTTCTTGTGCCTTCTTCGTCCGGCCTGGCCGTTCTGACGATGCCGATCATGGCGCCCCTTGCCGATTTCGCTAACGTCAACCGCGACCTGGTGGTTACGGCTTACCAGTCGGCGTCCGGCATCGTTAACCTGATCACTCCCACCTCTGCCGTCGTGATGGGCGGGCTGGCTATCGCCCGCGTGCCCTACGTGCGCTATCTGAAATGGGTCGCGCCGTTGCTGGGGATTTTAACGGTGGTGATTATGGTGGCGTTAAGCCTGGGCGCCCTGTTGTAATTTACCGGATGGCGCTGCGCTTATCCGGCCTACGGATCGGTGCGGTGCCACCGGTTATTTCGGGAACTGATATGGGAACTATGATGGATTACGAAGAGTACTCTCCCAAAGAGCAACTACAGCTAACGGTCTGCCAGCGTCTGATCGCGGAAAAGAGCTATCTCTCCCAGGAAGAGATCCGCCGCGACTTACAGGAGCGGGGTTTTGAGACCATCAGCCAGTCCACCGTTTCACGTCTGCTCAAGTTGCTCGGTGTCATAAAAATTCGCAATGCCAAAGGGCTAAAGATTTATTCGCTGAATCCCCAGCTGCGCCCGGCCCCCGACGCGGCGCGTACCGTCTCTGAAATGGTAGTGAGCGTGGAGCACAACAGCGAATTTATCCTTATCCATACCGTCGCCGGATATGGCCGCGCGGTGGCGCGTATTCTGGATTATCACCAGTTACCGGAAATTTTAGGCGTGGTGGCCGGAAGCAGTATTGTCTGGGTCGCGCCCCGCGTGGTGAAGCGCACCGCGCTGGTGCATAAGCAAATTAGTTATTTACTCAGAACGCATTAATATTCATAAAGAACCGTTTGCATTGAGTAAAGCGTGCATTAAATCGCTTGATCCCAAAAGCGAGCTGCGTATAATGCCCGACAATTTGCCGGGAGGAAGCATGGTCAAGCGTGTACGACATAACGTCTTACCGCGTCTGAAATCAGACGCTGGCCTGCCGTTTTTCTTCCCGTTGCTAAACCTATTCCCAGAGCCCCTCATTTGAGGGGCTTTTTTTTGCCCGGCGTCAGGAGATAAACATGAATCCGCTTTATCAAAAACACATCATTTCCATAAACGACCTCAGCCGCGAAGAGCTGGAACTGGTTCTGGAAACCGCGGCAAAACTGAAGGCCAATCCGCAACCGGAGCTGCTGAAGCACAAGGTGATTGCGAGCTGCTTCTTCGAAGCCTCGACCCGCACGCGTCTCTCCTTCGAAACCTCCATGCACCGCCTGGGCGCGAGCGTGGTGGGCTTCTCGGACAGCAGCAACACGTCGCTGGGCAAAAAAGGCGAGACCCTGGCGGATACCATTTCAGTGATCAGCACCTACGTTGACGCGATTGTGATGCGCCACCCGCAGGAGGGCGCGGCGCGTCTGGCGACCGAATTTTCCGGCGGCATTCCGGTACTGAATGCCGGTGACGGCGCTAACCAGCATCCGACGCAGACCCTGCTGGATCTGTTCACCATTCAGGAGACGCAGGGCACGCTTGAGAACCTGAACATCGCCATGGTCGGCGACCTGAAATATGGCCGCACCGTCCACTCGCTGACCCAGGCGCTGGCGAAATTTAACGGCAACAGCTTCTTCTTCATCGCCCCGGACGCGCTGGCGATGCCGCAGTACATTCTCGATATGCTGGACGAAAAAGGCATCGCGTGGAGCCTGCACGCCAGCATCGAAGAGGTGATGGGCAACGTGGATATTCTCTACATGACCCGCGTGCAGAAAGAGCGTCTTGACCCATCCGAGTACGCCAACGTGAAGGCGCAGTTCGTGCTGCGCGCCAGCGACCTCGAGGGCGCGCGCGACAACATGAAGGTGCTGCACCCGCTGCCGCGCATCGATGAGATCACCACAGACGTGGATAAAACGCCGCACGCCTGGTACTTCCAGCAGGCCGGAAACGGCATCTTCGCCCGCCAGGCGTTACTGGCACTGGTTCTGAATCGCGAATTAGCTCTGTAAGGGGAGACGACCATGACACACGATAACAAACTCCAGGTTGAAGCCATCAAGCGTGGCACCGTGATTGACCACATCCCTGCGCAGGTGGGCTTTAAGCTGCTGACGCTGTTCAAACTGACTGAAACCGACCAGCGCATCACCATCGGCCTGAACCTGCCGTCGGGCGAAATGGGCCGTAAAGACCTGATCAAGATCGAGAACACTTTCCTGACCGACGAGCAGGTTAACCAGCTGTCACTGTACGCACCGGACGCCACGGTTAACCGCATCGACGATTACGACGTGGTGGGCAAATCCCGCCCAAGCCTGCCAGATCGCATCGAAAGCGTGCTGGTCTGCCCGAACAGCAACTGCATCAGTCATGCTGAGCCGGTTTCCTCCAGCTTTGCAGTGAAAAAGCGCGCCAATGACATCGCACTCAAATGCAAATACTGCGAAAAAGAGTTTTCTCATTATGTGGTGCTGGCCAACTAATTGAGGTTGGTAATGAAATCCCGGCTGTTATAATGGCCGGGAACATTCTTAACGCTGTAATTCTGGAGAAAAAATGAGCAAAGTACTCGCGACGGAAAATGCACCAGCGGCTATCGGCCCATACGTTCAGGGCGTTGATCTGGGCAGCATGATCATCACTTCTGGTCAGATCCCGGTGAACCCAAAAACCGGTGAAGTACCAGCCGACGTAGCGGCGCAGGCGCGTCAGTCGCTGGAAAACGTGCAGGCGATCGTCGAATCTGCCGGTCTGAAAGTGGGCGACATCATCAAAACCACCGTGTTCGTGAAAGATCTGAATGATTTTGCGACCGTTAACGCTACCTACGAAGCGTTCTTCACCGAGCACAACGCGACCTTCCCGGCGCGCTCCTGCGTGGAAGTGGCGCGTCTGCCAAAAGACGTGAAAATTGAAATTGAAGCGATTGCCGTACGTCGCTAATTTATTTCAATAAAGAGAAGGCAGCTCAGGCTGCCTTTTTTTATTTTGACCATTTTTACTCTCTCCGGGAAATGACGCATCCGCCACTCCATTAATAGACTGACGCTGCCTTGCTCTATTCTAATTAATGGATGATGAATGAAACTCTCTAAAATTGCGCTGGCGGTTACCACATTAACGGTTGCGTCTTCCGCACTTGCACACGGATATATAGAATCCCCTGCCAGCCGCGCTTATATGTGTAAGCTCGGCAAGAATATTGACTGTGGCTCTGTACAATATGAACCGCAGAGCGTAGAAAAGGCCTCCGGCTTCCCGACGGGTGCGATGCCGCCCGACGGCCAGCTTGCCAGCGCCGGTATTACCAGCTACTCCCAGCTTGATAAGCAGAGCCTGAACGCCTGGACCAAAAACCCCATGACGGCAGGCCCGCATGAATTTGTCTGGCACCATACCGCACCGCATAAAACCACCAACTGGCGTTATTACATTACCAAACAAAACTGGGACCCCAATAAACCGCTGACCCGTGACCAGTTCGAATTAACGCCGTTCTGTACTATTAACGGACATGGCCAGGCACCGGCGATGACAAAATCCATGACCTGTAATGTCCCGGAACGTACGGGCTACCAGGTTATTTATGGCGTGTGGGAAATAGCGGATACGGCAAACAGTTTCTATCAGGCCATTGACGTTGATTTCGGTAACGGCGGCAACGTCACGCCGGACGACACCCCAGCGGTGATCTCCCAGTGGAGTAAAACCCTGAGCGGACAGATTGCCGGGAATAACCTGAACACGGGCGATAAAGTGATTGCACGCTTCTTCGACGCCAACGGGGAAGTTGCCGCCCTGCGTACCGAGCTGACCATCGGCTCCGTTGCCCAGGGGGGTGCGAACCAGTGGTCATACGATCTGGCGCAGAAGATCAACGCCGCGCACAGCGATGTGCGTGTCGGGGTGAAGGATGAAGCGGGCGAAATTAGCCCGGTTCACGGCGCGAACAGCGTCTTCGTCAAAGACGGCAGCGCCCTCCAGTCCGTTGCGATTTCGTACGAAGAGCAGAAGGCGGAAGTGAATGAAACCATCGCGGTTTCTAACCTGCACTACAGCAAAATCGAGAATGGCAAGGCGACCGTCACCTTCCACGTGAACACCAAAGGCGACGTGAACGTTGAAGCGCACGTAATGAACCACAGCGGTGCGGAAAAGGGGTATCTGAAGCAGGAGATGAATAACGCCAGCCAGGACGTGACCATGACCCTGACTGACGTCACGGCGGGGCACCATATGCTGAAATACTACGCCACCAACAAAGACGGCACCCTGTTCGCGCAGGACGTGCTGGATCTGATGCTGGAAAGCGACGCGGCGGACAGCAACGGCCCGCATGACTTTATCTTCCCGGATAACGTCGCGTCCTACAAAGCGGGCACCGTAGTGCTACAGCCGAAAGACGGTAAGACCTACGAATGCAGGCCTGTCCCGTTCAGCGGCTACTGCGTGCAGTACAGCCCAACCGCAAACCAGTTTGAACCAGGCGTGGGCGCGCACTGGAGAGAGGCGTGGGTGTTGAAGAACTGAGCGATCTGATTCCCTCACCCTAACCCTCTCCCAAAGGGAGAGGGAATTTATACACCCTCTCCCTTTGGGAGAGGGCTGGGGTGAGGGTTCTTTACTACTGATTCCGCGTCGCCCTAAGCAGCGTCTCCAGCGGGTACACCGCCGCAATCACCACCTCGTCCTGGATCGTCGCCGCGTTATCCAGTTCGCTCTGGATCGACGCGATCTCGTTGTCGTCCAGCGTGCCCTGACGCGCCACCAGATCCGTCAGCCTCAGACCAATCGAGGCCAGCTTATCCACCTCCTGGATCACCGGCTTTATGGCCTTCAGCTGATAGCTGTTTTCACTCAAGGCCAGCGCATCACTGGTGTTGTTCTGCCAGCGGTTAAAGACGTGGCGCAGCGCATCGGCGCTTTCCGTGTCTTCCGCGTCGCTCACCAGACGGTCCGCCCATTTATTCATCTGACGCACGGTGGCGCTTTCAGCGTTAAGCGCATCTGCAAGGCGATTAAGCGGCTCAAACTGATGATAGTTTCCGGCCTGGAACTTAAGATGCTGGCGGGTGTAATACTGCGCCGGTTCAAGCGCCTGGGCGAGAATTTGCAGCGGCAGGGTATCCGCATTGTTGGCGAGGCGGGTGAACTGCACCTGCTGCTGGGTATGCTGCTGTAGTCCAGCCGACACCGTCGACCAGCTGTCCATCGCCTGGAGCCGGGTATACATGTTGTCGATGTCGTTGACATCCTTCGCCGACCATAGCCGCTCCGCCACCGCAAAGGCGCGCGGCCACAGACGGATATCCAGCACCGGCGCGACCACGTTTTCCGCCCACAGCGCGGCTTCGCCGCCGAGCAGATTGGCCTCGTTCGCCGGGTCCGGCACCACCGGCGGTATGCCTTTTGGCACCGAGTCCAGACGCGTGCCGTCGATCGGGTAGCGGGCGTTACCCACCAGGAAATAACCGCTGAGCTTATCGTTCTCAACGGAAACGACCGGACGCGTTTCACCCATCCAGGTATCAACGGTAAACGTTACCTGGTTGTCGTCCCGCCACTGAATGTTATCCACCGCCCGACGCGATTTCCCGGCAAAATCAATAAATCCGCGCCAGCCAGCATCGCCTTTCACCAGCGTAAAGCTGCCTTCCACCGGCTTGCCTTTCAGGCGCGGCATAGAGAAAGCCCAGCTCTGGACGCTGTCGGTGTCCGCTATCACATCCACGCCGTTCAGCCCCTGCGGCACAATTTCATTGCGGTAGTGGTAGGCGGTGGATTGCGGCTGATCGAGGTAGAAACCGGTTGAGAGAATGCCCTTATAGCCGTTCTGCGCCACCTGCCCCAGCGCGTCCTGCCCCTGCCAGGACTGGATCAGAATGCTTTTCGGCAGATCGGGATGGTAGATCTCATCCCAGCCAACCATCTGCCGGTGGTGCTTCTCAAGGATCGTCTCCAGCTTGCGGTTGAAATACGCCTGCAACGCGTGGCTGTCCGCCAGTTTGTTGTCGCGCATGAACGTCTGGATCGCAGCGTTCGCTTTCCACTGGCTGTCGTCAACCTCATCGCCGCCAATATGCAGATACGGATCCGGGAAGATCGCCGCCAGTTCGCTGACCATTGCGTCGGCAAAGGTATAAGTTGCCTCTTTGGTTGGATCCAGCACTGGCTTCAGCACGCCCCAGTGGCGCTCCATGGCGTACGGCCCCGGCGCGCTCATCAGCTCCGGGTAGGCGACGGCAATCGCCGAGGCGTGGCCGGGCATATCAATTTCCGGCACCACCCGTATGCCGCGATCGGCAGCGTAACGCACAATCTCGCGCATCTGCTCCGGGGTGTAGAACAGCCCGTCGCTGGCAAGCTGGGTTAATTTCGGATAACGCTTCGAGGTAAAGCGCCAGCCCTGATCGTCGGTTAAGTGCCAGTGCAGAACGTTGAGTTTTGCCGCGGCCATGCCGTCGATCTGGCGTTTAATATCCGGAATCGGGAGGAAGTGGCGCGCCGAATCGAGCAGCAGCCCGCGCCACGGGAAGCGCGGCGAATCTTCAATGGTTACCCACGGGATCGAGGTGTTTTCGGCGCCGTTCTGCATCAGCTGAAGCAAGGTTTCCATGGCGCGCAGCGCGCCGAAGCGGGTGTTGGCGGAGATATTTACGCCGTTGGCGTCCACCGTGATTTTATAACTCTCATCGCTGTCCGGCAGCGGCTGCGGCTTCACCTTTTTGGCGATGGCGATGCGGATGGTCGGCTTGTCCGGTTGTTCGGCCTGCGGCTGAAGCGTCCAGCCGGTTTGCAGCGCAATGCGCTGGCGCAGGCGGTTGACCGCATCCCCCAGATCGTCGCCGCTGACGCTCACAGAGAGTTGATTGTTAAGCACCAGCGCGCCCTGAGTGGTCGGGCGTTCAACCTTCGCAGGCCAGGGCATTAAGGGAAGGTCGCCTGCCGGGGCGGCAAAGGCGGAAGCGCCGAGCATAAGCCCGGCGGTTAAGAGGCTGTACCGTAACATGAATGTTCCTTATCTGACGGGCCAAATACAGGCAAAACATTCTGTTAACATGCGCTCAAATTGTCGTCAAGCGAATGCGCCGACAGAGATCACAGGTTGTTGAATTTGGGAGGAAAGCTATTGCCCGGTGGCGCTGCGCTTACCGGGCCTACGTTTCGGGAGTAGGCCGGGTAAGGCGAAGCCGCCACCCGGCAAACATAATTTACTGCCACCCATACCGACGGCTATAGAACCCTTTCACCATCTGCGTCAGCACCATGTAACCCGCGAGGATCGCCACCAGCCACGGGAAGTAGCTCAGCGGCAGCGCCTGAAGTTGCAGGTAGCTTGCCAGCGGCGAGAACGGCAGCGCGATCCCGAGCGCCATCACAATGCCCGTCATCACAATCAGCGGCCACGCGGCACGGCTCTGGATGAACGGAATGCGACGGGTGCGGATCATGTGCACAATCAGCGTCTGCGACAGCAGTCCCACCACGAACCAGCCGGACTGGAACAGCGTCTGGTGTTCCGGCGTGTTGGCGTGGAACACAAACCACATCAGGCAGAAGGTCAGAATGTCAAAGATGGAGCTGATCGGCCCAAAGAACAGCATAAAGCGCCCCAGATCGGCGGGGTTCCAGCGCTGCGGCTTCTGGATCTGCTCGTCGTCCACGTTATCAAACGGGATCGCCACCTGAGAGACATCGTACATCAGGTTCTGGATCAGCAGGTGCAGCGGCAGCATCGGCAGAAACGGCAGAAACGCGCTCGCCACCAGCACGCTGAAGACGTTGCCGAAGTTGGAGCTGGCGGTCATTTTGATGTATTTGAGCATATTGGCGAAGGTGCGACGCCCTTCGATGACGCCCTCCTCCAGCACCATCAGGCTCTTTTCCAGCAGAATGATATCCGCCGCTTCACGGGCGATATCCACCGCGCCGTCCACGGAGATACCGATATCCGCCGCACGCAGGGCTGGCGCATCGTTGATGCCGTCGCCCATAAAGCCCACTACGTGCCCTTCACGACGCAGCAGAGTGACGATGCGCTCTTTATGCATCGGCGTCAGGCGGGCAAACAGCGTGGTGCGTTGGGCAAGCTCGGCCAGCTCATCGTCGGACAGGTGCTCAATGTCGCTCCCCACGACGACGTCACCCGCGTCCAGGCCCACTTCGTGGCACACTTTGGCCGCCACCAGCTCGCTGTCGCCGGTCAGGATTTTGACGGTGATCCCGCTCGCTTTCAGCGCTTTCAGCGCGGGCGCGGTGGTCTCTTTCGGCGGATCGAGGAATGCGATGTAACCTTCGAGGATCAAATCGGATTCATCGATACGCTGGTAGTCCCCTTCCCGCGCGGGCAGGAACTTGCTGGCTACCGCCACCACGCGCAGCCCCTGACGGTTCAGGTTATCGGTGACGCGTTTGATGCGGCGCAGCATGGTCTCATCCAGCGGCACGATCTCCCCGTTATGGCGCACCTGCGTGGAAACATTCAGGATCTCCTGCAATGCCCCTTTGCAGATCAGCTGATGTACGTCCGCCTGCTCGCTGACCACCACCGACATGCGGCGGCGCTCGAAGTCGAACGGGATTTCATCCACCTTCTGCCAGCGACCGGAGAGCGTGCGGGCAGACTCCTCGTCCACCCCTTCCAGCACCGCCACGTCGAGCAGGTTTTTCAGCCCGGTCTGGTAGTGGCTGTTCAGCCACGCGCTGTACAGCACCCGTTCGCTGGTTTTTCCGGCGATATCGGTGTGGTTCTCCAGCACGATTTTGTCCTGCGTCAGGGTGCCGGTTTTATCGGTGCAAAGGATGTCCATCGCGCCAAAGTTCTGGATGGCGTCGAGGTGTTTAACAATCACCTTTTGTTTAGAGAGTTTGACCGCCCCGCGCGCCAGCGTGGAGGTGACAATCATCGGCAGCATTTCCGGCGTTAAGCCAACGGCCACGGAGAGCGCGAACAGCGCCGCCTCCCACCAGTCGCCCTTGGTGTAGCCGTTGATCAGCAGGACAATCGGCGTCATGACCATCATAAAGCGGATCAGCAGCATGCTGACGCGGCCAATGCCTTTCTGGAACGCATTCGGCTCGCTCTCCTGCTCGCTGACGCGTCCGGCAAGCTGTCCAAACCAGGTATTGCCGCCGGTGGCGGTGACAATCGCCTGCGCCGTGCCGCTGACCACCGTGGTGCCCATAAAGCACAGGGTGTCGCACTCCAGCGGATTCATCTGCTGCGGATCGCGGGTCCGCGCTACCTTCTCTACGGGAAGGGATTCACCGGTGAGTGACGCCTGCGCGACGAACAGATCCCGCGCCTGGATGATACGTAAATCCGCCGGGATCATGTCCCCCGCCGCCAGCTTCACCAGATCGCCCGGCACCAGCTGGTCAATGGGAAGCTCAATCCAGGCGTTTTCGCCGAGGTCGTTAATCACGCGCGACACGGTGGCGGTGTTGCTGACCATCGCTTTCAGCGCATCCGCCGCTTTGGTGGAGCGCGCTTCCTGAATAAAGTTCAGCAGCGTGGAGATGCCCACCATCAGGGCAATCACGCCTGCGGCAAACAGATCTTCAGTGGCGTAAGAGATAATCCCGAGCACCGTCAGCAGCAGGTTGAACGGGTTGCGGTAGCAGAGCCACAGGTGGACCCACCAGGGAGAGGGTTTCTGCGCCGGGATCTGGTTATCGCCATGTTCCGCGCGGATTTTTGACACTTCTTGCGCGTTAAGCCCTTCCGGGTGGCCGCCAAAGGCGCGCCAGACTTCATTTTCATCCATCGCCGCCACGTTCAGGCAGCGCTCGGTCAGGGAAGCGGGGATTGCCGCTCCCGCCATGGTGTTGGCATTTGGCAGCGGATCGCGCGCAATCAGGCGATGTGGCAGGTGGCGGCTCAGCAGCGCTTGCAGCTGCCGGGTGATATTTTTCAGCATAGTCATTCCCCCGCATCCGCAAAGGCGGACGCAGTTTTCCCGCAGGCGTGGCAAAGCCGTACCTGTCAGGCACTTAATTTATCAAGCAGGAACGTATGAACGTTGCTGCCTCACGCCGGTGAGACAGCAAAAAGCTGGCTTACCGGTAAGAAGGTTTTCTCCGGGTCAGGAGAGGTGTGGGATCGGGATCCATGTGGCCTCCGGTAAGTAAAAAGTTGGGTATCGGCGCGCAGTATAGAGATTTATCCATACCGTTTGTGACTAATCGGGCGGTATTATAACGCCCTGCAAATAAACCGAACGTAAACCAGACTTTGCCCATAGCGAATTCGCAGGATAGCATTAGGCTCAATTGATTATTTTATCGTTGTTACAGGGAATACAGCATGCAGAACCGCCTTACGATTAAAGACATCGCGCGTTTAAGCGGCGTGGGGAAATCGACTGTCTCACGCGTGCTGAACAACGAAAGCGGTGTCAGCGAGCGCACACGCGAGCGCGTCGAGGCGGTGATGAATCAGCACGGTTTTTCCCCTTCCCGCTCCGCGCGCGCCATGCGCGGGCAGAGCGATAAAGTGGTCGCCATTATTGTCTCGCGTCTGGATTCCCTCTCCGAAAACCTCGCCGTACAGACCATGCTGCCCGCGTTCTACGAGCAGGGCTACGATCCGATCATGATGGAGAGCAAGTTCTCCGCGCAAATGGTGGAGGAGCATCTCGGCATGCTTCAGCGCCGCAACATTGATGGCGTAGTGCTGTTCGGGTTTACCGGGCTAAAAGAGGACGTGCTCAAACCCTGGCAACCGTCACTGGTGCTGCTGGCGCGCGACGCCAGCGGGTTTGCCTCTGTCTGTTACGATGACGAAGGGGCGATCGTGATCCTGATGCAGCGCCTGTATGAACAGGGCCATCGGCATATCAGCTATCTCGGCGTGCCCCATGCCGACATCACCACCGGCAAGCGTCGCCATGAAGCGTACCTGGCGTTTTGTAAAAAACACAATCTCCCCGCCATGGCCGCGCTGCCTGGTCTGGGTATGAAACAGGGATATGAACAGGTCGCCAGCGTGCTGACGCCACAAACTACCGCCCTGGTATGCGCCACGGATACTCTGGCATTAGGTGCGAGCAAATATTTGCAGGAGCAGCGCATCGGGGAGCTGCAATTAGCGAGCGTGGGAAGCACGCCGCTGATGAAGTTCTTACACCCGGAGATTATCAGCGTTGATCCGGGTTACGCCGAGTCTGGGCGGCAGGCAGCCGCGCAGCTGATCGAGCAGATTACCGGGCGTACCGAACCCCGTCAGATCGTTATTCCTGCCCATCTCTCATAATTCTTTTGAATAGATTATTGTGATCTTCGCCCGATTTCGGGAACGTTCCCATTTTCGCCGTCACGTTGAAGGAGTAGGCTTGCGCACAGGTCATAACCCCTATCACCATCTGTCATGAGGTTTCATGATGAGTAAAGTCAAACAAACAGATATCGATCAGCTGATCGTCCTGGTCGGCGGACGCGATAACATCGCCACCGTCAGCCATTGCATTACCCGCCTGCGCTTCGTGCTGAACGATCCGGCCAAAGCCAACCCGAAGGCCATTGAAGAGCTTTCCATGGTTAAAGGCTGCTTCACCAACGCCGGGCAGTTCCAGGTGGTGATTGGTACCGAAGTGGGCGATTACTATCAGGCTCTGCTGGCGACTACCGGGCACTCTTCCGCCGATAAAGAGCAGGCGAAGAAGGCCGCGCGCCAGAATATGAAATGGCATGAGCAGCTGATTTCCCATTTTGCGGAGATCTTCTTCCCGCTGCTGCCAGCGCTGATTAGCGGGGGCTTAATTCTGGGCTTCCGTAACGTCATCGGCGATGTGCCAATGAGCGACGGCAAAACCCTGGCGCAGATGTACCCGGCGCTGCAAAGCATCTATGACTTCCTGTGGCTGATTGGCGAAGCGATCTTCTTCTATCTGCCGGTCGGGATCTGCTGGTCCGCGGTGCGCAAAATGGGCGGAACGCCAATTCTCGGTATCGTGCTCGGCGTGACGCTGGTCTCTCCGCAGTTAATGAACGCTTACTTACTTGGTCAGCAAACGCCAGAGGTGTGGAACTTCGGCCTGTTTACCATCGCCAAAGTGGGCTATCAGGCACAGGTGATCCCGGCCTTGCTGGCGGGTCTGGCGCTGGGCTTTATTGAGACGCGCCTGAAGCGCATCGTGCCGGATTACCTCTATCTGGTGGTGGTCCCGGTCTGCTCGCTGATCCTGGCGGTGTTCCTGGCGCATGCCTTTATCGGTCCGTTTGGCCGCATGATTGGCGACGGCGTGGCCTTCGCGGTCCGTCACCTGATGACCGGCAGCTTCGCGCCAATCGGTGCCGCGCTGTTTGGCTTCCTGTACGCTCCGCTGGTGATCACCGGCGTGCACCAGACCACGCTGGCGATCGATATGCAGATGATCCAGAGCCTCGGCGGTACGCCTGTCTGGCCGATCATCGCCCTGTCTAACATTGCGCAGGCCTCGGCGGTAACCGGCATCATCATCGTCAGCCGTAAGCACAACGAGCGTGAGATCTCCGTTCCGGCTGCTATCTCCGCCTACCTCGGCGTCACGGAACCGGCGATGTACGGTATCAACCTGAAATACCGCTTCCCGATGCTCTGCGCGATGATCGGCTCCGGTCTGGCGGGCTTGCTGTGCGGCCTGAACGGCGTGATGGCGAACGGGATTGGCGTCGGCGGCCTGCCGGGGATCCTCTCCATTCAGCCCGCGTTCTGGCAGGTATTTGCGCTGGCGATGGCGGTGGCGATTATCATCCCAATGGCGCTGACTACCGTGGTTTACCAGCGTAAGTTCCGTCAGGGCACGTTGCAGATTGTTTAATTCTCTCTTTCGGGGCGCAGTTGCGCCCCTTCGCATTTGCAGGAACGCACTATGAATACCCTTCCTCATTGGTGGCAGAACGGCGTCATCTATCAGATTTACCCAAAGAGTTTCCAGGACACCACCGGCAGCGGCACGGGCGATCTGCGCGGCGTGACGCAGCGCCTGGACTACCTGAAAACCCTCGGCATTGACGCCATCTGGTTGACGCCGTTTTATATCTCCCCGCAGGTGGATAACGGTTACGACGTGGCGAACTACACTGCCATCGATCCGGCCTACGGCACGCTGGACGACTTTGACGAGCTGGTTGCCCGGGCGCATGAACGCGGCATCCGCATCGTGCTGGATATGGTCTTTAACCACACGTCCACGCAGCACGCCTGGTTCCGTGAATCGCTGGATAAAGCGAGTCCGTACCGCCAGTTCTATATCTGGCGCGACGGTACGCCGGATACGCTTCCCAACAACTGGCGCTCCAAATTTGGCGGCAACGCCTGGCGCTGGCACGCCGAAAGCGAGCAGTATTATCTGCACCTGTTCGCGCCAGAGCAGGCGGATCTCAACTGGGAAAACCCGGCGGTGCGCGCCGAGCTGAAAAAAGTGTGCGAGTTCTGGGCCGATCGCGGCGTGGACGGCTTGCGTCTGGACGTCATCAACCTGATTTCAAAAGATCAGGATTTCCCGGACGATACCCTCGGCGACGGTCGCCGCTTCTACACTGACGGGCCGCGCATCCACGAATATCTTCAGGAGATGAGCCGCGACGTCTTTACGCCGCGTAACCTGATGACGGTGGGCGAGATGTCCTCCACCTCGCTGGAGAACTGCCAGCAGTACGCATCTCTTGACGGCCGCGAGCTGTCGATGACCTTTAACTTCCACCACCTCAAGGTGGACTACCCCGGCGGCGAAAAATGGACGAAGGCGAAGCCGGACTTCGTGGCGCTAAAAACCCTTTTCCGCCACTGGCAGCAGGGGATGCACAACAAAGCCTGGAACGCGCTGTTCTGGTGTAACCATGACCAGCCGCGCATCGTGTCGCGCTTTGGTGACGAAGGGGAACACCGCGTGGCGGCGGCGAAAATGCTCGGCATGGTGCTGCACGGGATGCAGGGCACGCCGTATATCTACCAGGGTGAAGAGCTGGGTATGACCAACCCGCATTTCAGCCGAATCACCGACTACCGCGACGTAGAAAGCCTGAACATGTTCGCCGAACAGCGGGCTAACGGTCGCGATACGGATGAACTTCTGGCGATTCTGGCGAGTAAGTCACGCGATAATGGCCGCACGCCGATGCAGTGGGACGCCTCGCACAATGCGGGCTTTACCGAGGCCGAGCCGTGGATTGGCGTCTGCGACAACTACGAAACCGTGAACGCCCGCGCGGCGCTGGATGACCCCGATTCGGTGTTCTACACCTATCAGTCGCTGATTCGCCTGCGCAAAACCCTGCCGGTAATGACGTGGGGGGATTATGAGGATCTCCTGCCTGACCACCCTTCCCTGTGGTGCTACCGCCGCCAGTGGCAGGGACAAACGCTGATGGTGGTGGCGAATCTGAGTCATTCGCCTCAGGAATGGCAAGCGGACGCTCTCAGCGGCGAGTCGCAGGTGGTGATAAGTAACTACCCCGCCCCTCAAACCTCAACGCTTCGTCCGTTTGAAGCCGTGTGGTGGTTAAAGCAGTAATTCCTCCGCCGGGCACGATGCCGTGTCCGGCTTACTTTGCTGTTTTTGTTGAATAATTAATCAGATTTTTCCTTCGCGTCTTTACAATTGCCCCAGCGCCCGCCGTTTGTACTCTCGTCTTTTTACTTTGTTCTGCATCAAAAAAATCGCAAACTTGTTTGATGCAAATCACTATATGTAGCACTTAAAATGCACGCCGACCCAACATCTTGTATTTATCGTCTACTATTCCAACAACAAGACGGCGCTTACGCTGGCCGGAATTGTGGATAACACGGGCTGGGCACGCGGGAAGTCTTTGCCGCGGCGAGGAATACGCCCGGTGAATACTTCTCCACCTCTGTGGATAACCTGTTTTTAAAATGGAGTGATCATGACACCGCATGTGATGAAACGTGATGGCTGTAAAGTGCCGTTTAAATCAGAGCGCATCAAAGAAGCCATTCTGCGTGCAGCTAAAGCAGCGGGAGTCGATGACGCAGATTACTGCGCCACCGTCGCAGAAGTCGTTAGCAGCCAGATGCATGAACGCAGCCAGGTGGATATCAACGAGATCCAGACCGCGGTTGAAAACCAGCTGATGTCTGGTCCGTACAAGCAGCTGGCGCGCGCCTACATTGAGTATCGACACGACCGTGACGTCCAGCGTGAGAAACGCGGTCGCCTGAACCAGGAGATCCGCGGCCTGGTAGAGCAAACCAACTCATCGCTGCTCAATGAAAATGCCAACAAAGACAGCAAAGTGATCCCAACCCAGCGCGACCTGCTGGCCGGTATCGTCGCCAAGCACTATGCCCGCCAGCATCTGCTGCCGCGCGATGTGGTATCAGCGCACGAACGCGGTGAGATCCACTATCACGATCTCGACTACTCGCCGTTCTTCCCGATGTTTAACTGCATGCTGATCGACCTGAAAGGCATGCTGACCCACGGTTTTAAAATGGGTAACGCCGAGATTGAGCCGCCGAAATCCATCTCCACCGCGACGGCGGTCACGGCGCAGATCATCGCCCAGGTGGCGAGCCACATCTATGGCGGCACCACCATTAACCGCATCGATGAAGTGCTGGCCCCGTTCGTGACCGAAAGCTTCAACAAACACCGTAAAACGGCGGAAGAGTGGCAGATCCCGGATGCCGACGGTTACGCCCGTTCCCGCACCGAGAAAGAGTGCTACGACGCGTTCCAGTCGCTGGAATATGAGGTAAACACGCTGCACACCGCCAACGGCCAGACGCCGTTTGTGACCTTCGGGTTTGGCCTCGGCACCAGCTGGGAATCCCGTCTGATCCAGCAGTCCATACTGCGTAACCGTATCTCCGGCCTCGGTAAAAATCGCAAAACGGCGGTATTCCCGAAACTGGTGTTCGCCATCCGCGACGGCCTGAACCATAAATTTGGCGATCCGAACTATGACATCAAGCAGCTGGCGCTGGAGTGCGCGAGCAAGCGAATGTACCCGGATATCCTCAACTACGACCAGGTGGTAAAAGTCACGGGTTCGTTTAAAACGCCAATGGGCTGCCGCAGCTTCCTCGGCGTGTACGAGGATGAGAACGGCGAGCAGATCCACGACGGGCGCAACAACCTGGGCGTCATCAGCCTGAACCTGCCGCGCATCGCGCTGGAAGCCAAAGGGAATGAAGCGGCCTTCTGGACGCTGCTGGATGAACGTTTACAGCTGGCACGTAAGGCGCTGATGACCCGCATCGCCCGTCTTGAAGGGGTGAAAGCCCGCGTCGCGCCAATTCTCTATATGGAAGGGGCCTGCGGCGTGCGCCTGAAAGCGGACGATGATGTGTCGGAGATCTTCAAAAACGGCCGCGCGTCGATCTCTCTTGGCTATATCGGCATTCACGAAACGATTAACGCGCTGTTTGGCGACAAGCATATCTATGACAACGACGCCCTGCGTGAGAAGGGTATCGCGATTGTGCAGCGCCTGCGCGATGCGGTAGACCAGTGGAAAGAGGAAACTGGCTACGGTTTCAGCCTGTACAGCACGCCGAGCGAAAACCTCTGCGATCGCTTCTGCCGTCTGGACACCGCTGAGTTCGGCATCGTGGAAGGCGTGACCGACAAAGGTTACTACACCAACAGCTTCCACCTCGACGTGGAGAAGAAGGTGAACCCGTACGACAAGATCGACTTTGAAGCGGCCTATCCGCCCATCGCGAACGGCGGTTTTATCTGCTACGGCGAGTACCCGAACATTCAGCACAACCTGAAGGCGCTGGAAGACGTGTGGGATTACAGCTATCAGCACGTGCCGTACTACGGAACCAACACGCCAATCGACGAGTGCTACGAGTGCGGCTTTACCGGAGAATTCGAGTGCACCAGCAAAGGCTTCACCTGCCCGAAATGCGGTAATCACGATGCAGCCCGCGTCTCCGTGACCCGCCGCGTGTGCGGCTACCTCGGCAGCCCGGATGCCCGTCCGTTTAACGCCGGTAAGCAGGAGGAGGTGAAGCGCAGGGTGAAACATCTGGGGAATGGGCAGATCGGGTAAGTTCTGCGCAGGGTTTCCCCCTCACCCTACCCCTCTCCCTCAAGGGAGAGGGAACTCTTCCCCCTCTCCCTGTGGGAGAGGGCCGGGGTGAGGGCATCAGCGCGCACACATTCTCTGGACATTTTCTATGCGATACCATCAGTACTACCCCGTCGACATCGTCAACGGCCCCGGCACCCGCTGTACCCTGTTTGTATCAGGCTGCGTTCACGAGTGCCCCGGCTGCTACAACAAAAGCACGTGGCGCCTGAACTCGGGTATGCCGTTTACCGCTGAGATGGAAGATCGCATCATCAACGACCTGAACGACACGCGCATCAAACGCCAGGGGATCTCGCTCTCCGGCGGCGACCCGCTCCATCCGCAAAACGTGCCGGCGATCCTGAAGCTGGTAAAACGCATCCGCCGCGAGTGCGCGGGAAAAGACATCTGGGTCTGGACGGGCTATAAGCTGGATGAACTGAATGCGCAGCAGATGGAAGTGGTGGATCTGATTAACGTTCTGGTCGACGGCAAGTTCGTGCAGGATCTAAAAGATCCTATGCTTATCTGGCGCGGCAGCAGCAACCAGGTTGTGCATCATCTGCGTTGAATGAAGGCGGATATCCTCTGTCCGCCTGAACGTCAAAACCGACTCAAACTCTCCATCGCTTCAGCCTTAAACGCCGCAAAATTCTCGCACTGGCACAGGCGCGCCATCGCGCGTTCACGCAGGAAGGTGACAAAGATGTCGTAAATCGCCATTGCCTCTTCGTACTCGCTTTTGCTGATGGCGAGCAGGAAGATGACATGGGCGGTTTCATCTCCCCACTGAATGCCCTGCGGCGCCAGCACGGTGTAGACCACCGTTTTTTGCGCCAGCAGGCCGAGGGAGTGCGGCAGCGCGATGCCGTCGCCGAGCATGGTGCTGACGATGGCTTCACGCTCGATAACCGAATCCAGAAACTCCGCGCCAACAAAACCTTCCCTTTCAAGCTGCCCGCACAGTTCGCGGAACAGCGTTTGCTGGTCGACAGGCTTGTCGAGAATGCGGAAATGGGCCGCGTCGAAGTATTTTTCCAGCATCCACGGGCGGGTGCGATCCACCAGCACCAGCTTGCCGATCTGCTCTAACTGATAATCGGTCGGGAACGGGGCGATCATCACCACCGGTTTGGATTTTTCGCTCACGCGGGCGGTGGAGATCACAAAGTCTTCGGCGATGGCATCGGCAAGCTCGTACTCGCGCAGGGTGAGCGTGCGCGTCACCTCAATCTGCGGGTATTTACGCTGAAGCACCGCCTCGATCATGCGTACCATCGCGTTACCGGCGTCGCATACCAGCAGCACCCGCGGCTGGCGCTGGTAGCCGATGTTGTAATGGCGCTCCAGCCCAACGCCGATATGCAGCACCAGAAAACCAATTTCGTTTTCGCTGATCACATACGGGGTGTATTTGCCCCAGCTCGACACCGCCGCGAGGGTCATATCCCACGCCATCGGGTAGTGCTGCTTGATGTTATCCAGCAGCGGATTGGGGATCATGATTTGATACCGCACGCGGGTGATCATGGTTTTGATGTGCGTGAGCAGATCTGCATGCAGTTGCTCATCGCTCAGCAGGTTGTAGTTATAGTGGGTGTTGATGTAGCGCAGAATGTAGTTGACCAGGGCTTCGTCGTCGTCGGCGTTAATGGCGCTCGGGGCGATCTCCTGGATCTGCCGCGCCGCAATGTGCACGCACAGCCAGCTCTCTTCTGACGGCGAAAGCGCTTTGCCCGCCAGCTCCTGGATAGCCACCGCGATATCTTTCGCCGCCTCACGCACGTTCTCTTCCACGTCTTCCGCGTGGAATTCCGGCAGCGGATACCCCTCGCTGATGCGCCGCACCGACACCGCGCAGTACAGGCGCAGGAACAGCTCGCCTTCATCGGTCAGGCGAATGTGATGGCGCGTCAGCGCATCGTGCAGCACCGGCACCATCTTTTCCGCCACGCCCGCATTCAGCGCCACGTCGGTCACCAGCGGGTTGAGGCTGTCCTGCTGCGCCAGCTCCCACAGGAGGTCGGTCAGGCAGGCGCGGATCGCCATCTCGCTGCCAAACAGCTTCATGCCGTGGCGCGGGCGGGTTTCCAGCGTCAGGTTATAACGGTGAAACCACTCACGCACTTCCACCATGTCGCTCTGCAACGTGGCCCGGCTGACGAACCACTCATCGGCCAGATCCTCCAGCTTGAGGGAAAAGGCAGACGTCAGAAAACGCACCACCAGATAGTGCACGCGCTCCGGTCCGGTTCGCGGAATGCGCAGCGCGCGCGGGTGGGACGCCTGCAATTGCTGATAGCGCGTCACATCATTAATTTTGAGCTGATAGCCGTTGCCCCGGCTCAAAATGAACTGCGCGCCGTGGCTGGCCAGCAGCGCGTTCAGGGCGGTGATATCCGCCCGGACGGTTCGCGTGGAGACCGACAGCCGCTGCGCCAGCTCGTCCTGCGGCAGCGTCTCGTTTTGCAACAGATCGAAAAGTTGCGCTAAACGTTGGTTCGGAAATCGCACGTCGTTGTCCTCTTACTGCTCAGGGTGAAATGACCATCTGGGATGGGCTGCCGACCGGGGTATAGTCTGGCTCGGCGCTCAGCTTGCCGTCCGGCGCCACGCGGAAACGGGTGATGTTGTCGCTGCGCTGGTTCATGACGTACAGCCAGCGACCCTGCTTATCGAGCGTCAGGGTGCGCGGATAGTCGCCGCGCGTCCAGACATCATCCTGATGCGTCAGCGTACCCTCCGCCGTTACGGTAAAGTGCCCGATGCTGTTATGCAAACGGTTAGCGACATACAGCTGCTTCCCGTCGGCGCTTAGCGCCAGCCCGGCAGCAAAACTGGTGCCTTTATAACCGTCCGGCAGGGCTGAAACCGTTTTACCCTCTTTCAGCCTGCCATTACTGTCCAGCGCATAATGGGTGAGCGTAGACGCCTCTTCGTTAATCAGCCACAGGGCATCGCCTTTCGGCGTAAAGACGAAGTGGCGCGGCCCGGCCCCTTTTGAGGAGGCGCTGATAAACGGCGGATCGTTCGGGGTCAGCTTTCCGGTTTGATCGTCAAAACAGTACTGATAGATGCGATCCAGCCCGAGATCGGTGGAAAAAACGTATTTCCCGCTCGGATCGGCGGCGATCATGTGCGCATGCGGGCCGTTATGATCGCTGATGGCAAAACTGCCCTCGACGGCAGCTTCCGGCTTCGCCGCGCCCGGTTCGCCTTTGTCCTGATGGGTGTCCGTAGCATCGCCCAGGCTGCCGTCTGCGTTAACGGGCAGTACCGCAACAGTTCCGCTGACGTAGTTTGCCACCAGCAGATGTTTGCCGTTCGGCGTCAGGGAAAGATACACCGGCCCCGCGCCGCCGGAGGCCACCTGATTCAGCTCGCTCAGCGCGCCGTTATCGCCGATGCGCAACGCCTGCACCACGCCCTGCTCCACTTCGCTTGCCAGATACAGCGTTTTGCCGTCGTGTGAGACGGTTAACTGCGCGGCGTTCGGCAGTTTGCTCACCAGTGTTTTATCGTTCAGCGCACCGGTTTGCGGGTCGACGGTAAAGCGGTACAGCCCTTCGCCGTTGGGGTTGTAGGTGCCCACCCAGGCGTACTGGGTTTGAGCGATAGCAGAGGTAGCAAGTAAAGAGAGTGAAGCGACAAGCAGGGTACGGGTGTGCATGGTGGCTCCTTCGGGTGTGTGCGGTTTGTTTCCCCTCACCCCAGCCCTCTCCCAAAGGGAGAGGGGGTAAAGGTTCCCTCTCCCGGTGGGAGAGGGTTAGGGTGAGGGGCAGGTTCTACTTAACCAGCTTCTTCGTCATCGCCAGCAGCGTACGCACATCTTCCGGACGCGTATCACCGCTGGCTTTATCGATAATCGAGCTGTAGATATGCGGGATGATTTTGCTCACGCCCGCGTCGAGGGCGATCTGCAAGATCGCCTCATAGTTTTCCAGATCGATACCTCCGGTCGGCTCCAGCCAGAAGTCGTGACGGGCGCAGGCTTCCGCCACCGCCTGGTATTCGTCACGGCATTTCAGGCCGCCCATCGGGAAGTACTTGATTGAGCTACCGCCGAAATCTTTCAGCAGGGCGATAGCGGTTTCTACCGGCACAATGCCGTCCGGCGCGTTGCTGCTCAGCGGGCCGGTGGATATTTTAACCATGCCGACGGTACCGGTCGGGGAGACGAGGCCGTTGACCACCGACTCATTCTGCCCCAGCAGCGCGCGGCTGGTGGCCACGCCGGTAAAGACCTGGTTAACGTGCTGCGGCTGCACCTGGCGGGAGATTTCACTCACCATCGCCGACTGGTTCGGGTCGCCCGCACCCAGCCCCACGGAGAGCGCATTATCAATCAGGGCTGCGTATTCGCGCATGTCCGCAACCGCGCTCGCCACGTCCGGGTAATTTTTGGAGAGCACGCCCACCAGCACATGACCTTCCGCCGCCTCGTAAATGGCGCTGGCGTTGGCCTTTGAGCCTGCCAGCACGTTCAGGCAGACGCGGTCACGGTAAAAGTTGGGGGTCAGTTTCATGCGTTTTTCTCCTGTCCTAATACTTCGCTAATGCGGCGGTACACGATGTTCAGCTGGTCAGCATTTACGCTGCGCACGTCCGCTTCGATAATCCCTTCGTTGGCTTTATAGCCACGGAAGTAAATGGCGTATTCGCCCTGCTTCAGCGCGTTCACCAGTTCACCGGTGCCAACGCCGGTGGTGGCTTCGTCGAACTTAATCTCGGTGCGGGCGATGTCGCGTCCGGCGCTGTCCCAGACCACGCGCGCGGTGACGCCGTTCAGGGTGTTCAACGCGTCGATAAACGGCGTCATCTTCGCCACCATCTCGGCCCCGCTCTCTTTGGTGGCCGTCAGGTAGTGTTCGATGGCGCAGGTCAGGCCAAGAATGCCCTCTTTGCCCACCTTCATCGCGCGGCCAATGCCCGCCGTCTGGCGCTTCACCCACTCAACGTACTGGGTTTTGCCGATCACCAGGCCGCTGGTTGGCCCTTCAATCGCCTTCGCGCCGCTGTAGATCACCAGATCGGCGCCGGATCGGTAATAGGTATGCAGATCTTCTTCCGCCGCGGCATCAACGATCAGTGGTAAGTCGTGTTTACGCGCCACAACCGCCGCCTGCTCAACGCTGAGCATGCTTTTCTGCACGCAGTGGTGCGATTTAATGTAGAGGATCGCCGCCGTGCGCGGGGTGATCGCCGCCGCCAGCTGATCGGCAGAGCATTCGTTGGCGTAGCCCGCTTCCACCAGCCTGCCGCCGCCCAGCGCCACCATGGTGCCGACCGGCGCGCCAAAGTTCACGTTGTGGCCTTTCGGCAGGACGATTTCGTTGTTTTCAATCGGTGTGACGTGCAGGTTTTCCAGCAGCCAGTCGCTGTCTTTCACCAGCACCGCCGCCACGGACTGGGCAATGCCCGCCGACGCGCAGGAGACCACCGTCGCCCCTTCCACCTCCAGCAGCTTCGCGATGTATTCCCCGGTTTTATTGACCAGATCCTTCATCTCGAAGTAGTGATTCATGCCGTCCATTGCCGCCTGCACCACTTCCGGGCGCGGCGTGGAGACACCCAGCGCCGTCATGCGGCCAGAGGTGTTGATAACCTGCTTTAAGTTGTACTTCTCATAAATCGAAGGCATGTTCCGTGCTCCCTTGTTCGGTCATGTAGCCCTTGCCCGCGCGGATCGCGGCAAGCGGCACCAGAATGTGTTCAGCCTGTAGGCTGTCGTTTTCGGCATCCGTCAGCACCGTCGGCTGGCGCTTGAGGGTAAACAGCGTCAGATCGGCGTCGAGGCCAGACTGAATGCGGCCTTTGCGCGTCAGGCGCAGGCCGTCGGCGGCGTTGGCGGTGACGCAGTCAATCACCTGCGGCAATGACATGCCGATGGCGAGGAATTTCGACATCACGCTCGCCAGCGAGCGGACCGGGCCGTTGATGCGGTTGCGGCAGTAGATATCCGAGCTGATGGTGTGCGGCAGAATGCCCATCGCGATGGCGCGTTTCGCCACCTCAAAGCTAAAGCTCGCCGTGCCGTGGCCGACGTCCAGACGCACGCCGCGCTTCAGGGCGGAGGTGATGGAGGCGCGCAGCTCGCCGGAAGGCGTCAGAATGCGGTTTGGCTTGCCGTTGTAGCAGTGGGTGATGATGTCGCCGGAGCTCAGCAGCTCGGCAATCTCATCGAGGTTCGGCGGGTTGTTGCCGATGTGGACCATCAGCGGCAGGTCGCCGTTCTCTTTCTGAATCGCTTTCGCGCGCGCCAGCGGGGTGATGCCGTTTTCACCGACCACGCTGCTGCTCATGCGCGCCTTCAGGCCAACGATAAAATCCGGGTGGCGCTTCACCGCCTGCTTCACCGCGTCGGCGTCAATATTCGCCATATTGGCCAGCTCGTTCTGGGCGATCAGCCCCACGCGGGAGATGTTCAGCAGGGCAAACACCTCGGTGGAGGCTTTGCGGGTGATGGCGTAAAAATCGTCCACGTCGTCGGCGCCGGTACTGCCCGCGTCCACCACGGTGGTGACGCCGGTGGCAATGCCCACGCTGTCCGGCTCGTCGTGGTAAATTGGGGAGTTCGGGTAGCAGTGGACGTGGGAGTCAATCCAGCCCGCGCTGACGAACACGTCACCGTTAAGCTCAACCGTTTTGCGGGCGGGAGCGTCAATGTCGCCTGTCGCGGCAATCTTCCCGTCCTGAATGGCGATATCGGTCAGGGTATCGTCGGCGAGGCGCGCACGGCGCAGGAGTAAATCAAACATGAGGATCTCCTGATAAAGCGGGCACCGAAGCGCCCGCGGGTATTAAAGGGCGACCGGGAACAGCCAGCCCAAAATCATTGCGCCGAGGATGGCGCCACCGGTAATCGGCTTCTGCCAGATGTAGAACAGCAGCGCGCCCACCAGCGAACCGACGCCGATTGGAATGGAGGCGGTCATGGCGCTGAGGATAATCAACGGCCCGAGGAAGCGGCCGGAGGCGTTACCCGCGCCCATCATCACGTCTGCACCGTAGGTGGAGTTGCTCTGGTTGATGGTGAACTTGCGCGCCAGGATGATGACGTAGCCAATCGCCAGGCCAATCACCAGGCCGGTAATCAGCGCGGCAATGAAGTTGGTCACCGGGAACATGATCCCCGCGCCCAGCAGCAGCGCCGGTACGCCGAGGCCCACGCCGGTCTGGATCGCCCCGCCGATATCAAGAATACCCACCAGCGACCCTTCGATAATTCGGGCGAACAGGAAGCTCGCGCCAAATGCCGCCACCGCGCCGTAGACGCCGGTATCGATTCCCGCTTTCAGCATCGCCACGAAGGCCACTTCGTTAAACGCGCCGATGCCGTAGAGGTAGTACATGTGCGTCCCGGCGAAGACGCCGGAGGAGAGCAGGCCAACGAAGATCGGGAACGACCAGTCGGCATACCAAAAACCTTTATTCTGTTCCATTTAGAGGCTCCTGTTATTTACCGCTGAGCGAGTTGTGGATCATGTCGAGCCAGTTCGGCACGGTCAGATGGAAGGATTCGATCATCTTCATGTCGAAGCCGCGGAAGAAGCCGCTCAGCACGAACAGCAGGACGATCGCCGCCATCATCACTTTGGTGACGTGGTTCCAGCCGCTCTCTTCCACGCCTTTACCGATCAGAATACCCAGTACCAGACCCGGTACGGCGTTACCCATGATCAGCTGCGCCGCGCCGCCGAAGATGGTGGCCCAGAAGCCCGATTTTTTACCCGCGTCGATGGCCGCCAGCCAGAAGATCACCGGCATGACGGTGTTGACCAGCAGGTTAGCCGCCGGTACCAGCACCTTCACGGCGGTGACCTGAAGCGCTGCCGGAACGGAGGAGGCGGTCAGGTTAAGGAAGGTCACGACAATCATGCCGATGATGCCGCAGGCAATCGCCATTTTGCGCGGGTCATGCAGCGTTTCACCGACGTTACGGTTTTTGATCATCAGTGCAGCAGCACCCCAGTTCGGGATGATGCGGTGGTCAACGTCCTGTGTGAAGGCACCTGCGGCCACGGAAGAGGCCCAGGCGTTAAAGAAGAAACCTAACCCAAAGGAGAAGTGGGACGCCGGATCCCCTTCGCAGGAGTTCAGTTCCCCCAACGTACGAAACGCGCCCATACCCTGAGTGGTAGGCGCATGAAACATGCGTGCAGCCCCGGCGCCAACACCGACGCCAACCAGGCCGCCAATGATGAGCGATTTTATTAATATAATTAAGAACATCAGTCTGCCCTTTTATGAATAATCAGCGTTGCGTGACGAAGTCCACCTGGTCGAGATTGATGGCGGTCACGTTGACGGTCACATCCAGCTCCACGCTGTAGGTGCGTCTTTCCCGGCGCAAAAAGAAGAACAGAAACGCTTCTTTTCGCACCGCTTCTTGCGCCTGAACAACCTGCACATCCTGTGGCTCAATACGCAGTAAGATATGCGGTGAGGCTTTCATCACCGCGGCCTGAACGTGGTTGAGGGCGTCGGCAAAGGCGCACGCTTTGGCGTCGCCCTTCCCCTTCACTCTCACCGTGGTTGTGAACTGTTCTTTCATACTTACGCGCCGTATTTCTTCTGCCACGCCTGTACCAGACGCTCGCCCAGCTCTTCTTTATCCATAAAGCCAAAGCCCAGCACGTTGCAGCCTTCGTTGATGGCGGTCACCCCCTCATCCACGGAGCGCATGCCGTATTTGGCCTTGTAGCCATATTTGGTCTGAGCGGTGATGGCGCCCGCGCCGCCGCTGCCGCAGAAGGAGATCCCGAAGGTGGCGTTTTCTGCTTTCATCACGTCACCGAGCTTCATATCCGCTGCCATGCCCGGTACGACAACCGCGCGTCCGCCGGCTTTTTCCACACCCGCAGCCACTTTCTGACCTTTACCCAGGCGATCGCCAATCACGACTGTAATCTGTTCCATGTGTTGCTCCTTAAAGGTTGTCTTTCGCGACTTCGAAGTGAACGGAGAGCAGCCAGGCCTCTTCATCAGGAAGGTTGCCGAACTGCGCTACCACTTCACGGGCGAGTTGCATTGAATCTGGTGAAATTTCGTCGAACAGCTCTGCTTCAACCTCCGGCAGCGGCTCGCCGGTCACGGACCGGTGCGCCATTGCGCGAACGTGGGAGGTCAGCATCTGCTCCTGTACCGCGTTGGGAATGATGTTGTGCCGGGCCAGCAGGGCGTAGACCTGCTGAAGCATGGTGTTCGCGAGCTGTTCTGTTTGCACCGCCTGTTCCCCAACGTCGTTCATTACCGCTCCGTTAATCACTCGTCTTACCCCGTTAATGGCTCTGGAATAAAACTAACGTCGAGGGGGAATTGTTTGTAGCGAGTTGTTTTCCACTTCGAAGTGGAAAGGCGAGCAGCGGCAGTGATCTGTGCCACATAAATGCGGTGAATCTGTATAAATCGCTAGATTTACGTGATGAATATCACGCTATTACGCGGCAGTAGACTGCTAAGCGGAGTGGAAAAGATTACGAGCAGGCTCGTAGAAATGTGACGTGGATAAGGTTTTCTTATGGAGATTCGCTAGAGTGGCGGCGGGTGCTTGAGACTGACCGTCTCAGGCATGGGACGGAAAGTGGAAAGCCCCGCCTGATAAAAAATCAGGGCGGGGGCTCGAAACGACACGTCGGACCGTGGAGTTCGCTACCTCGCCCGCTTTAAAGCAAGGAGGCATCCATGAAACGCAGAAACCCAAGTATCGGGGTTTTGATGATTATTTCTTTGACAATAATCATCTTAACGCTGGTGACGAGGAAAACACTGTGCGAGATCCGTTTTCGTAACGGCTCGCTTGAAGTGACAGCGCGGATGGATTGTCGCTCCGGCAAGTAGGGAGCAACGATGCGGGGGCGCATCATGCGCCTCCGCATACGGGGAGAGGACGTACAGCTCAGGCACCCAATTAACGATACTTTTTGTGGTACGTGTTGCGGGTCGCGACAAACTGATCGGCTGCCGCCTGGGCTTCCTTCACTTTGCCTTCGTTCGCCAGCTTCAGCGCGCCGTCAATCTGGCCGACCAGCACGTCAAAGCCGTGACGGTAGTCTTTCATCTCGGCGCTGTCCGCCGCTTTGCTTTCCAGCTTCGGCGGCGTCGCTTTTTGCGCATCCAGCGCGGCTTCACGCATCTTCGTCAGTGCGTCTTTCATTTCCGCCGCATTGTCGGTTTTCTGCACCACCTTCAGGTTTTGACTGAGGATGTCCATGTTGTCTTCGAGATCGGCAGCAAACGCAGATGAGCCAAGAACCAGCGTTGAAGCCGCGACGATCGCTAACAGGTGTTTACGCATTGCTCACTTCCTTTTTTATTATTAATCACGCTCTTACAGGGATTATTGCCCGGCGATTTTCATCTCCGGCAGTAATACAGAACCACACTGAATATTGCTGCGTGTTTCAATATCGTTACCGACCGTAACAATATTGCGCCACATGTCCTTCAGGTTGCCGGCGATGGTGATTTCGCTCACCGGATACTGAATTTCACCGTTTTCGACCCAGAAGCCCGCTGCACCGCGAGAGTAGTCGCCGGTGATACCGCTCACGCCCTGCCCCATCAGCTCGGTGACCACCAGGCCGGTGCCCATCTCTTTCAGCATCTGTTCAAAATTCAGGCCCTGTCCGGCAATGCGCCAGTTATGAATGCCGCCCGCGTGCCCGGTGCTTTTCAGCCCCAGCTTACGCGCGGAGTAGTTGGTCAGCAGCCACTGGGTCAGAATGCCGTCTTTCACGATATCACGACGTTCCGTGCGTACGCCTTCGCTGTCGAACGGCGTGGAGGCCAGCCCTTTCAGCAGGTGTGGGTGCTCTTCGATGGTCAGCCATTCCGGCAGGATCTGCTTGCCCAGCGAGTCGAGCAGGAAGGTCGATTTACGGTACACCGAACCGCCCGCAATCGCCCCCACCAGATGACCAAACAGACCGGTTGCCACTTCGTTGGCAAAAATGACCGGGGCTTTCATGGTGGAGAGTTTACGCGGCGACAGGCGAGACAGCGTGCGTTCGGCGCACGCTTTTCCCACCCACTCCGGAGACTGCAAATCTCCCAGCGCGCGGCCAATGGTATACGCGTAATCACGCTCCATATCGCCGTTTTCTTCGGCGATGACGCAGCTGGAAAGCGAGTGGCGGGTTGAGCAGTACCCCTGCAACATGCCATGGGAGTTACCAAACACTTTAATGCCGTAGTGGCTGTTAAAGCTGCCGCCTTCGGTATTGGTGATGCGTTTGTCAGCCTGCAAAGAGGCCTGCTCGGCTCGCGCGGCCAGCTCAATGGCTTCATCCGGCGTCACTTCCGCGGGATGGAACAGATCGAGATCCGGCGCGTCAAACGCCAGCAGCTCTTTATCGGCCACGCCAGCGTAAGGGTCCGGGGAGGTGTAACGCGCGATATCCAGCGCCGCCTGCACCGTACGGGCGATGGCATCCGGGCTCAGATCGGTAGACGACGCGCTGCCTTTGCGATTCTGGTGATACACGGTGATCCCCAGCGCGCCATCGCTATTAAATTCTACATTCTCCACTTCGCCATAGCGGGTGCTCACGCTAATGCCGGTGGTTTTGCTGACCGCCACTTCGGCGCCATCTGATTTACCTGAAGCGAGCATCAGCGCGGTGGAGACGGCTTCTTCCAGGATCTTACGCTGCGCTTCAACTTGTGAGGTTACTTTCATCGCAAATGCCATACTGTAAGAGAGAGTTAAGTGAAGTCTAACAGAGAACCGTTTTTCAGTGCGCGTCTTAACTGGTAACATTAGCCTCTTTTTTTAAGGAGCCTGACATGACTAAGCAGCCCGAAGACTGGCTCGACGACGTTCCCGGTGATGACATCGAAGACGAAGATGATGAGATCATCTGGGTCAGTAAAAGTGAAATTAAACGTGACGCCGAAGAGTTAAAACAGCTTGGCGCAGAAATGGTAGAACTGGGTAAAAACGCGCTGGATAAGATCCCGCTCGACCAGGATCTGCGTGATGCCATTGAACTGGCACAGAAAATCAAGAAAGAAGGGCGTCGCCGCCAGCTTCAGCTTATCGGTAAACTGCTGCGTCAGCGCGACGTGGAGCCGATCCGTCAGGCGCTGGACAAACTGAAAAACCGCCACAATCAGCAGGTTGCGCTGTTCCATAAGCTGGAGCAGATCCGCGATCGTTTGATCGACCAAGGTGATGACGCGGTACCTGAAGTGCTGAACCTGTGGCCGAATGCCGACCGCCAGCAGCTGCGATCGCTTATCCGCAACGCGAAGAAAGAGAAAGAAGGGAATAAGCCGCCGAAGTCTGCGCGCCTGATTTTCCAGTATCTGCGCGAGCTGTCTGAGAACGAAGAGTAATCTGTGCGGGTTTGCGCCGGATGGCGGCGTAAACGCCTTATCCGGCCTACAAGGTCGTGCGAAAAAATGTAGGCCCGGTAAGCGCTAGCGCCACCGGGCTTTTTTTACTCTGCGGCCGCGGCTTTCTTCGCCAGACCGTCCAGCAGCTTCTGATGGATCCCACCAAACCCACCGTTGCTCATCACCAGAATGTGATCGCCAGGCTGTGCGGCTTTCACCACCATATCCGCTAAGACATCCACGTCCGCACTCCAGTGCGCCGGCTGAATGCAGGCGTCTGCCACTTCGGCCACCTGCCACGGAATATGCTGCGGTTGCAGCAGGAAGACCTCGTCGGCACGCCCTAAGGACGGTGCGAGATCGTCTTTGCAGATGCCCATTTTCATGGTGTTCGAACGCGGTTCCAGCACGGCCAGAATGCGCGCGGTGCCGCCAACTTTGCCACGCAATGCGGCAAGCGTCGCCAGAATGGCCGTTGGGTGGTGCGCGAAATCGTCATACACCGTCACGCCGTGGGCTTCACCGCGCAGCTCCAGACGGCGACGGGCGTTGATAAACGAGCCCAGCGCATTGGCGGCATCCGCAGGCAGTACGCCCACGTGACGCGCCGCGGCGATCGCCATCAGGCCGTTGTGCATGTTGTGCTCGCCCACCAGGCCCCACTTCACCTCGCCCACTTTCTCACCGTCGAGCAGCACTTCCCATTCGGAGGCATCCGCGTTGAGCTTTTTCGCCTGCCAGTGCCCCTGCTCGCCAACCAGCTCCTGCTCGCTCCAGCACCCCATCGCCATAGTCTGCTTCAGGTTGATGTCGTTCTCCGGCAGGATAATGCGGCCCTGACCCGGAACAATGCGCACCAGATGGTGGAACTGTTTCTGAATCGCTTTCAGGTCGTCAAAGATATCCGCGTGATCGAACTCAAGGTTGTTGAGGATCAGCGTGCGTGGGCAGTAATGCACGAACTTGGAGCGCTTGTCGAAGAACGCGCAGTCGTATTCATCCGCTTCAATCACAAAGAACGGGCTGTCGCCCAGACGCGCGGAGACGTCGAAATTCCCCGGTACGCCGCCGATCACGAAGCCCGGCTTGTAGCCGCAGGCTTCGAGGATCCAGGTCGCCATACCGGCGGTGGTGGTTTTGCCGTGCGTCCCGGCAACGGCGACAACCCAGCGGTCGCGCAGGACAAAATCATGCAGCCACTGCGGGCCAGACATGTACGGGATATTGCGTTCCAGCACCGCTTCAACGCATGGATTCCCACGGGTCATGGCGTTACCCACGATCACCAGATCCGGCTGCGGCTCCAGCTGGCTGGCGTCATATCCCTGAATCAGAGAAATTCCCTGCTTCTCGAGCAGCGTGCTCATCGGCGGATACACATTGGCGTCCGAACCTGTCACTTCATGGCCCAGCGAGCGCGCCAGCATTGCCAGTCCGCCCATGAAAGTGCCACAAATCCCCAATATATGAATGCGCATACGTCACTATCCTTCTTCAATGTGGCGCACATTTTACTCACATGTCAGCGGCTGTGAAACGCATTTCAGGTAAATCCGTATTTTGCTGGCGCGATTCACCTCTGCGCTAATATTTGAATGTTTGTTAAGATTGTTGGACATCAACCGCTTTACTCAACATAAGATGCAGGGAAAGTGTTATGAAAACGTTAGGTGAATTTATTGTCGAGAAGCAGCACGAGTTCTCTCATGCTACGGGTGAGCTCACTGCTTTGCTGTCGGCAATAAAGCTGGGCGCTAAGATCATCCACCGCGATATCAACAAGGCCGGTCTGGTCGATATCCTGGGTGCCAGCGGTGCCGAGAACGTTCAGGGTGAGGTTCAGCAGAAACTCGACCTGTTCGCCAATGAAAAATTGAAAGCTGCACTGCGCGCGCGCGACATCGTTGCGGGTATCGCCTCTGAAGAAGAAGATGAGATCGTCGTATTCGAAGGGTGTGAACACGCGAAATACGTTGTTCTGATGGATCCGCTGGACGGCTCCTCCAACATCGACGTTAACGTTTCTGTCGGTACGATTTTCTCCATCTACCGTCGCGTCACGCCGGTTGGCACGCCGGTGACGGAAGAAGACTTCCTGCAACCGGGCAGTAAACAGGTTGCTGCCGGTTATGTGGTGTATGGCTCGTCCACCATGCTGGTGTACACCACCGGCTGCGGCGTACATGCCTTTACCTACGATCCGTCCCTGGGCGTGTTCTGCCTGTGCCAGGAGCGTATGCGCTTCCCGGAGAAGGGCAACACCTACTCCATCAACGAAGGCAACTACATCAAATTCCCGAACGGCGTGAAGAAGTACATCAAATTCTGCCAGGAAGAGGATAAAGCCACCCAGCGCCCGTACACCTCGCGCTACATTGGCTCGCTGGTGGCGGATTTCCACCGTAACCTGCTGAAGGGCGGTATTTACCTCTACCCAAGCACCGCCAGCCACCCGGACGGAAAACTGCGTCTGCTGTACGAGTGCAACCCGATGGCGTTCCTGGCCGAACAGGCAGGCGGCAAGGCGAGCGACGGTAAAGAGCGTATTCTGGATATCGTGCCGGAAAGCCTGCACCAGCGCCGTTCATTCTTCGTCGGCAACCGCCATATGGTGGATGACGTTGAACGCATGATCCGCGAATTCCCGGACGCGTAACGCGTAGAAAGGGGAGCCAGGCAGGCTCCCTTTTTTTCAGGCCGTTTGCGTCGTCAGCTTGAAGGAGGCCATCGCTTCCATCAGCTCGCGCGACTGCTCCTCCAGGGAACGTGTTGCCGCAGATGATTGCTGGACCAGCGCCGCATTTTGCTGCGCCGTTTCATCCATCTGGTTGACGGCGATATTCACCTGCTCAATACCGCGGCTCTGCTCCTGAGACGCCGTCGCAATTTCACGCATCAGTTTGGTCATACGCAGTACTTCGGTGGCGATCTCGTCCATCGTCTCACCGGCCTGCTGCGCCAGCTCGCTGCCCTCGTTCACGTGGGTTTGCGAATCGCTGATAAGCGAGCGGATCTCTTTCGCCGCATCAGCACTGCGGCTGGCGAGATTACGCACCTCACCCGCCACGACCGCAAAACCTCGCCCCTGCTCACCCGCACGCGCCGCTTCAACGGAGGCGTTCAGCGCCAGAATATTGGTCTGGAAGGCAATGCCGTCGATGACGCTCAGGATATCGGCGATGCGCGCCGAGCTGCCGGAGATGTCGCGCATCTTCTCAATGACATAGCAGACCATTTCGCTGCCGTGATCGGCGGTATCGGAGACCGACTTCGCCAGCTGGTGCGCCTGCTCGGCGTTATCGGCGTTAAGTTTCACCGTGGCGGTGATCTCTTCCATGCTGGCGGCCGTCTGCTCCAGCGAGGTGGCGGTGGATTCCGTGCGCTGGGCCAGGTTCATATTCCCGGCCGTCAGCTCGCGGCTGCCGGTATCAATCTGCGAGCTGGCCTCACGCACCCGCAGAACCGAGTCCATCAGCGACTGGCGCATCCCTTCGATCGCCGCGTTAAGGCGATTAAATTCCTGGCTCGCTGGCGCGTTCAGGGTATGGGTTAAATCCCCGGCCGCCACATGTTCCAGCTGGGCAATCGAGGCTGAAAGCGGCTTGAGCAGCATATGGCGCAGCACCAGCCAGGCCAGCACGATAATGCCAGCCGTCAGCAGCGCCGCGACGATAATCAGGATCAGCACGCGGGTTTTACTCGCCTGCACGGCGCCCACCTCCGCTTTACCGCGCGCCTCGCTCCATGCCTGGAACGCCTGCATATCGTTATCAAACTGCTTCGCCACCGGGACCAGCTTGTTTTCCAGCAGATCGTAATAGCTGTCCGCGCTTTGCTCGTTCAGGGCTTTCAGCATCGGGCTGATACCCTGCTGGTTGTACACCGCCAGGCTCGCGGCGACGTTATCCAGCAGCTTTTGCCCCTGCTCATCCGCCACGCCGCTGCCGATCACGTCCTTCAGCGTTTTCTGTGCCAGCGCCACTTCCTGGTTAATGGTTTTGACCGCCCTGGCCGCATCGTCCAGCAGGCCGACCTCCATCATGCGGACGGCCTGCCCCGCTTCGTTTCGCGCGCGCAGGATCAGCGTATAGCCGGCATTCAGCTGCACCATCTGTTCACCCTGAAGATGATTGATGCGCTGGAGAGAAGCGGAACTTTGTGTAAGGGCATAAATGCCGATGCCGCTGACAATCAGCAGCAGAAGGGTCATAACGGCCAGTAAAGAGAGCAAGCCGGTACGAATCGATAGCGTTTTAAGCATGATGTTATTTCCGGTAGCGAGATATTTCTGGGCATAAAAAAAGAGTATCGGCCGCTACCGGAAAATGTTTAGAGTTTAAGCAATTTCAGCATGTTATCGCTCTGTTACAGAGGTATTCACCCGGGTAACAGGTGAGCTCTGGCGGTTCTCCCACAGCACCGTCAGGCCGCGCTGAAGCGCGATAAAAATAAACAGCAGAATGCCGATGGCGATTTTGGTCCACCAGGAGCTGAGCGTGCCATCGAAGTTGATATAGGTCTGAATCAGCCCCTGGATCGCCACGCCAAACAGCGTGCCGAGGACTGTCCCCACTCCGCCGCTGAGCAGCGTACCGCCAATCACCACCGAGGCAATAGCATCCAGCTCAACGCCCACCCCCGCCAGGGCATAGCCTGCCTGGGTGTAAACCGAGAAAACAATCCCCGCGAGGGTGGCCAGCCCGGTCGAAAGCATGTAGATGCGGATAGTCGTGCTGCGCGTGGAAATTCCCATCAGGTTCGCGGACGTGGCGCTGCCGCCAATGGCATAAACCTGGTTACCAAACCGGGTACGGTGGGCGAGGAAGATCCCGATCACCACCACGCCCAGCATCAGCAGCCCCATTGCGCTCAGGCGCCCCCCGCCGGGGATTTTCCACGCCAGGCTGGAGAGCGTGTCGTAGATCGGATGGTTAATCGGAATTGACTCCTCCGACACCAGATAGCTCACGCCGCGCAGGAAGAACATCCCGGCGAGGGTGATGATAAAGGCCGGGATTTTCAGCGCATCGATCAAAAGCCCCATAAAGGCGCCGAACGCGCAGCCCATGACCAGCACCAGCGGAAAAGCCAGCAGCGGCGAAATCCCCCAGAAGCCAATCGCCTTGGCAAGGAACACGCCGGTAAAGGCGATCACCGACCCAACGGAGAGATCGATCCCGCCGGAGAGGATCACAAACGTCATGCCGACGGCGATAATGCCTAAAAAGGCGTTGTCGGTCAGGATGTTGCAAATCACCCGCGTGGAGGCGAAGCCCGGGAACTGGGTCAGGCAGTAGAGGTACCCCAGCACGAACACGCCCAGCGTGATCATTAACGGCAAATTACGTTTTATCATGACCGCGGAACCCCTTAATGAGAGTGATAAAGCGCGGCGACTGCACGATAAGTACGATAAGCACCACGACCGCTTTGACGACCTGATTCAGCTCCGGCTGGAACCCGGAGAGCAAAATACCGGTATTCATACCCTGAATAATCAACGCCCCCACCACCGAGAGCAGCAGATTAAAACGTCCGCCCATCAGCGATCCACCGCCGATAACCACCGCGAGGATCGCATCCAGCTCGAGCCAGAGTCCGGCGTTATTGGCATCCGCTCCGCGAATATCGGCGGCCACGATCACCCCGGCAATCGCAGCACAGACGCCGCTCAGCACGTAAGTCAGCATCACCATCAGCCGCGTATTTACCCCGGCGTTTTTCGCGGCCCGAATGTTAATCCCCACCGCTTCGATGAACATCCCGAGCGCCGTTTTGCGGGTGAAAAGCCAGAACACCACCAGCGTCACCAGCGCGACGATCACCGGCGTCGGGAAGAACAGAAAATTACCGCTGCCGATCCACGCCAGGCTCGGGGAGTTAAAGGTAACGATTTGACCGGAGGTGATAAGCTGCGCCACACCGCGCCCGGCCACCATCAAAATCAACGTCGCGACAAACGGCTGGATCTTGAGCACCGCAACCAGAATACCGTTCCATAGCCCGGCTAATACACCGGAGCCCAGCGCGGCCAGCAGAACCACCGGCAGGCTGTGCCCGGCGACGGTCATCGAGGCGGCGGTGGCGCCCGCAATCGCCATTACCGCACCGACGGAGAGGTCGATCCCGCCGGTGGCAATGACCAGCGTCATACCAATCGCCAGCAGCGCCACGGGCGCGGCACGGTTTAAGATGTCGATCGGGCTACCAAACAGGCGGCCATCCTGCACGACGATCTGAAAGAAATGCGGAGCCACCAGGCTATCCACCAGCAGCACCAGCAGCAGCGCCACGATTTGCGGCGTGCCGGTCGGCCAGCTGAAGCGGCGCTTCGCTTCGCCAGTTTGCGAAAGAGAACGGGACATCACATTTGACTCCTTACGCCGCGATGGCATTCATGATCGCCGGAACCGACAGTTTATCCAGCGGGATCTCTGCCACCTGCCTGCGATCGCGCATGATGATGACGCGATCGGCATAGCCGACCAGTTCCTCCAGCTCAGACGAGATCACCAGCAGCGCCAGACCGTCGGCGCAAAGCGTTTCGATAAGCCGGATGATTTCGGCGTGCGCGCCCACGTCGATACCGCGCGTGGGCTCGTCGAGGATCAGGAACTGCGGCTTGGTGAGCAGCCAGCGAGAGAGCAACACCTTCTGCTGATTACCGCCCGAGAGGAACTCGATGGGCTGTTCCGCGCTCGGGGTACGTATACCGAGCTGGCGGATGAAGCGCTCGGCAATCGCGTTCTGCTCGCGCTTAGGGATCGGACGCAGCCAGCCGCGCTGGGCCTGTAGCGCCAGAATGATGTTTTCCCGCACCGAGGCGGCGGCAATAATCCCGTCCGTTTTCCTGTCCTCCGGACAGAAGCCCACGCCGAGGCACGACGCCTGATGCGGTGAACGTAGCGTTTGCGGTTTGCCTTTGATCAGCGCCGTTCCGCTGTCGGCAGGTTTGATCCCGAAGATGACTTCGGCGGTTTCGGTGCGCCCGGAGCCTAACAGCCCCGCCAGACCCACAATTTCACCGGGGCGTACCTCGAGGTTAAACGGCGCGATGGTCCCTTTTCTGCCGTAATCGTGAAACGCGGCGATCGGTTTTTCGCTCAGCAGCGTACGGCCCGCGCGCTGAAGCGCGTTGGTCTCCAGCTCGCGGCCCAGCATCATTTTGACCAGCTCTATCTGCGGCAGCTCGCGGGTTTCCCGGCAGCCGACAAAGCTGCCGTTGCGCAGCACCGTAATACGGTCGCTCACCTCGTAAACCTGATCGAGGAAATGCGTCACGAAAATCAGGCTGACGCCCTGATTACGCAGCTGGCGCATCAGGGTAAAAAGCATCTCCACTTCCTGGGTATCGAGGCTGGCGGTGGGTTCATCGAGGATCAGCACTTTCGCCGAGAGATCGATAGCGCGACAGATAGCCACGATCTGCTGCATCGCCACGGAAAAACGGTTCAGCGGTTCGCGCACGTCGAGAGAGAAGCCATACGATTCCATCAGCTTCGCGGCGCGCGCTTCCATCTCTTTGCGGCGCAGCAGGCCAAAGCGTCTGGGTTCGCGGCCAATAAACAGGTTATCCGCTACCGACATGTTTGGCAGCAGGTTCACTTCCTGGTAGACCGTGCCGATCCCCAGTTGCTGCGCATGCGCGGTGTTTTTGGGCGAAATAGCGTTACCTTCCAGCCAGATAGCGCCGCGATCGGCGTGATAGACCCCGGTCAGGGTTTTAATCAGCGTCGACTTCCCCGCCCCGTTTTCGCCGAGCAACGCCATGATCTCCCCACGCCGCAGGCTGAAATCAACGTTATCCAGCGCCTTAACGCCAGGGAAAAATTTACTCAGGCCCTCTGTGCGGAGGATTTCCTGGTGTTGTTCGGTGGTCATGGTTTCCCCCTCACCCTGACCCTCTCCCCGGAGGGGAGAGGGGACTATGTCGTGCCCATCTTTAATTTTCTGCCCAACCCGCCCTTTTCCCTCTCCCCTCCGGGGAGAGGGCTAGGGTGAGGGGGCGAGGGCTTAGTAGCCCATATTTTTCTTCTTCTCTAACTCTTCTTTCGCCGTGTCCGGCAGGTAGAGCGTGGATTTGGTGATGGTCAACTTCTCAGGCTGGGTGCCGTCCTTCTTGAATTTCTCCAGCGCATCGAATGCCGGGCCCGCCATATTTGGCGTCAGCTCCACGCTGGCGTTCGCTTCGCCGTCAATCATCGCTTTGTAGATGTCCGGTACGCCGTCGATCGAGCCGGTGAGGATATCTTTGCCCGGCTTCAGGCCCGCTTCTTTGATGGCCTGGATGGCGCCGATCACCATGTCGTCGTTGTGGGCGTAAACCATGCAGATATTTTTGCCGTTATTTTCTGCCTTGATGAAGCTTTCCATGACCTCTTTACCCTTGCTGCGGGTGAAGTCGCCGGACTGAGAACGGATGATCTTAATGTTTGGTGCTTTGGCGATGGCCTCCGCGAAACCTTTTTTACGGTCGATAGCCACGCTCGCCCCGACGGTGCCCTGCAACTCAACCACGTTACACGGCTTGCCATCCACCTGCTTCACCAGCCAGTCACCAATCAGTTTGCCTTCCAGCACGTTATCGGCGGTGACGGTGGTCATATAGAGAGATTTGTCTTTTACGTCGATGGAACGGTCGAGCAGGAAGACCGGAATTTCAGCATCTTTGGCTTCCTTCAGCACCGGCTCCCAGCCCGTGGCGACAACCGGGGCAATAAAGATGGCATCCACGCCCTGAGCGATAAACGAGCGCACCGCTTTAATCTGGTTCTCTTGCTTTTGCTGACCATCGGCGATTTTCAGCGTAATACCGCGCTTTTCGGCCTCACTTTTCGCCACGTTCGTTTCAGCGGCGCGCCAGCCGGATTCAGATCCGACCTGCGAAAATCCAACGGTTAAAGGTGCGGCCATCGCCATAGACGACATGGCTGCCGAAACTGCTGTAACAAGAAGTAAGCGCTTCCACATATGAACGTCCTCGTAGGGTAGATTATTGTTGGTTAAAAGATGTTCCGCGGATGAACTATAGCCAATCGAATATGTTACGGATTGCGTTACATCACACTTCAGAAAAGTGAATAAAACGTTAATCACAAGTTTGTAATCGCTTTCATTTCAACATTTAAAATGCGGCTGAGTTTATGGATTATCCTGTCATGGAAACAGTCTGAAAAGTGAAGGCGCGAGGGAGAGAAGACGAAAACAGGCGGAGACTTTCAGCGCCAGTTGGCTATAATACCTGCCACTTGTTTACCATCCATTTTAAAGGACACCGACATGAGCTTACTCAACGTCCCTGCGGGTAAAGAACTGCCAGAAGACATCTACGTTGTGATCGAAATCCCGGCCAACGCAGATCCAATCAAATACGAAATCGACAAAGACACCGGTGCGCTGTTCGTTGACCGTTTCATGTCTACCGCCATGTTCTATCCGTGCAACTACGGCTACATCAACCACACTCTGTCTCTGGACGGTGACCCGGTTGACGTACTGGTCCCAACGCCATATCCATTGCAGCCAGGCTCCGTCATTCGCTGCCGTCCTGTTGGCGTGCTGAAAATGACTGACGAAGCGGGTGAAGATGCGAAACTGGTTGCCGTACCGCACACCAAGCTGAGCAAAGAGTACGATCACATTAAAGATGTGAACGACCTGCCAGAGTTGCTGAAAGCGCAGATCGCCCACTTCTTCGAGCATTACAAAGATCTCGAAAAAGGCAAATGGGTTAAAGTTGAAGGCTGGGATAACGCAGAAGCGGCGAAAGCAGAAATCATCGCCTCTTTCGAGCGTGCGGCTAAGAAGTAATTCTTACTGCTGAGACTAAGCCCCGCGCGTCGGGGCTTTTTTGTGCCTGTCGATGCACCCGGCGGCGCTACGCTTGCACGGGCCTACAATCAGCAAGAGGCGCAAAACGACAACGCCACCTTACGGTGGCGTTGTCGTTTTTCAGAACTGGTCTCTGTCTAACCAGTTACCGCTTTCAATCAACGTTAACCCGTCAACCGAACGTTGGTACACGTACATCCATGCACTGCCGTAAGGCGTCTGGATCAACTGGCGAGCGTATTCACCGCCCCTGGTGCGCAAGGCATCAAGTTCGGCCAGCGTAGCATTATCAATACGATAAACCTCACCCTGTACCGTTCCGTTCCCCGGAACCGCGCCTGGATAGTGGCCCAGACTGTACAACTGGTAGTTTTCGATTGTGTAATTTCCCAGCAACTGGGCGTTGGTCATCCAGTGGCTGTTGCCTTGCCTGGTTCGTAAACTGCCGTAAACAAATATTCGCATTGCTAAAACTCAAACTGATAGAGCAGATCAAGTGCCTGGTCTACGCCGGACACTGCTTCCAGATATAGCTTAGGCATCAGGCGATAACGTAACGTGAGTGTAGCCAGTGAGTCAAAGATCCCCACGCCATATTTTACCTGTAGACCCGGCAGTACATAGCCGCTGACCACTACCTGCGAAGAGTCACCCACGCCCTGAGTGTCCAGCGCCAGATTGCTTACGCCAAACGTCTCGCCGATTTTACCCACAACCTGACCACTTTGTGCAACCCCCAGACCGACTAACATTGATGTCATTGCCGCACCATCGCCCTGTTGGCTATCCAGACCCTGGCCGCGCAGGAGGTAAGAGAGCGCTTCCTGTTGCGACATGGCCGGGTCAGAGAAGATCTCTGCCTTAGGTTCATCGGCGGAGCCCGTCACGCGCACGCCCGCAATCACATCATCTTCGGTGGCGTCCGGGTTACGGATCGCTTCGATATTGAGTACCGGCTGATCCGGTGGACCGGAGAACAGCAGCTCGCCTTTACGCACAATCAAATCCTGACCGTAGGCATGGAAGCGCCCTTCAGGAATATTGATTTGTCCATTGAGGCCAAGTCCCTGTTGATCCTGCGCCACTTTCAGGTCACCCGTGAGTCTCGCCTTCAGCCCAAACGCGTCCAAACGCACGTTATTCCCCACGTGCACGATAAGATTACTATTGATCGGTATGCCAGCGCTCTTCTGTTCAACAGGTTTCAGATTTTCATTGAGCATAACTTCATCACTGGAGACGCCAACCGCGCTTTCCGGCACCTCGTGAACCACGATGCGCGCCCACGGTACGTCAACACGGCCGTCCAGGGTGAAGAGACTCGGCGTTGCCTCAAAGACCACGTCTGGCGACACGTCCAGGCGCACCATCGGCGGTACCGTGATACGCACCCTGCTGCCCTTGGCCGCAATACGGGCGCGCCAGTTGTCGAGCTGGCTCCAGTCTGCGTCACCGCTCAGGTTGATTTGTCCCTGCTGCGTCAGCACTGAGCCACTGAGGGTTGAGCTTTGGCCGTTAAAGTTCATCGCCAGCTGGCTTGGCTGCATATCGAACGGCATAAAGTTACCGTCAATGTCCACGCCGTTTAACCGCATCTGGCCAAACAGCTGCGGGCTTTGCGCATCCCCCGCCAGACGCAGGTTGGCGCTGAGCATCCCCGCCGCCTTTTCTCCCCGCGAGAAGATCGGATTCACCATCGCCAGGTTGAAGTTGCGAATATTGACGTTGCCGCCGAGATTGCGCCGCCCTTGCGGATCGGTAATTTGCACCTGTCCGTCAAACTGACCGTTGTTGGTCAGGCGGATCAGCCATCCCAGTTCCGCACGATTGTTACGCAGGTCAGCGTTCACATTCAGGGTGTCGAACGCCACCGGCAGCGGCGCGTCATTGACCTCCTGCGTCACCTTCACGTTACGCCCGGAGAGGGTAACGCTGCCCTGCGGCAGTCCCTCTTTGGTGGTGTCCCACGCGACGTCCGCTTTACCGCTGAAGACCCCGCTGGCCTGGGTGGTTTCCGGCATAAACGGTTTCAGCATCGCCAGGTCGAAACGGTTGAGGTTGATCTGCGCGCGTCCTTCCGCGCCTGCATCAATGGTCTGCGGCACGCACAGCTCAGCATTCGGGTTGGTCCAGCAGTGTGGCCCAATGCTGATCTTTTGCTCCGCGTTGCGGTAATCCAGCGCGACAGACCGCGACAGCACCAGCGGGCCGACTGGCGTGCTGAAGCGGGTGTTATCCAGCACGCCTTTCCAGCGCGTCGCCTGGCGGTCAAAACTGCCCGTCAGGTGCAGCTGCCCGGAGACCGGCTCGCCCTGCACGCGTAGCTGGAGATCGTGCTGCTTTTCGTTACCTTTTGCCGCCAGCGTGACCAGACTGATGTTCACGTCCGGCTGAGAGATACGCTCCACGCGCAGATCCAGGTTTCCGCCGATCTGATCGGTGGATTTCACGTCCCCCTCGACGCGTACGCGGGCAATAGAAAGTTCCTGCCAGCGCAGGTTATTGGCGGTGATGTCCGCCAGCAGCTGCGGCGCCTCCACCGTACCGCGAACCTTCACTAACCCCTTCGCCGTGCCGCCAAGACCCGGCAGGGCGTTATCGAGATTTGGCGCGTCGATGGTGGCATCCAGATTGAGGTCTTTCACGCCCAGCTCGCCTTTGATATCCGCCGTGTTGCGACCCAGCGCCACGTGCAGGCCCGGGATCACCCACTGGAGATAGCTGTTGCCCTTAAGCGAGCCCTCTACGTTGACTTTGTTCTGCTTCACGTTGCCGGTGAGCTTGAGTTCCGGCACGTCCATCTGCCAGGTGCCACCGTACAGGCTACCGCGGGTTTTGATCAGGCCATCCAGTTTTGACGGCCAGTCCGGGACCTCTTTAGCGGTGTTGATCCCGGTCAGCGTCAGCTCGCCGCGCCAGCTGATCGCCTGCTGCCAGTCGAGCAGCGCGGTCAGCTCGGTTTTTCCTTCCAGCGCCGCCACGGTCAGCTTGTCGAGGTTAACCTGCAACTCGTTACCCTTCGCATCCAGGGTGATATCGGCGGGCGGTACCCCCTGCCCCTTCACTGCCGTGCGGAACGACAGCGTGTAGTCGGTCATTTTGCCACTTAGCTTCAGCTTCAGATCGTCAGCCTGGAACTGTTTTTCGCCGGTGAACGGCCAGTAAAGCTGCTTGCTGACCACCTCAAGGTTGAGCGGTAAACCGGCCTCTGCCAGCTGGGTTTGCCCGCGCAGCACCATATCCACCGGTCCGGAGAGGTTCACGCCGAACTCCAGCTTCTCGCGCAGCGCGCCGCCGACTTTCACCTTCACCTTTTCGCCTTTCAGCGGATCGATGTTCAGGGCGCTGTTCAGCGTAATATCTACCGGCCAGTTGTCGCGCAGCAGCGCATTGCCTGAGGCGTTGACCGATCCCTGGTTAGTATCAATATCCAGCGCGTCGAGCTTCATGTTGCCGTCGATACTGCTGACTTTAAGCAGCATGTTGAAGACCGTCAGATCGGTATCGCCGGTCAGACGCAACTGCTCGCCTTTAAACTCTTCGATATTGAGGTTCAGCGGCAGATGCACGTCGGTCATCTCCGGCAGAACTGGTTTCGAGAAGAGATCTTTCAGCGTTTCGCCCAGCGGTTTTTCTTCCGGCTGCGGGTTCTGGATCTTCGGCTCGACGATCTCTTCCTGCGCCACGTCGGCCACCTTCGGCAGCGCAATCAGCAGCCCTTGCAGGGAGGTTGGGGTCAGGGTGAGGTTTTTCTCCTGCCAGCGCAGACCGGATGTGAAATCCATCACGGATACCGTCGTATCGTCGATTTTGATATTGACGTTATCCAGCGCGACCCGGTAGAGCGCAATCGGGTACGGCGTGGAGAGGTTCAGCGGGCCGCTGTCCTCTTCTTCGACAGGCTCGGACTTCGGCATTTTTTTGGAATCTATCGCCACGTTAACGTCTTTTAGCGACAGATCGTTTACACACAGCTGGCTGTCCCGCAGGCAGCCGAGCTTGACCGCCAGATGAAACTCGCCCGCGTTCACCGCCACGCCGGGCTGTTCATAACGGATATTTTTCAGGCGCAGATCGCGCCAGCCGCCCGTTACCTGGCCGATTTCCAGCCCCGGCACCCAGCGGTTCGCGGCGTTAAACAGCAAATGCAGGCCCGTGGTGGTGCCCACCAGAAACGCCACCGTACCGAGCAGTAATACGATAAAAATCAGCACCCCGAGGCTTATCTTCTTCCATAAACTCATAATTCAGGCCCCAGACCGATGTAGAACTGTAAACCGTGTTCATCTTTATCGCCCACCGGAACGGCGAAATCGAGCTTGATGGGCCCGACCGGTGACTGCCAGCGCACGCCTACGCCCGCGCCGGTTTTGAAATCGCTGCGGCGGATATCGTTCACCGCTTCACCGCCGTCAACGAACATCGCGCCCCACCATTTGCCGCTGACGTTGTACTGGTACTCCAGCGAGCCGGTCGCCAGTTTTGACGCCCCGGTCAACTGGCCTTTGTCGTTTTCAGGTGAGATCGATTTGTACTTATACCCGCGAATGCTGCGGTCGCCCCCGGCGAAGAAGCGCAGATCCGGCGGGACGCGTTCGAAATCACCGGTTTCGATCCAGCCGAGATTACCGCGCATCACAAAGCGGTGTTTGTCGTACAGCGTGCGGATCCAGACGTTTTGCGCCTGAAAGACGGAGAAGTCTACGTCGGAGCCCCAGGCGGTGTTGGAATAATCGATGGAGTAGCGCTGAGAATCGCCCCAGGTCGGCATCAGGCCACCGCGCGAGCGGGTACGGCTGATCATCACGCCCGGATAAAGCAGCATGGTGGTGTTGGTGACGTTTGCCTGGGTAAAGTGGTCGAGGCTCCAGCGCAGGTTAATGGCGCGCTGCCAGCCGCTGGAGAGATCCCAGAAGCGTGATACCGCAAGCGTCGTCGAGTCCTGCTCGGTATCGTTCAAATCGGTACGCTTAAAGCCGCCCTGCACGAGGTAGTATTGCTCAAGCGGATTTTTCAGCAGCGGCATTTTATAGCTGAAGTCCAGCTGCTGTTCAGGTGCAGACAGGCTGACGCTGGTGGTCAGGCTGTGGCCGTAGGAGTTCATCCACGGTTTTTTCCACGAGGCTTTCACGCGCGGGCCGACGTCCGTGGAGTAGCCGACACCGGTCTCAATGGTGTTTTCGGTGCGCGGAGAGACCACGCCATGCAGCGGTAACACTTTCGTTTTACGGGATTTATCAAATTCCGGCGCCACCACCACGGAGTTAAACCAGCCCGTCGCGGACAAACGACGGTTCAGCTCGCCCAGGTCGCTGGACTGGTAGTAGTCGCCCTTTTTAAACGGCACCAGATTTTGCAGATACTCGTCACGGATTTGCGATCCTTCGAAGGTCACATCGCCAAACCGGTAGCGCTCGCCGCTGTCGTAATCGATATCCCAGAATGCCTGACGTCGCTCAAGCGCAACGCCAAGCTGGCTTTTGTTGAACTGGCTGTCGAAGTAGCCTTTGCGCAGCGAAACGCTGGTTAAGGATTTTTTAAAACGATCGTAATCCCCGTGATTGAGCACGGTGCCCACTTTCGGGCGGGTGCTGAGTAGATCCAGGTAGTCACGATCCGTGCGCGCACCGCCGCGCAGCACCACGTTCGTGCCGCCAATCAGGACGGGTTCGCCCGGCGAGACGCGGGCAATCAACACCTGGCGTCCTTTCGCCGGCGGCGGGCGTAAATCGAAATCGATGGTGGGTTCGTAGTACCCCAACGCCTTTAAGCCTTCGCGGATGGCGTCATCCACGCGCGCGCGAAAACGCCGATCCGGCGTGACCTCATCGCTCTGGATGGTAGAAAGCTGCGCACGCACGTTTTTTTCCAGCGCCCCGGATAACCCCTCAACCTGCAAACGGACATTCGCCGCGCTGGCAATCCCGCTGGTCAGCATTAAACTGACTAAACATAACTGGCGGATCTTTGTCACGTTTTCTCCTGAATATCCCTGTTTCCACCCTGGAAGCAAATGCAGTGCCGCTCCGCGGCAAAATACGGCCTGAAAGCCAAAAACCCAAATTACGGGTTGAAAAAGGGTGTAACACCCAAATATTTCTTATGATTAAATCTAGACTCATTCATCGCATTTATTGTGTTCAATTAAACGCTTCGTGACAACCTTAACCGAAACAACGCTACCCCGGAGGCCCCACCGTGAGTTTATTTGATAAAAAGCATCTGGTATCACAAGCCGATGCGTTACCGGGACGCAACACCCCTATGCCAGTGGCGACATTACACGCCGTAAACAACCATTCAATGACAAACGTTCCTGATGGAATGGAGATCGCCCTGTTTGCCATGGGCTGCTTCTGGGGCGTAGAACGCCTGTTCTGGCAGCTGCCGGGCGTGTACAGCACCGCTGCGGGCTACACCGGAGGATATACGCCTAACCCAACCTACCGCGAAGTCTGTTCCGGTGAGACCGGGCATGCTGAAGCGGTGCGTGTGGTGTATGACCCGAGCGTCATTAGCTATGAACAACTGCTCCAGGTGTTCTGGGAAAACCATGACCCGGCGCAGGGCATGCGTCAGGGTAACGATCACGGCACTCAATACCGTTCGGCCATCTATCCGCTCACCCCAGAGCAGGAGGCCGCCGCCCACGCCAGCCTGACGCGTTTCCAGGAAGCGATGCATGCGGCCGGTGATAAACGTCAGGTCACGACGGAAATCGCGACCGCGAAACCGTTCTACTATGCCGAAGACGACCACCAGCAGTACCTGCATAAAAATCCGTATGGCTACTGCGGCATTGGCGGCATCGGCGTTTGTCTGCCTCCACAGCAGGACTGATTACTGCATCAGCGCCACGCGAACCGCGTGGCGCGCAGCCTCTCCCTCCGGCCACCTTTTGCCGAAAACGTGACCTCTGGCAGGTTTACACGTCTTTACGCTATACTACCGCTGAAATAATCGGCTCAACGCTACGAGCTGAGTTCAATGTGTCTTCACACGAATGGTATCAACTCCCCTTCTGAGGATCTGGCGAGAAGCCGGATAAACTATGTTAAACAGTATTTTAGTAATACTTTGTCTTATTGCCGTCAGTGCATTTTTCTCGATATCGGAGATCTCGCTGGCTGCCTCCCGTAAAATCAAACTGAAGCTGCTTGCCGACGAGGGCAACATCAACGCATCACGCATTCTGAAAATGCAGGAAAACCCCGGCATGTTCTTTACCGTGGTGCAGATTGGCCTGAACGCGGTCGCCATTCTTGGCGGTATCGTGGGCGATGCAGCGTTTTCTCCGGCGTTTTATAGCCTCTTTGTTAAGTACATGTCCGTAGAGCTGGCCGAGCAGCTGAGCTTCATCCTTTCCTTCTCCCTGGTCACCGGCTTGTTCATTTTATTCGCGGACCTGACCCCGAAACGCATCGGTATGATTGCGCCAGAAGCTGTGGCTTTGCGTATCATCAACCCGATGCGCTTCTGCCTGTACGTCTTCCGTCCGCTGGTGTGGTTCTTTAACGGCCTGGCGAACGTCATTTTCCGCATCTTCAAGCTGCCGATGGTGCGTAAAGACGACATCACCTCCGATGACATTTATGCCGTGGTGGAAGCCGGGGCGCTGGCAGGCGTACTGCGTAAGCAAGAGCACGAGCTGATTGAGAACGTTTTCGAACTGGAATCCCGTACCGTGCCGTCCTCCATGACCGGCCGTGAAAACATCATCTGGTTCGATCTGCATGAAGACGAGCAGAGCCTGAAGACCAAAGTGGCGCAGCACCCGCACTCCAAGTTTCTGGTCTGTAACGAAGATATCGACCATATCATCGGCTACGTGGACTCCAAAGACCTGCTGAACCGCGTGCTGGCCAACCAGAGCCTGGCGCTGAACAGCGGCGTGCAGATCCGCAACACCCTGATAGTGCCAGATACCCTGACGCTCTCCGAAGCGCTGGAAAGTTTCAAAACCGCCGGGGAAGACTTCGCGGTGATCATGAACGAATACGCGCTGGTGGTGGGCATTATCACCCTCAACGACGTTATGACGACGCTGATGGGCGACCTGGTCGGCCAGGGACTGGAAGAGCAAATTGTGCAGCGTGATGAGAACTCATGGCTCATCGATGGCGGTACGCCGATTGAAGACGTCATGCGCGTACTCGACATCGACGAGTTCCCGCAGTCCGGTAACTACGAGACCATCGGCGGCTTTATGATGTTTATGCTGCGTAAGATCCCGAAACGTACCGACTCGGTGAAGTTCTCCGGCTTCAAGTTTGAAGTGGTGGATATTGATAACTACCGCATCGACCAGCTGCTGGTAACGCGTATTGATAGCAAACCGACCGTGCTGGTGCCGAAACTGCCGGATGCGGAAGAGAAGGTATCGGCGTAATTTTGTACGCCCCACAAACATCAACGGCTCCCATCGGGAGCCGTCTTTTTAACTACTACTGCATAGCACGTTGGTTAAGCCATCTCAGTTTGCAGACGCATAACCTGACGGTTGACTTCGGACATCACAGACAGGTGCTGTTTGTCCTTCACTTTCGGGATAAGGATTTTGCCCTTATCAAACTCAAAAGCGCCAACATCCTTGATGTACAACCGTCCACGGAACAGGATCTTCACGTACTTCGCCACCTGAAGCGGGTTGTAGCGTTGGAAAATTTTCATTCTTGTATCTCCTGCGAATCATACGCTCTTGCGGTGCCACAATCGGCCCGACTGTCCTGAGCGCAAATTTTGATGCCCAATGACTATAGACCAGAACCTCGTACTTACCCAGTGTGCATAAGTTTATTTACCGTTTGATTACAATTATTCAGAATAATCTTTGCAAAGCGTGATACAGCGCAGTATATGCCGTCGTTTTTGCATAGATATGTGCGTTCGCCCGCAAACTGGCATCGGGATTGCGGGAAAAGCCTATTGATCGCACTTATGATTAAAAGCGCATGACCAAGTGGTCGGATCACCTGCTAACAATAAGGAAACACCATGACCCTACGTAACCTCCTGGCAGCAGCTTGCCTGTTGCTGCCGCTAATGGCTTCCGCACACAACATTGAAAAAGGACAACGTGTCCCGCCGGTCGGCATTGCTGACCGGGGAGAATTGATTCTCGACAATGATAAGTTTAGCTATAAAGCCTGGAATAGCGCGCAGCTTGCGGGCAAAGTGAGAGTTGTACAACATATTGCCGGGCGTACATCCGCTAAAGAGAAAAACGCTACCCTCGTGGAAGCGATCAAGGCTGCGAAACTCCCACACGATCGCTACCAGACCACCACCATCGTGAACACCGACGACGCGATTCCCGGCTCCGGGATGTTTGTGCGCTCAAGCCTTGAGAGCAATAAGAAGCTCTATCCCTGGTCGCAGTTTATTGTCGACAGCAACGGCGTGACGCGTAAGGCGTGGCAGCTGGAAGAAGAGAGTTCAGCGATTGTCGTGCTGGATAAAAACGGTCGCGTACAGTGGGTTAAAGACGGCGCGCTGACGCAGGATGAGGTGCAGCAGGTGGTTGCCCTGCTGCATAAGCTGCTGACTCAGTAAAGTGATACCCGGAAGCCCGGATTCAGGAATGACTCGCGCGGGGTGTAGTCCAGTGGCTTACCCTGCCAGTCATGCACATGCGCGCCAGCGGCCGCCGCCACCGCATGCCCTGCCGCCGTATCCCAGACGTTCGTCGGCCCGAAACGGGGGTACAGCTGCGCCTGCCCTTCCGCCACCAGACAGAACTTCAGCGACGAGCCAATCGACGTCGTCTGGTGTTCACCCAGCTGTTGCAGATACTCCTCCAGCTCGCTGTCACTGTGCGAGCGGCTGATCACCACCAGCGGAGGACGGGCATCACGCACCTGGATCTGCTTACGCACGCCGCACTCTTCCTTCCAGGCTTTACCTTCCGCCGCGCTGTACATCACCTTCATTACCGGGGCGTAAACCACGCCAAGCACCGCTTTTCCTTTTTCAATCAGGGCGATGTTGACGGTGAATTCACCGTTACGCTTGATAAACTCTTTCGTGCCGTCCAGCGGGTCGACCAGCCAGTAACGCTGCCAGTGCTGACGTTCATCCCAGCTCTGGGGCGCTTCTTCAGAAAGGACCGGAATATCCGGCGTCAGGGCCTGCAACCCTTTCAGGATCACCGCATGCGCCGCGATATCCGCCGCCGTCACCGGGGAGTCGTCCGCTTTGCTGACAACATCCATTGGTTTCGCACCGTCGTACACCTGCATAATGGCATCACCCGCATCCCGTGCGAGCTGACAAATTTTATCTAACATTCTCCACCTCTTCGTTAACGCAGTGGGCATAACTTATTGTTTTAGTTATATCGTAATGTGAACAATTCCGCTATCTGTGAAGCAATTCTGGTTTCAGCGCCCTTTTTTCTGGCAGCATTCACACTTCTGTAAGCAACAAATACTACATACATATTCTTTTGTGGCTTGGATCGAAAAAAGGACTCCTCAGATGATTAAGTTTAGCGCAACGCTCCTGGCAACGCTGATTGCGGCAAGCGTTCAGGCAGCGACGGTGGATCTCCGTATTCTGGAAACCACCGATCTGCACAGCAATATGATGGACTTCGATTACTACAAAGATACCCCTACGGAAAAATTCGGACTGGTACGCACGGCAAGTTTGATCAACGCCGCCCGCGGTGAAGTGAAAAACAGCGTGCTGGTCGATAACGGGGACTTAATTCAGGGCAGTCCGCTCGGCGACTACATGGCGGCGAAGGGGCTGAAAAAAGGCGAGGTCCACCCTGTCTATAAAGCGATGAACACCCTGGATTATGCGGTTGGCAATCTGGGCAACCACGAATTTAACTACGGCCTGAAATACCTGCACGACGCGCTGGCAGGGGCAAAATTCCCGTACGTTAACGCCAATATCATCGACGTTAAGACGAAGAAGCCGCTCTTTACCCCTTATCTGATTAAAGAGACCGAGGTTGTCGACCAGGACGGTAAAAAACAGACGCTGAAAATCTGCTATATCGGTTTTGTGCCGCCGCAGATCATGACGTGGGATAAAGCCAACCTCGACGGGAAAGTGACTGTCAACGACATTACCGAAACCGCGCGCAAATACGTGCCGGAGATGCGGGCGAAAGGGGCGGATGTGGTCGTCGTCGTGGCGCACTCTGGCCTCTCGGCCGACCCGTATCAGGTGATGGCTGAGAACTCCGTGTACTATCTCAGCCAGGTGCCCGGCGTGGATGCGATCCTGTTTGGTCACGCCCACGCCGTCTTCCCGGGCAAAGGTTTCGCAGGTATCAAAGGCGCGGACATCGAAAAAGGGACGCTCAACGGTGTGCCATCGGTGATGCCGGGCATGTGGGGCGACCACCTTGGCGTGGTGGATCTGGTGCTGAATAACGACAGCGGAAGCTGGAAAGTCACGCAGTCGAAAGCGGAAGCGCGTCCGATCTACGACGCAGCGGCCAAAAAATCTCTGGCAGGGGAAGATAAAAAGCTGGTCGACGTCCTGAAGCATGACCACGACGCGACGCGTGAATTTGTCAGCAAGCCGATCGGTAAATCGGCTGATAACATGTACAGCTTCCTCGCGCTGGTACAGGATGACCCGACCGTGCAGGTAGTCAACATGGCGCAGAAAGCCTATGCGGAGCACTATATTCAGGGCGATCCGGATCTGGCAAATCTGCCTGTACTGTCTGCCGCGGCGCCATTCAAAGTGGGCGGGCGGAAGAACGATCCGGCCAGCTACGTTGAGGTGGAAAAAGGCCAGCTGACCTTCCGTAATGCCGCCGATCTCTACCTCTATCCCAACACCCTCGTGGTGGTGAAAGCTACCGGGAAAGAGGTGAAGGAGTGGCTGGAGTGCTCTGCCGGACAGTTCAACCAGATCGATCCGCACAGCAGCAAACCGCAGTCGCTGATTAACTGGGACGGTTTCCGCACCTACAACTTCGACGTGATCGACGGCGTGGAATATCAGATTGACGTTACCCAGCCCGCGAAATATGACGGCGAATGTCAGGCCATTCATCCGCAGGCAGAACGCATCAAAAACCTGACTTTCAACGGCAAAGCGATTGATCCGAATGCCACTTTCCTGGTGGTGACCAACAACTACCGCGCCTATGGCGGTAAGTTTGCCGGTACGGGTGACAGCCACATCGCCTTTGCCTCGCCGGATGAGAACCGTTCGGTGCTGGCGGCGTGGATCAGCGCGGAGTCGAAAAAGGCGGGTGAAATTCATCCGGCGGTGGATAACAACTGGCGTCTGGCGCCGATCCACAGCGACACGAAGCTGGATATTCGCTTTGAGACATCTCCGTCCGATAAAGCAGCCGTGTTTATCAAGGATAAGGCGCAGTATCCGATGCAAAAGGTCGCGACGGATGATATTGGGTTTGCGATTTATCAGGTGGATTTGAGCAGATAGCGATGATTGTGCCGGGTGGCGGCTTCGCCTTACCCGGCCTACCCGCAATCCTCGATCCCGTAGGCCGGGTAAGCGCAAGCGCCACCCGGCATTTCATGCCGCACGCTCGTCCCTATTCGCCAGCACCTGCGGCGTATTGACCTCAATCCAGTCGGCCAGTGCGGCCACCTTCTCGCTTACCTCCTGCCCCATCGGCGTCAGGCTATACTCCACATGCGGCGGCACGACCGGATACGACACGCGATCGACAAACCCGTCATGCTCCAGCGCCTGTAAAGACTGAGCCAGCATCTTCTCGCTGACGCCGCCCATCTTGCGGCGCAGATCGCTGAAGCGATGCGTCCCCTGACGTAACGCCACCAGGATCAGCACGCCCCAGCGGCTGGTTACGTGTTTGAGCACCTCCCGTGACGGGCACTGTTCCGCAAAGAGATTGCCATCGCGCATTTGCTCGCTGAGCGTCGGTATTGTTGTTTTCATACTTACCTTTTTGTACGTACTTACTAAAAGTTAGTTATGGTGATAGTGTGCCACAACACCAGACAAACACGAAGGAGATTCATCATGATCGCGATTACCGGCGCAACCGGCCAGCTTGGCCAACACGTTATTGAAGAACTGCTGAAAACCGTTCCGGCCAGCCAGATCGTGGCTATTGTGCGTAACCCGGCGAAAGCCGAAGCGTTGCGTCAGCAAGGGGTCGTTGTGCGCCAGGCGGATTACACCGAAGAAGCCGCATTTACCACCGCGCTGAACGGCGTGGATAAACTGCTGCTCATCTCCTCCAGCGAAGTGGGCCAGCGCGCCGTACAGCACCAGAACGTGATAAACGCCGCCAAAGCCGCCGGGGTGAAATTCATCGCCTATACCAGCCTGCTGCATGCTGACAAATCCCCGCTGGGTCTGCACGTGGAGCACGTCGAAACCGAAAATGCCCTGGCGGCCTCCGGCGTGCCTTACGCTCTGCTGCGCAACGGCTGGTACACCGAAAACTACCTGGCAAGCGCGCCGCCAGCGCTGGAACACGGCGTATTTATGGGTGCCGCAGGCGAAGGCAAAATTGCCTCTGCGACCCGTGCCGATTACGCGGCAGCGGCAGCGAAAGTGGTTTCTGAAGAGGGTCATGCCGGCAAGGTGTATGAACTGGCAGGTGATAATGCCTGGACGCTGAGCGAACTGGCTGCGGAACTGAGCAAGCAGAGCGGTAAACCGATAACGTATCAGAACCTCAGCGAAGCCGATTTCGCCGCTGCGCTGAAGGGCGTTGGTCTGCCTGCCGGGCTGGCGGAGATGCTGGCGGATTCCGATACCGGCGCGTCCAAAGGCGGTCTGTTCGACGACAGCCGTACCCTGAGCAAGCTCATTGGCCGCCCGACGACGCCGCTGGCGGAAAGCGTCAAAGACATCCTGTAGTTGTTAAAAATTGGTTATTTTTTGTGGCATCCCCTCGGGTCATCTCTGATAATGAAGCGATGACCCACAAGGAGGCTCACCGTGCAAGGCGTACCGGAACAGTTCACTGATGAGAGAGACAGCGCGCGCTTTCGCCATCTGGCGCAGCTGCCGGGCCTGGAGCTTTATCACGCCCATATCTCTGACTACGCCTTTGAGCCTCACACTCATGAAGCCTTCGGTATCGGCACTATCGAAACCGGTGCCGAACGCTTCCGCTATCGCGGTACCCAGCATCTTGCCGCGGAAAAATCCGTCGTGACCATGAACCCGGACGAGATCCACACCGGGGAATCCGCCACCGAAGGCGGCTGGCGCTACCGGATGGTCTACATCGAACCCGACCTGCTGGAAGAGGTCACCGGCCTGCGTCACTGGTGGTTTAATGACGTCACGCGCCACGACCCTATGCGCTCGCAGCAGATTGGCCGGTTAATTTACGGCCTGTGGCACACCAACGATCCGCTGGCGCAGAAGGGGCTGCTACTGGATTTGATTCAGACTTTTCAGCCGCTGGCCCATCATGCGCCGGTGGTGCAGGAGGCCGCGCACCGCTTCGGACGCGTTCGCGACTATCTGCACGACAACTATATGCGCTCGCTGACCCTGGACGAGCTGGCTAACGTTGTCTCGCTCAGCCCGTACCATTTTCAGCGCCAGTTCAAAGCCCATTTCCACGTTACGCCCCACCAGATGCTGATGGCCATCCGGCTGTGGCGCGCAAAAGCCTTCCTCACCCATGGCATGCCTGCCGCCGAGGTGGCCGCCGCGACCGGGCTGACCGATCAGTCGCACCTGACCCGCGCCTTCACCCGTCGCTACGGTATCACGCCCGTGCGCTACCAGAAGCAGGTTATGCCGCGCTAATGCGCAACCTCATACAATACGCGCGCGTTTTGCCCTTCTACACTGAGCGCAAAGTGAATCAAGATGGATGGAAAAATGATTAGCGGCGTGTTGTATGCCCTGCTTGCGGGTTTGATGTGGGGGCTGATTTTTGTCGGCCCGCTGATTGTGCCGGAGTACCCGGCAATATTGCAGTCGACCGGACGTTACCTGGCGCTGGGGCTGATTGCCGTGCCGCTGGCGTGGCTGGGGCGCGCGCGTCTGCGTCAGCTGGGCCGCCAGGACTGGCTCACCGCGCTGGCGCTGACCATGATGGGTAATCTGATCTACTACGTCTGTCTGGCGAGCGCCATTCAGCGCACCGGTGCGCCGGTGTCGACCATGATTATCGGCACGCTGCCGGTGGTCATCCCGGTTTTCGCGAACCTGCTTTACAGCCAGCGTGACGGCAAACTGGCGTGGTCAAAAATGGCGCCGGCGCTGGTCTGCATCGCCGTGGGGCTGGTATGCGTGAATATTGCCGAGCTTCGCCACGGCCTCGAAAACTTCAGCTTGTGGCGTTACGGTTCAGGGATCTTTCTGGCGTTTATTTCGGTTGTCTGTTGGGCCTGGTATGCCCTGCGCAACGCACGCTGGCTGCGGGAAAACCCGGATAAACATCCGATGATGTGGGCGACGGCGCAGGCGCTGGTCACCCTCCCCGTCTCGTTGCTGGGCTATGTGGGCGCGTGTGTCTGGCTGGGTAGCCAGCAACCGGCATTTACCCTGCCCTTCGGACCGCGCCCGTGGGTATTCGTCGGGTTAATGGTCGCCATTGCCGTGCTCTGTTCGTGGGTGGGCGCGCTGTGCTGGAACATTGCCAGCCAGAAGCTGCCGACGGTGATACTGGGGCCGCTGATTGTCTTTGAGACGCTGGCAGGGCTGCTCTATACCTTCCTGATGCGTCAGAGCGTGCCGCCGCTGCTAACGGCGTGCGGGATCGCGCTGCTGGTCGTTGGGGTGGTGATTGCGGTGAGAGCGAAGCCGGAAAAACCGATGGTCGTTCCGGCGTCGGAGGGGTGATTTCTGCCGGGTGGCGCTGACGCTTACCCGGCCTACAAAATAACGCCTCGTAGGCCCGGTAAGGCGTAGCCGCCACCGGGCAAGCCTTTAGAACGTCTCCCAGTTCGCTTCAGACGCCGCCGCGACGGGCTGCGCTTTAGGTGCATAGGTCTTTACCGGCGCGGCTTTCACCGCCTGGTTGCGGGTGATCTTAAACACCGCCACCGCGTCGTTCAGGCGTGCTGCCTGATCTTCCAGCGCCGCCGCTGCCGCCGCAGATTCTTCAACCAGCGAGGCGTTCTGCTGGGTGACGCGATCCATCTCGGCCACCGCCTGACCCACCTGGTCGATACCGCGGCTCTGTTCGTCGGAGGCCGACGCAATCTCACCCATGATGTCCGTCACGCGCGTAACCGCATTGACGATCTCCGCCATCGTCGCGCCCGCCTCATTCACCAGCTGAGAACCCGCGTTGACGCGTTCGCCGGAATCATCGATCAGCGCTTTGATCTCTTTCGCCGCCTGCGCGCTGCGCTGGGCTAGGGTACGCACCTCGCCCGCGACAACCGCGAAGCCACGTCCCTGCTCGCCCGCGCGCGCCGCTTCTACCGCCGCGTTCAGCGCCAGAATATTGGTCTGGAAAGCAATGCCGTCGATCACGTTAGTAATTTGCGCGATTTTGCTGGAACTGGTGGCGATTTCATCCATGGTGCGCACAACGCCCTCGACCACGTTACCGCCCTTCTTCGCGGTGGAGGAGGCGTCCAGCGCCAGACGCGACGCCTGACGCGCGTTATCGGCGTTTTGCTTCACGGTGGCGGTTAACTGTTCCATGCTGGCTGCCGTCTCTTCCAGAGAAGCGGCCTGTTGCTCGGTACGAGAGGAGAGATCGTTGCTGCCCGCCGAGATTTCACCCGCGCCGGTGTAGATGGTATCTGCGCCTTCACGCACCACGCCCACCGTGTTGGCCAGCGCAGTCTGCATCTCCTGAACGTTGCGCGCCAGGATCGCCATTTCATTTTTACCCTCAGCCTGAATCGGCTGGGTTAAATCCCCTGCGGCAATGGCGCGGATATGGTTGATCACCTCTTCCAGCGGCAGCAGCAGCACGCGGCGCATCGCAATCCAGCTGGAAATAATCACCGCGATCACCAGCAGCATCACCGCAGAGAGGATCCACAGAATGCGTTTGTAGTCGCTTTCATTGTCCTGGATACCTTTGGCGGTCAGCGCGGCCTGCGCCTCACGCCACTCGCGATAAACCTTTTGCATCGCGGTCTGCTTCTGTTCGGCATTTTGTTTGAACATATCTTCCAGATTGCCCTGCCCCAGCAGAACGTTCATTTGCGTCAGCGTGGCGGAGTAGACGCGGTACTGCTCTTCCAGGCGATCGGCCAGGTGCTCGTCCATACCCGGCGTTTCCGGCAGCGCATAGTATTTATCGTAATGGGTCTGGGCATCGGCCAGCAGGTTTTTCGCGGTATTGACCAGCTCGTTCAGCTGCCCGCCGTTAATTTGCGACGCCATGCTGCTTTGCAGGCGCAGCATGCCGCGGTTGAGGGTGACGCGCGCCTGGTTCAGGCTGATCCAGGCGTCGGTAAATTCCGCGACGTTCTGGCTGGAAAGCTGAGAAACGGTGAAGTTCTCTTTATCGTTATTGAGTGCATTGATGAAAATGCCGGCGGAGATCAGTTGCATGATGCCGAGCACAAGCAGCACCGAAATCAAAAGAGTAATGACTTTTATACGTTTAAACATGCGTTGCCTTTTTTATATACAGGTATTGTCTGACCTGTATCTATCGGCACGCGCGGCAGGTTGTTTACTGTTTCTCCACCTTTAAAAACTTTCGAAAGCCCTTTTCTGCATTCAATCAGCAAGTTAAAAGCACGCTTTTTTTGTGATCGCCTTCGCATTTTCACCCTTGCCTCTAAAGGGTTATAGTATCTACTTAAAGATGTATTTAAAATGCATCTTATATTCCTAATGATGAGGTAACTGCTATGGCCTTCCGCGACCAACCCTTAGGCGAGCTGGCGCTCTCCATCCCTCGCGCTTCTGCGCTGTTCCGTAAATACGATATGGATTACTGCTGCGGTGGTAAGCAAACGCTGGCGCGCGCAGCGTCGCGTAAAGAGCTGGATGTGGAGGCTATCGAAGCGGAGCTGGCTCAGCTGGCTGAACAGCCCGTCGACAAAGACTGGCGCACCGCGCCGCTGGCTGAAATCATCGACCACATCATTGTGCGTTACCACGACCGTCACCGCGAGCAGCTGCCGGAGCTGATTTTACAGGCGACCAAAGTTGAACGCGTTCATGCCGATAAACCTTCCGTACCGCGCGGCCTGGCGAAATACCTGACCATGCTGCACGAAGAACTTTCCAGCCACATGATGAAAGAGGAGCAGATCCTCTTCCCGATGATCAAACAGGGCATGGGCAGCCAGGCCATGGGGCCCATCAGCGTGATGGAAAGCGAACATGATGACGCCGGCGAACTGCTGGAAGTGATCAAACACACCACCGACAACGTCACACCGCCGCCAGAAGCGTGCACCACCTGGAAAGCCATGTACAACGGCATTAACGAGATGATCGACGATCTGATGGAACACATCAGTCTCGAGAATAACGTTCTGTTCCCGCGTGCATTATCGGGTAAATAAAAAAGCCCGGTGGCGCTAGCGCTTACCGGGCCTACAACGTCCGCGAACGTAGGCCGGGTAAGCGTCAGCGCCACCCGGCAACATGCTTAACGCATGCCCGCCATACGTTTCTTACCGATAAACAGCCAGCCCAGCCCCAGCGCGATAAACCACAGCGGCGTGACGATCAGCGCCTGTCGGGTATCTTCTTCCAGCGTCAGCAGCACCAGCACGAAGACGAAGAACGCCATGCACACCCAGCACATCAGCTTGCCCAGCGGCATCTTGTAGATCGACTTCTCATGCAGGTGTGGACGCTGCTTGCGGTACACCAGGTACGAGCAGAGGATGATGGTCCAGACGAACATGAACAGGATCGCCGACACCGTGGTGATCATGGTGAACGCCCCGATTACGCTCGGGTTGACGTAGAGCATCACCACACCGCCCAGCAGACAGATGCAGGAGAAGGTCAGCCCTTTCGCCGGAACCGCGCGTTTAGACAGTTTGGCAAACGCGCTCGGAGCAACGCCCTCCTGCGCCAGACCGAACAGCATACGGCTGGTAGAGAAGACGCCGCTGTTCGCGGAAGAGGCCGCAGAGGTCAGCACCACGAAGTTAATCAGGCTCGCGGCAGCAGGCAGCCCCACCAGCACGAACAGCTCGACGAACGGGCTCTTGGTTGGCACCACCGAGCTCCATGGCGTCACGGACATAATGACGATCAGCGCGAACACGTAGAACATGATGATACGCAGCGGAATGGAGTTGATCGCGCGCGGCAGGGATTTCTCCGGATCTTTGGTTTCCGCCGCCGTGGTGCCGACCAGCTCAATCCCGACAAACGCGAACACCGCAATCTGGAAGCCGGCAAAGAAGCCGCTGATCCCTTTCGGGAACCAGCCGCCGTCATTCCACAGATGGGCAAACGAGGCCTGTACGCCGGTTGGCGACTGGAAGTGCGTCAGCACCATCACCAGCCCGACGACAATCAGCGCGATGATGGCGACGATTTTGATCATCGCGAACCAGAACTCCATCTCACCGAACATTTTAACGGTGGCGAGGTTCAGGCTCAGCAGCAGAACAATCACCGCCAGCGAAGCCACCCAGTCCGACAGGCCGGGGAACCAGAATTGGGCGTAGGCCGTAATAGCGACAACATCCGCCATGCCGGTAACCACCCAGCAGAACCAGTAGGTCCAGCCGGTAAAATAGCCCGCCCACGGGCCGAGCAGGTCTGACGCGAAGTCGCTGAAGGATTTGTATTCGAGATTCGAGAGCAGCAATTCACCCATTGCACGCATCACGAAAAAGAGCATAAAACCGATGATCATATAAACGAAGATGATCGACGGACCAGCAAGACTGATGGTTTTGCCCGAGCCCATAAACAGCCCGGTGCCGATGGCTCCGCCAATGGCAATAAGCTGAATGTGACGGTTTGTGAGATTTCGCCGTAGCGACTGTTCAGACGTCGCCTCTTCTGCGGCGGCGACTTTGACCTGATCTACCATGTGATATTTTCCTGTTTATGCCTGTCTGTGTTGTTAAGGCTCTTCTGGCCTTTATTTACGCCAAATAAATGACGGCCCCTGTGTAAGGACTAATCGATAGTAGGTAAGAATCGGCGGGATGAATACTATGATTTGAATATTATGTTAATAATATGTTGAAAGTGAGTGTCATATCACTCATACAGCGCGAAACAGCTCACAAAAATACACGTAACAGTTTCGTTTGCAATACAAAATGTTGATTCCGTCGTAACTCCGGGTTTTATCGCTATTTTCCTCTCCCCGATCGGAGAGAGGAAAATAAGAAAAACCAATTACAGGATTTCCAGCAGCTCGACTTCAAACACCAGGGTGCTGAATGGCGGAATGGACGCGCCAGCGCCACGCTCGCCGTAAGCCAGGTTGTGCGGGATAGTCAATTCCCATTTGGAACCTACTGGCATCAGGGTCAGGGCTTCGATCCAGCCTGCGATAACGCCGTTAACCGGGAATTCAGCCGGTTCGCCACGCGCGACGGAGCTGTCGAACACGGTACCGTCGATCAGCTTACCGGTGTAGTGTACGCGAACGTGGTCGGTACGCGCCGGGATTGCGCCATCCCCCTGATTGATTACGCGGAACTGCAAGCCGGACTCGGTGCTGTTCACGCCTTCACGCTCACGGTTCTCTTCCAGATATTTCACGCCTTCTGCCGCCATCTCTTCGAAACGCGCGCGACGTACGGCGTCAGCACGTTCGTGGATTTCACGCAGCGCACGGTGCACAACGTCAACCGGCACAGCGGGCTGCTTGCCTTCCAGCGCGTCAGCGATACCCGCCACCAGCGCTTCCGGTAACAGACCTTCCAGGCCGGATTCGCTCAGCTGCTGTCCTACCTGCAAGCCGATGCCGTAGCTTGCCTGCGCTTCGATAGTGTCAAAAGTCGGGGTGGTCATGGGTTTTCCTTCCATCACATTTAAAGTAGCGGGCAGCATATCAGCCATGCCCTTATGGGTAAAACTTTGTCTTAAGTAAAGGTGACAAACTGCGACGAAACGGAAACAATAGTAGCCGTCAGGATTTTCCCTAATATATGTCACGAAAGCTGGCTTTGTTACGCCCATCAGGCAGTTAGCAAACTACACTTCTCAGGACAGGATAAAAAGACGCGGAGCAGGAGGAGAGCCATGCCCGGGCGATTTGAACTGAAACCTACCCTGGCGAAAATCTGGCATGCGCCGGATAACTTTCGCATCATGGACCCGCTGCCGCCTTTGCACCGCAGAGGCATTATCATCGGCGCGTTGCTGATCGTCATCGGCTTCCTGCTTCCTTCCGGCAGTGACAACGTTGATACCGCGCCGGTCAGCCGGAATGCTGAGCTGGATATCCAGTCGCAAAGCCAGCCGCAGCCTGATTCACAGCCGATGCAGACGCAGCTGGTCACACCGTCTAACGATCCGGGCCAGGTTGCGCCGGTTGAACCTGAACCGGTTCAGGAAGATCAGGAGCAGGCCGCCGCCCCTTCAGAGCCACAGGCGCAACAGCCCACCGGCATTGAGCAGCAGTGGCGTTCGTATCGCGTAGAGCCCGGGAAAACCCTTGCCCAGCTGTTCCGCGACCACAATCTGCCAGCAACGGATGTGTATGCCATGGCGCAAGTCGAGGGGGCAGGCAAGCCGCTCAGCAACCTGCAAAATGGTCAGATGGTGCAGATCCGCCAGAATGCCAGCGGCGTGGTGACCGGGTTAACGATCGATACCGGAAACGGGCAGCAGGTACTGTTTACCCGCCAGCCGGACGGCAGTTTCATCAGAGCACGTTAATGGCCCAGGCCGGGTAAGGCGATGCCGCCACCCGGCACTTTTGTTCTCAGGCACGCCGTTTATTCACCCACCCGATCCCCGAGCAGACCAGCACCAGCGCAATCGCGTATTTGATGTCCAGAATGTTTTCGCCGAGGAAGATGGCGGAGAGCACCGTTCCTGCTACAGGAATGACAAAGTTGAACGGGGCAATCATACTCACGCGGTTCACTTTCAGCAGCGCGCTCCACAGGGCGAACGCCACGGATGAGAGCAGTGTCAGATACCCCAGCACGGCGACGGCTTTCATGCTGTGCACCTCCAGCGTCCCGCCCGTGGCATAGCCTCCCGCAACCAGTGCCGCCCCGCCTATCCCCAGCTGCCAGCCAGTCATCACCGTCGGGTCAACGGTCTGGGAAATGCGTTTCCCGTAAAGCGTGGCCGCAGAGAGAATAAAGGCCGCCAGCACCACAAATCCGTCACCTTTCCAGACAAACTGGAAATCGCTTAACCCGCTGTGGAAGTTCACCAGCATCACCCCGGCAAAGCCCAGAACACAGCCCAGCGTTTTGTTATAGCTGAGTTTGTCGTTGTGGTAGATAAAGTGCGCCAGCAGCACGCTGAAGAAGGTCCCGGTGGCATTCATGATGGAGCCGTTCACCCCGGTCGTGTAGGCCAGGCCGATATAAAAGAAGGTGTACTGGAGGGAGGTCTGGGTCAGTCCGAGGATCGTGAGCTGGCCAAACTGCGTGGGCGTGAGCCTGCCAATCGGCTTTCGCTGGGCCAGGGCAAAAAGCAGTAGCAACGCGCCGGCAAACAGAAAACGGTATCCGGCAAAAACGACTTTGGAGGGGATATCGTCGGTCGCGATCTGAAAAAGTTCGTAGCCACTTTTAATGGCCGGGTACGAGCTTCCCCAAAGCAGACAGCAGAGCGTGGCGCAGGCATAGGCCACATGTCGACGGGCAAAGACGGGCGTGGGCAGGGCAGTATCCATGACAAATCTCATAAATAAAATTGCGTTTCAATTTATTATCAGAGAATGCGTCAGGAATAGCGACCTTACAAGAGCAAAAGATGACGCAGGGTCATGCTAAAAAGCAAAACGCCGGCACAAGGCCGGCGCTTCGACGTGAGCAGAGTAAAAAATTACTCAGCTACTACGTTAACAACCAGTTTAGCGAACACTTCGCTGTGAACCTGGAAGTCAACTTCGTGCTCACCAGTGGTACGCAGAACGCCGTTCGGCAGACGAACTTCGCTCTTAGCCACTTTAACGCCTGCCGCAGTAACAGCATCAGCGATATCGCGGGTACCGATGGAACCGAACAGTTTACCTTCGTCGCCAGCTTTAGACGCGATAGTAACGGTGCCCAGTGCGTTGATTGCTTCAGCGCGAGCGTTAGCAGCCGCCAGAACGTCAGCCAGTTTGGCTTCCAGTTCAGCACGACGTGCTTCGAAAAACTCTACGTTTTTCTTAGTAGCTGGAACAGCTTTACCCTGTGGAACCAGGAAGTTACGAGCGTAACCCGCTTTAACGTTTACCTGATCACCCAGGCTGCCCAGGTTTGCTACTTTATCAAGCAGAATAACTTGCATTACCTTATCCTCTTAAAGTCGTATTAATGGACCGTGCCCGATTACTGATGACGATCAGTGTACGGCAGCAGAGACAGGTAGCGAGCGCGTTTGATAGCGCGAGCCAGCTGACGCTGATATTTTGCACGAGTACCGGTGATACGGCTTGGGACAATCTTACCGCTTTCGGTGATGTAGTTTTTCAGCGTTGCGATATCTTTATAGTCGATCTCTTGAACGCCTTCCGCGGTGAAACGGCAGAACTTGCGACGACGGAAATAACGTGCCATATGGCTAGTCTCCAGAATCTATCAAATCAATCTGCTCGGCATGCAGAACCATTTTGCTCAGACCGTTCTTTGCCTTGTGGCAAGAAATGAACCCCTGAACGATTACTGCGCTACCGACCGTTAAACTGTGAGTAATGGCCTGGTTTTCGTGTCCGCTAATAATCACGGGCATTTGGCACCACGCCTGCCGGTGAAACCCGGCTTCCTCTTGCACAGAACGATGCTCAAGCACGAACTGGCAATGCGGAATTCCTGATGGGCTGACCTTTCGAAGGGGGGTCCTGCACACGGTGCCGGACAACACCAGACGGTTGGTCATCAGAAATTACTCTTCAGAATCCCCAGCATCAGAATCATCTGCGGTTTCGTTTGCGAAATCATCGCGACGCTCACGGCGCTCGTCTTTCGCTTTAACCATCGGAGATGCTTCGGTCACTGCGTGTTTGGTACGCATAACCATGCTGCGGATAACGGCATCGTTGAAGCGGAAGGTAGTTTCCAGCTCATCGATCACTTCCTGCGGAGCTTCAACGTTCATCAGAACGTAGTGTGCTTTGTGCAGTTTGTTGATCGGGTAAGCCAGCTGACGGCGGCCCCAGTCTTCCAGACGGTGGATCGTGCCTTCTGCACCAGTGATGGCAGCAGAGTAACGCTCGATCATGCCCGGAACCTGTTCGCTCTGGTCAGGGTGGACCATAAAAACGATTTCGTAATGACGCATCGAATTGCTCCTTACGGATTATTCAGCCTCCTGTCTGGGTCAGCCGAGGCCCGGGGAGGCAAGGAACGTGTTAAAGGTCGGCTGAAAAATTGACGCGTCATAATACTTGCGCCCCCCAGGAAACTCAAGCTGATTGCACAAATAATTCGCACAAAGGGTAAAGCTGTTCTAAGTGGGTGATTTAAAATCGCACTCATCAGAAGCGCTGTTTTTTTGAACAACACCATCAGAAATGGTCACCCATCGCAACCCGAGTAGCGATTACACTTTAATCAGAAACCCTGAACAGAGAAGGAGAGCATTACCCCGTATCACAGCACGCAGTCGTGGAGCGCATATCATGAAAAGAATCGCAATCGCCATTTTGGCTGCGCTTTTGCTCAGTGCAAACGCGATGGCAGCCATCAGAATAGACAGCCAACAGGCCAGAAACATGGATGATGTGCAGAGCTTAGGCGTTATTTACATCAATCATAACTTCGCCACTGAAAGTGAAGCAGATCAGGCGCTTAATGAAGAAACCGATGCGCAGGGCGCAAAATACTATCACGTCATGCTGACACGTGAGCCCGGCAGCAACGGTAATATGCACGCCAGTGCAGATATTTACCAGTAACGCTTTATCGCCAGCATCAGGAAAGCAAACGAAAATCAAAGCCATATATGATTTGCCCCCTGCCAGGGGGCTTTTTTATGAATGGCTCCGGAATACCACCGGTTACAACTGTTTCGGTATTCCAGAGCACTTATTCACTTCTGCCCGTAATAAGCATTCGGGCCGTGCTTACGCATGAAATGCTTGTTCATCAGGTAATCGTCAATGCCCTGAAGCTGTGGGTTAATGCCGCGCGCAATCCACGCCATTCGAGCCACCTCTTCCATCACCACCGCGTTATGCACGGCGTCATGCGCATCTTTACCCCAGGAGAACGGACCATGCTGGTACACCACAATACCCGGCGTATGCAGTGGTTCCGTCTCACCCAGCGTTTCGATAATGACCCTGCCGGTGTTAAGTTCGTACTCTCCTTCGACCTCAGCCTGCGTTAACGCTCGCGTGCAGGGAATATCGCCGAAGAAGTAATCCGCGTGCGTTGTACCCAAAGCAGGGATCGCCAGCCCGGCCTGTGCCCAGGCGGTGGCGTGCGTGGAATGGGTATGCACAACGCCCCCCAGGGACGGGTAACGCTGGTACAGCGCCAGATGGGTTGCCGTATCAGAAGAAGGGCGCCATTTGCCTTCAACGACGCGTCCTTCCAGGTCAACCACCACCATATCGTCCACTTTCATGGCGTCATAGGCCACGCCGCTCGGCTTAATCACCACCAGCCCCTGCTCGCGATCGATGGCGCTTACGTTGCCCCAGGTAAACGTCACCAGTCCATAGCGCGGCAGATCCATATTGGCTTCAAAGACCTGCTGTTTCAGCTTAAGCATGTTCCGCCTCCATCAGCCCTGCCCGCGCCATGCGCTCGCGCACCCAGTCCCGGGCTTTCGCCACTTCTGCCGCCGGGTCGTCCGCGGTTTCGCTCCACATCTCAATCAGGTAAGGCCCGCAATAACCTGTCTGTTTGAGCGTCTGGAAGCACCGTTCGAAATCCACCACCCCGGTGCCGAACGGTACGTTTTTAAACACGCCAGGACGGGTATCTTTAACGTGCACCGCCACGATATGCCCGATGCCCGCCTGAAGCTCCATCTGTACGTCGTTATCCCATGCCGACAGGTTGCCGATATCCGGATAAAGCTGGAACCACGGGTTATTCAGATAGTGCGCGTAGCCCAGCGCCTTGCTGATGGAGTTCATCAACGGATAATCCATGATCTCCATCGCCAGCGTCACCTGCGCACGGCTTGCCATCTCAACGCTCTCTTTCAGGCCGTCACGGAAACGACGGCGCGTTTCATCATTGGCTTCCTGATAGTAAACATCGTAACCCGCCAGTTGGATCACGCGGATGCCGACATCCTGTGCAAAGCGAATGGCTTTACGCATGATCTCCAGCCCTTCGGCGCGTACGGCATCATCTTCGCTGCCAAGCGGAAAACGACGATGAGCGCTCAGGCACATGGATGGCACGCGCACGCCGGTTTCGGCAATGGCGCTCACCAGCGCCAGACGCTGGTCGCGGCGCCAGTCCAGGCGAGCAAGACGCTCGTCCGTCTCATCCACCGACATTTCGACAAAATCGAAACCCAGCTGCTTCGCCAGCTGTAACCGCTCCAGCCAGCACTCCCCCGCAGGGAGTGCCTTTTCATAGATGCCAAGCGGGACCTGTTTTGACAACATACCCGCTCCTTAACCCCAAAGCTGAGCGATTGAGCGTTTAAACTGACGCGCAGCTTCCACCGGAGATTCCGCATCGCGAATGCTACGACCGGCAATAAAGACGTGAATTGGAATCCCCTTGAACAGCGGCAGATCTTCCAGCGCCAGGCCACCGGTTACGGTCACTTTGAAGCCCATATCGGCCAGACGTTTGATCGCGTTGATATCGGCTTCGCCCCACGCCACGCCTGCGGCCTGTGCATCACGGCTGCGGTGATAAACCACCTGCTGGATACCTGCTTCGCGCCACTCCTGCGCCTGCTCCCAGGTCCAGAAACCGGTCAGTTCAATCTGCACGTCGCCATTGAACTCCTTCGCCACGTCCAGCGCGCCTTTCGCAGTGTTGATATCCGCACAGCAGATCACGGTGACCCAGTCGGCGTTGGCTTCAAAGCACATGCGAGAGAGAATTTTGCCCGCATCGGCGATTTTGGCATCCGCCAGCACGATTTTATGCGGATAGAGCGCCTTCAGGTCACGAACCGCACGAACGCCTTCGCCCACGCACAGAATGGTGCCGACTTCAATGATGTCCACTTCTTCCGCAATCAGACGGGTGGTTTCGTAAGCGTGAGACAGAGTCTGGTTATCCAGCGCGACCTGCAACATTGGTAATGACATTTTCAATTCCTCTTAAACGGCCGCCGCAGTGGCGTTATCAATTAAATCCAGCACGTCCTGCGCGGTACGGCAGGCGCGTAAACGGTCAAAATTAGCTTCATCATCAAACAGGTTGACGATCTGCATGATGCCCACCTCCTGGTGGGTGTTGGCATCGACAGCTGCCATAGTGATCAGAATGTCGACCGGGTCGTTATCTTCGTGGTTGAACACCAGCGGGGTTTTCAGCGTCACCAGCGCAAAACCGGTTTTCTTGACACCCTCTTCCGGGCGGCCGTGCGGCATTGCCAGCCCCGGGGCAATCACAAAATAGGGACCGTGCTGCGCCACGCCATCCAGGATGGCCTGGTAATAACGCGGCTCGACAACGTCCGCCTTAACCAGCAGATCCACGCTCAGCTTCACCGCTTCCTGCCAGGTGCTGGCTTCGGCTTGTAAAAGGATGGAGTTATTCTCTGCCAGCGAATCACGTAGTTTCATGTGGCGTCCTCACTTCGCGTCTTGTGGGAAGTGTTCTTTGATCACTTCCAGCAGTTTTGGCCCAAAATCCGCAGGCGACAGCATGTTGCGTACGCCTACCACATATTTGTTCCCCGAGACGCTAATCTCACCGGCAATGTGCGTTGAGGCGATGATGATGTCCGCGCCGTTCAGTTCACTTTTGTATTCACCCACTGCGCAGCTGTTCACCGTGTGGTCAATGTTTGACTGGGTTAAAAACTGATCCACTTTCATTTTCATGATCATGGAGCTTCCTTGCCCATTGCCACACACAGCCAGGATACGTACGGTCATAATCGAAACTCCTTAGTGAGCAGAAACTTCTGCTGTTTGTTTTTCCGCATCTTCTTCAGCTCGCAGCGAACGGCCAGCGAAGAACATATAAGTCAGTGCAATCAGGATGATGACGGCCATAAAGACCAGCCCGACGGAGGCAAAGCCCTGCATCATCGGCGGCGCCAGAATTGACCAGTCCGCCATGCCCATCCAGGCGCTCATACCGGTGAGCTTGACCGCCCACACGCATCCGAAGATTTCAACCATGCCCATCACCAGGCAGATCTTGAGCGCTGCGCGCCATCCGCCGAAGTGGTTAGCGAATACGCCGATGGTGGCGTTGGAGAAGAACATCGGGATAAAGCCAGGAATAATCAGGATTGAGGAGCCACAGCCCACCAGGATGCCCACCGCAATCAGCTGGCCGATGGTGCCCCACATAAAGCCCCAGACCACGGCGTTTGGCGCAAAGCTATAGATAGCCGCACAGTCAATCGCCAGCACCGCGCCAGGGATCAGACGCTGGGAGATGCCGTTAAACGCTTCCGACAGTTCGGCGACGAACATACGCACGCCCTGGGTAATGATGAAAATGGCCACGGCGAAGGAGAAACCGGTTTGCAGGATATAGACCGTCCAGTGGGTTTTACCCGCCATCGCCTGCACCACGTCAATGCCAAAGGAGAGCAGGATGGCACCGAAGAAGATGGTCATCACAATCGCCGTGGAGACGATGTTGTCGTGGAAGATATTCAGCCAGCCAGGCAATTTGAGGTCTTCAACACTCTCCTCTTTTTTGCCCAGGTACGGCGCAACTTTGTAAGCGATCCAGGAGGCAAACTGCTGCTGGTGACCGATGGAGAAGCCACAGCCGTCCGTAACGTCCTGCGTTGGCTTATACATCATGTTGGAGGTGATGCCCCAGTAAAGCGAGACCAGCACTGCCGTGCAGATGACCGTGGTCCACATTGGGTAGCCGAAGATATAGAGAGAAACGGCAATCAGCCCCGCCTGCTGGAACATAATGTGCCCGGTGAGCATGATGGTGCGAATCCCAGTGATGCGGCGCAGGAGCACGTAAATGATGTTCAGCGCCAGCGCGAGCAGTACCGCATACCCAACCCAGCTGTACGCATCTCCCATGCGATCGATGGTGGCCATCATGGACGCGTAAGTGTCAGAGATGGCGCCGTTAATGCCGTATACCTCTGACATTTTGGCAACAACCGGCTTAAACGTGCTGGTCAGAATGCCAGACCCCGCCTGCAACAGCATAAAACCAATGATGGTTTTGATGGTGCCTTTGATAATCACGCTGACGCTTTTGCGCAGCAGGATGTACCCCAGGCACGTCACGATACCCAGCAACAGCGGGGCGTTGGTCATTACCTGATTAAAGAAAACGGTAAAGACGTTGTAGAGGATCTCCATAACTCTCTCCAGAAAATGAGAACACGAGGGGCAATCCCTGTGTGGTTGGTGTCATCACTCTATTAATCACAAATAATCATCACAAGATTGCATTTGATTATTTGTGACGGATCACGAAATTTATTTCCATGGTGTTAGTAATGATTTTCACTACCGATATAACCCAATAAATAAATTCTTAAATTTCAATATATTAATCATTTGTAGCGGTTATCTTAACAACGTCATGATGTTTTTTCTGTGATGTGGCGAGGGGAATTTTCCGCAAAACAGCCATTGCAAATCGATTCAAACAGTGCCAGCATTAATCACAACAAGTCACAGTATGATTACTTTTGATTAAAACCAGGAGTCAAACGATGAGTAAAGTGAAAACCATCACCCGTGAATCATGGATTCTGAGTACCTTTCCGGAGTGGGGTAGCTGGCTGAACGAAGAGATCGAGCAGGAACAGGTTGCTCCTGGCACATTTGCGATGTGGTGGCTGGGCTGTACCGGGATCTGGCTGAAATCAGAAGGCGGCGCCAACATTTGTGTCGATTTCTGGTGCGGCACCGGCAAACAGAGCCACGGCAATCCACTGATGAAAAAAGGCCACCAGATGCAGCGTATGGCCGGCGTTGAAAAGCTCCAGCCGAACCTGCGCACCACGCCTTTTGTGCTTGATCCTTTTGCCATTCGCCAGATCGATGCCGTTCTCTCTACCCACGATCACAACGATCATATCGACGTGAACGTGGCGGCAGCGGTAATGCAAAACTGCGCGGACGACGTACCGTTTATCGGGCCGCAGACCTGCGTGGATTTGTGGATTGGCTGGGGCGTGCCAAAAGAGCGCTGCATCGTGATGAAGCCGGGCGACGTGGTGAAAATCAAAGACATTGAGATTCACGCGCTGGATGCCTTTGACCGCACCGCATTGATCACCCTGCCTGCCGATCAAAAAGCCGCAGGCGTACTGCCAGACGGGATGGACGAGCGCGCAGTGAACTATCTGTTCAAAACGCCTGGCGGTTCCCTGTATCACAGCGGAGACTCCCACTACTCCAACTACTACGCGAAGCACGGTAACGAGCACCAGATTGACGTGGCGCTTGGCTCTTACGGTGAAAACCCGCGCGGGATCACCGACAAAATGACCAGCGCGGACATGCTGCGTATGGCCGAAGCGCTGAACACCAAAGTGGTGATCCCGTTCCACCATGATATCTGGTCAAACTTCCAGGCCGATCCGCAAGAGATCCGCGTCCTGTGGGAGATGAAAAAAGACCGCCTCAAGTATGGCTTCAAGCCGTTCATCTGGCAGGTTGGCGGCAAGTTCACCTGGCCGCTGGATAAAGACAATCTTGAGTACCACTACCCGCGTGGTTTCGATGATTGCTTTACGATTGAACCAGACCTGCCGTTCAAGTCCTTCCTCTGATACCGAGGCCCAATCGCCAGACCCTGCGTCTGGCGATGTCATTTTTATTTTAGTAATTTCACGCTATTTCAAATATCATCTTTTCAAATCAATTCTTATCGGAATAGCTCATGACGGAAGCGCAACGGCATCAAATTTTACTGGAACTCCTGGCGCAAACAGGGTTTATCACCGTCGAGAAAGTGATCGAACGTTTAGGGATCTCCCCCGCTACCGCGCGGCGGGACATCAACAAGCTGGATGAGAGCGGCAAGCTGAAAAAAGTCCGCAACGGCGCAGAGGCCATCAGCCAGCAGCGTCCACGCTGGACGCCGATGAACATCCACCAGGCGCAGAATCACGATGAAAAGGTGCGGATTGCCAGAGCGGCGTCACAGCTGGTGAATCCCGGGGAGAGCGTGGTGATCAACTGCGGTTCGACGGCGTTTCTGCTGGGCCGTGAGATGTGCGGCAAGCCGGTGCAAATCATTACCAACTATCTGCCGCTGGCCAACTATCTCATTGACCAGGAACATGAAAGCGTGGTGATCATGGGCGGCCAGTATAACAAGAGCCAGTCCATCACCCTGAGCCCGCAGGACAGTGAAAACAGCCTCTACGCCGGGCACTGGATGTTTACCAGCGGCAAAGGCCTGACGGCGGATGGCCTGTATAAAACCGATATGCTCACCGCAATGGCAGAGCAGAACATGCTTAACGTGGTAGGCAAGCTGGTGGTGCTGGTCGACAGCAGCAAGGTCGGTGAACGCGCAGGCATGCTGTTCAGCCGCGCAGAACAGATCGACATGGTGATCACCGGCAAAAACGCCAACCCCGAGATCCTCAGCAAGCTGGAGGATCAGGGTGTCACGGTGCTGCGCGTTTAAAGGTGCTGACGGAAGAATTCCACGGTTGACTCCAGCGCGGCCGGGGTAATACGGTGCCGGACACCTGCTCCCCACAGGCAGGTCAGATTGCTGTCCAGCCCTTCACGCTGTAGCGCCTGTTGCAGGCGAAACGTTTCACCGGGCGGTACGACGTCGTCGGCATCCCCATGCCACAGCAGCAGCGGACGATCGGCCAGCTGCGAAAGCGCATGGCTGACGTCCCATTCAGACAACAGGGTCTCAATCTCCTGAGGTGCCTGCGGCGGGAACAGCGTCTTTGCCAGTGATGTAAAGTAGCCCGATCCCATCAGGCAAGCCACGGACGTCACCTCCGGATGCCTGGTCATGATCCCCAGCGCCGTCATTCCGCCCATTGATGCGCCTGCGACCGCCAGCCGTTTCCCCTCCACCAGCCCGGCCTGCAAGAGCGCGTCACGCAGCCCGGCGAACTCGGTCAGATTGCCGTGCAGCGTTTGCCAGAACAGCCCCAGCCGCGCCTGCTCATCGCCCGTAAAGCGTGCCCCATGATTCGGCGCATCAGGCATGACCACCCGGAAACCGGCCTGCGCCAGCGCGACGGCAAAATAGCTGTAGACCAGCTTCGAGGAGAGAAAGCCATGATAGAAAACTACCGTCGGCAGCGGCTGTTCACCTTTACCAGCCGGAAAAGCATGGATGATTTCATGCTCATTCAGCTGGCGAGTTTCAATTTCAATCATTGTCGATCCTGTGCTGATGAATGATTCATAATGTTGAGAGCTGGATTACGGTTTCACGATATTTTCATTCGAAATCTACGTCCCAGATAACACTTCGGGAACATTCCCCCAAAACTAAATTCGCAGACAACTACACTATGGCTATCAGGAAAAGAGACAGGTTTATGCGCAGGCTTACCGCTTTATTGCTGGTCTCGCTGCTCAGCGGATGTTCCGTATTGCAGGGTACGCCAGAACCGGCGCCGCCGGTTACCGATCATCCTCAGGAAATTCGTCGTAATCAGACGGAAGGATTACAACGCCTGGGTACCGTATCCGCGATGGTTCGTGGTTCCCCGGATGATGCAGAAGACGCAATTGAAGCACAGGCCGTTGCCGCAAAAGCAGATTATTACGTCATCACGATGATTGATGAAACCATTATTACGGGACAGTGGTACGCCCAGGGCATTTTGTACCGTAAGTAAGCATCATCATTTGAACGACTTTTACACTGCTTTGCGTCCGTAGACATTTTCCTGTCCACAATAAACTCCATGCCAGCAACAATGGAAATGAGTTTATTTGCGAAGGATTGCCCGGCGGATACCGGAGACACGTGAAAAGGAGCTGACGATGAAACGAACCCTTGCTTTAACGACGCTATTGCTTTCAGCGGGCCTGCTGAGCACCACGGCGCAGTCGGCCGAATTTGCCAGCGCGGATTGCGTCACGGGCCTGAACGAGATTGGTCAGATCTCCGTCAATAATATCACGGGGAGTCCGCAAGACGTTGAACGTGTCGTCGCCCTGAAGGCCGATGAACAGGGCGCTTCCTGGTATCGCATCGTCCAGATGCAGGAAGATCACCATGTTAATCACTGGCGCGTGCAGGCCATTCTTTATGCATAATCCCTTCCGATAAAAGCCACTTAATTTTAGTGGCTTTTCACTTTTGCAAATTTTTTATCTCTCCCGAAACCTAACAAAAACAAACATGTAACATTCAGTTACATTAAACAGGTAAACGTTATCTCTGCTCTGCCGTTGAACAGCCATCACTTTTCAATAATGAGCAATTTATGATCACCTTTTTCCGCCGGGCAGGTCTGGGCACGAAGCTATCGCTGCTAACAGGTGCAAGTGTCGCCACGCTTTTTTTGCTGTTCACTTTTCTGTTGAGCCACAACGCCAGCCAGCAGCTTGAAGATCTTGCGGTTGAAGACCTGCACAACCAGTCCACCGGCATGGTGGATATGGTTGAGATGTTCAACACCAGCCTGAGCGAAGAGGTTGAAAGCTATACCCGTCTGTTCACGACCTTTTTGCCACAGCCGCTGAACAGCGACAGCAGCCAGAGCCGGACCATAAACGGGCTTACCGTTCCTCTGCTGAAAGGCGGCGAAACGGAGTTGCATGAAAACAATACGCTTTCTGATGACTTCCTGAGCCGAACGGGAGCCATCTCGACGCTATTTGTCCGCAGCGGTAACGATTTTATCCGCGTGGCCACGTCGCTGCGTAAAGAGAATGGCGACCGCGCCATTGGAACCGTTCTTGATACCACCAGCCCGGCATTTGCGGCTGTCACCAAAGGGGAGGTCTATCGCGGCCTCGCGCTGCTGTTCGGCAAGCGCTATATCACGCAGTACCAGCCTGTTAAAAATGCGGAAGGCCAGGTTATCGGGATTATCTTTGTCGGCGTGGACATCACCCATTCGTGGAACGTCATGCGCGAGAAAATCCTTAACCGTCGTCTGGGCGAGAGCGGTCACTTCTTTGTGCTGGATCGCAGCAGCGGCAAAACGCGCGGACAGTATCTGTTCCATGCCAGCGAAGAGGGCAAACTGCCCAACTGGGACACGGCGACACAGCAACAGCTTCTGAGCGATAAAGCCGGCACGCTGGAACGCGTGAGCGCGGATGGCCGTACGCTCAAAGTCGCCTACACGCCGCTGCCGGGCTGGAACTGGACCATCGTGGGTGAAGTGGATAAAGCCGTACTGCTTTCAAGCGTCACCACGCTGCGCGATCGCTTCCTGATGGCGGGCGTGGTGCTATCCGCACTCTTCGCGGGCCTGTTCGTTATCCTCATTCGCCGGATGCTAACCCGCCCACTGCGCGCAGTGATCGCGCTTGCCCGGCAGTATGCCGCAGGCGATCTGCGCGCCAGCCTGCCGGTAACCCGCCAGGATGAGGTCGGCCAGCTGATTGATGCCATCAACGGGATCGGGGGCGGCCTGCAAAAAATTGTGTTGCAGGTCCGCGAGGCCGCAAGCGAAATCCATCTGGGGACTAACGCGCTGGCTTCAGATACCGGCGAGATCTCTGAACAGATCAACAAGCAGGCCAGCAGCGTTGAGGAGACCTCCGCCAGCATGGAGCAATTAGCCGCCACCGTGCAGCAAAATGCCGCCAACATGGAGCAAACTCAGCAGCTGGTAGGTGAAACCTCGCGCGCGGTGCATCAGGGTGGAGAAACGGTGACCCACGCAGTCTCCACCATGGATGATATTCGTGATGCATCGAAACGCATTGAAGACATCACCCGCGTGATTGAGTCCATCGCTTTCCAGACCAATATCCTGGCGCTCAATGCGGCGGTTGAAGCGGCGCGGGCGGGCGAGCACGGGAAAGGTTTCGCAGTGGTGGCGCAAGAGGTGCGCGCCCTGGCCGCACGCAGCGCCAATGCGGTAAAAGAGATTGAACAGTTGATTGGCGACACGCTGAACAAGGTGAGCGAAGGCCATGCGCTGTCTGAGCAGACGCGTCTGGCGATGGATGCCATCATTGTTCATATCGATAACATCAGCCAGCTTGTCACCGAGATCAACCACGCCTCCCGCGAGCAGTCTGCGGGGATTGGTCAGGTGAATCTGGCGATGACGCACATCGGTGAGGCATCGCATATCAATGCCGATCGCATCTCACGCAGCGAGCAGACGGCACAGACGCTGCGCGAGAAGGGTTCACATCTCACCCGGCTGGTGAGCCTGTTCCAGCTGAAGGCTTAACCGACCCGGCCCGTGGCGCGCAGCAGCAGGTCGGTTTGCACCTGTTCGCTCATCAGCGTGCCGCCTCGGGTATCCAGCATCATGCGGCACCACGCCTGCGCCACGGGCGGCGATGCGTGCCGCAGCATCTGGCTTCCGGCCCCGAGTAAAAAGAGCTGCCGCGCGATCTCCCTGCCCTGCGCTTCCTGCGGTTTACGCAGCTTCTGCTGTAGCTGCCGCCAGCTGCGATCGAAATGCCTGTCCTGGCCTTTGACCTGCGCGAAATCATCGGCGAGCAGGTCGAGAATGCCCGACTGCTTCGCCAGCACGCGCAGTACATCCAGGCACATAATATTGCCAGAGCCTTCCCAGATGCTGTTGACGGGCATTTCACGGTACAACCGTGGAAGCTCACTCTCTTCGCAATAGCCTGCGCCGCCCAGCACCTCCATTGCCTCTGCCACAAACGGTATGCCCGTTTTGCAGACGCTGTATTTTGCCGCCGGAGTGAAAAGCCGCGCCCATGCGGCCTCCTGCGGGTCGGTGCGGTTGTCCCACGCCCGGGCGAGTCGGAACAGCAGTGCCGTGTGCCCCTCCAGCACCAGCGCCATACGGCTTAGCACGTCGCGCATTAACGGCTGGTCGATCAGATTTTTGCCGAAGGTCTGCCGCTGATGGGCATGATAAAGCGCCACCGAGAGCGCACGGCGCATCAGTCCGTGGCTGCCAAGCGCGCAGTCAAAGCGCGTCAGCCCACCCATCTTCAGAATTTGCCGGACGCCTTCCCCCTCTTCGCCCAGCAGCCAGCCGTAAGCATCAAGGAACTCAGCCTCACTGCTGGCATTCGAGCGGTTACCGAGCTTGTCCTTCAGACGCTCAAGGCGCACGGCATTACGTTGCCCGTCGGGTAAGAAACGCGGAACAAAAAAGCAGGAAAGCCCGCCCTTCGCCTGCGCCAGCACCAGATGCGCATCGCTCTGCGGCACGGAGAAAAACCATTTGTGCCCCACCAGCCGGTAACTGCCATCACTGCATTTCTCTGCTTTGGTGGTATTACTGAGTACGTCCGAACCGCCCTGCTTTTCCGTCATCCCCATGCCGATCAGCAGGCCGCGCTTTTGCGCCCCCGGTGCGAGATGGGGATCGTAGCGATCGCTCATCAGCGGCGTTAACCAGTCGTGAAACGGTTTGGGCAGCGACTGTAGCAACAGCGGCGTGGCCGCAAAGGTCATGGTCACCGGGCATAGCGTTCCCGCCTCCACCTGAGCATGCAGCACAAAACGCGCGGCCCTGGCGACGAACGATCCTTTCCGCGCCTCCTCCTCCCACGCCAGGTTGTGCACCCGGTTGGCGCAAAGCCCCTGCATCAGAAGATGCCATGCCGGATGAAAGCGGACGTCGTCCAGCCGCTCTCCCGTGGCGTCATAACGCAGCAGCTCCGGCGGATTAACGTTCGCCAGCCTGCCCAGCTCCAGCGACTCCGCCGTACCCAACTGCTGTCCGATGCTGGCAAGAAGATCCACATCCCACTCAGCCCCTTCGCGCGCTACCGCATCGCGCAGGGCGCAATCAGAGAGAAAAAGATTGCTGTTCGATAGCGGTGCAGGTTGATTAAAAACGGTATGTGTCTGCCAGTGCATGCTGTCTCCCTCCTTTCATTGGCAATAAAGGTAAGTATGGACAGAGGGCATGCACGCTGCATGGGAGGGGGGTCACACGATGACGATCGTGTTGATATCATTCGTGAAATAGCTCACAGAACATAAGAATAAACTATTTCATTACTTCACCAATGCTGAATAATTTATTCTTACCCCGTTTATGTGAGGATCGTTATGCAACAGGATGCGCACAAGCGTGCATTAATTGCAGGCTCCATCGGTAATTTCATCGAGTGGTATGAATTTGCGGTCTACGGTTTTCTGGCAACGGTGATTGCCAGAAACTTCTTCCAGCTTGAGGGGGAAGCGGAGCTCACCAGCCTGATCCTTACCTGGGCCTCGTTCGCCATCGCGTTCTTCTTCCGTCCGCTGGGTGCGGTGGTCTTTGGCCGCATTGGCGACAGGATTGGCCGCAAACCGACGCTGATTATTGTGCTGGTATTGATGACGCTCGCCACCGCTGCCATCGGTATTGTGCCTGTCTACGCCAGTATCGGGATTGCCGCGCCGCTGATCGTTACGCTCCTGCGTATTCTGCAAGGACTGTTCGCGGGCGGTGAGTATGGCGGTGCGGTCTCATTGATGACGGAGTTCGCCCCGCGCGGCAAGCGCGGTCTTTACGGGGCATGGCAGTCCTTCACCGTGGCGCTCGGGCTGTTAGCGGGCGCAGGCATTGTCGCGATGCTCTCTGCCCTTCTCTCCCCTGAAGCCTTGCACGACTGGGGCTGGCGCATTCCGTTCTTCCTGGCGCTGCCGATGGGTGCGGTCGCGCTATGGCTGCGGGTGAGCATGGAAGAGACGCCGAGCTTTGTGCAGCAACGGGAAAAACCGGTTGTTACTCATGCCAGCACCGCCGCCACGTTCAAAACCATCCTGATGGGCATTGGCCGCGTGATGGTCTGGTCTGCGGCGGGTTATACCTATCTGGTGATTATGCCGACCTATCTGCAATCTGCGCTGCACACCGGTTTTAACCAGGCGCTGCTGATTGCGGTGATTTCTAACATTGGGTTTGCGCTCACGATCATTCCGTCAGGCATGCTGAGCGACAGGATCGGGCGGCGGACGGTGATGATTATCGCCACCGTGCTCCTGCTGATCCTCGCCCTGCCGCTGCTGAAAATTTTGCAGGCGGAGTCCAGCACGCTGGCGGTTAAAGCGATTGTGGTGTTGATTGCGGGAGGTCTGGTGGGGATGCTGGCAGGACCGGGGCCGGCAATGCTGTCTGAGATGTTCCCGACGCGCGTGCGTTATACCGGACTGGGGCTGGCCTATTCTCTGTCGAATGCGATCTTCTCGGGCTGCGCGGGGCTGATCATTACCGGGCTGATTAAAGAGACGGGCAATCTGGATATTCCGGCGTACTACGTGATGGCAACGGCGGTGGTGAGTATTTTCGCGCTGATGACGCTGAGGAAGGATGACCATTTACGGTCGTTAGAGGAGTGAGATTGTTGCCCGGTGGCGCTGCGCTTAGCGGGCCTACGTTACCATGCTTTTGTAGGCCGGGTAAGGCGAAGCCGCCACCCGGCACAACAGGCTACCCGCGCTGACGCACCGCTTCAAACAGGCAGATACCCGTCGCAACTGAAACGTTCAGGGACGATACGCTGCCCGCCATCGGGATGCTGATCAGCTCATCGCAGTGCTCGCGCGTCAGACGACGCATACCTTCGCCTTCCGCTCCCATCACCAGTGCCATACGGCCGGTCATTTTGCTCTGGTACAGGGTGTGATCCGCTTCACCAGCGGTTCCCACGATCCAGATATTTTCTTCCTGCAATAGACGCATGGTGCGCGCCAGGTTAGTCACACGGATCAACGGGACGTTTTCCGCCGCGCCGCAGGCGACTTTTTTAGCGGTAGCGTTAAGCTGCGCAGAGCGATCTTTTGGCACAATCACCGCATGCACGCCTGCTGCATCGGCGCTACGCAGGCACGCGCCCAGGTTATGTGGGTCGGTTACGCCATCGAGGATCAGGAAGAACGGGTTCTCCAGCCCGGCGATCAGATCCGGCAGATCGTTCTCCTGATACTGACGGCCTGGCTTCACGCGCGCGATAATGCCCTGGTGTACAGCACCTTCGCTTTTTTCATCCAGATACTGACGGTTCGCCAGCTGGATCACTACGCCCTGCGCTTCCAGCGCGTGGATCAGCGGCATCAGACGTTTGTCTTCACGCCCTTTCAGAATAAACACTTCCTGAAAACGCTCCGGCGCGCGCTCCAGCAGGGCCTGCACCGCGTGGATGCCGTAAATCATTTCACTCATTGATGGTTCTCGTAATAAATATTTTCCCTCTCCCTGTCAGGGAGAGGGTCAGGGTGAGGGGAAATTACTCCGCCTGCTGTTTCTTCGCCGCGCGCTTCGCTTTGGTCGCGGCCGCTATTTTTTGGGTCTTGGTCGACGGTTTTTTCGCTTTACGAGCGTCTTTTTTCGCCGCCTTAGGCTTCTGTTTCTTCTCGCCACGGAAAGCGCTGTCTGGCTCAAAGTTTACTCTTTTACCTGCCTGACGTCGCTTGCCGCCCGCTTTACCGTTGCCGCCTTTTTTCGCTTTCTCACGCTCGGTTTTGCCGACGTTACGCGGAGCACGCTCGCTGGAGATGAGGCTGAAGTCGATTTTACGGTCGTCCATATTCACGGCTTCAACCTTCACTTCCACCCGATCGCCCAGACGGTAGGTCTGGCCGCCGGATTCGCCGATCAGACGTTGTCCGACCTGGTCGAAGCGGTAGTAATCGTTATCGAGGCTGGAAACGTGCACCAGACCGTCGATAAACAGCTCATCCAGACGCACGAAGAAGCCAAAGCCGGTGACGCTGGCAATCACGCCTTTAAAGACGTTGCCCACCTGATCCAGCATAAAGTCACACTTCAGCCAGTCCGCCACGTCGCGCGTTGCTTCATCCGCACGACGCTCGGTCATGGAACAGTGCTGGCCCAGTTGCAGCATCTCTTCCATGGAGTAGTGATACCCTCCGGTTTCGGTCGTGTTGCCTTTATGACCCTGCTCGTGCGCCAGCAAATACTTGATCGCACGGTGCAGGGACAGATCCGGATAACGGCGGATCGGCGAGGTGAAGTGCGCGTACGACTGTAAGGCCAGACCAAAGTGGCCCCGGTTTTCCGGATCGTAAATCGCCTGCTTCATGGAGCGCAGCAGCATGGTTTGCAGCATTTCCGCGTCAGGACGATCGCTGATGGATTCCAGCAGCTCGGCGTAATCGCGTGGCTCAGGCTTATTACCGCCAGGCAGCTCCAGGCCGAGTTCAGCCAGCACAGAGCGGAACGAGGTCACGGCTTCCGTAGTTGGCTTGTCGTGAATACGGAACAGCGCAGGCTCTTTGGCTTTCTCAACGAAACGTGCCGCCGAGATGTTCGCCAGGATCATACACTCTTCAATCAGCTTGTGCGCATCGTTACGCTGGGTCTGCTCGATACGCTCGATACGACGCTCAGCGTTAAAGATAAACTTCGCCTCTTCACTCTCAAACGAGATCCCACCGCGCTCTTCGCGCGCCTGATCCAGCGTTTTGTAGAGGTTATGCAGCTCTTCGATGTGTTTGACCAGCGGCGCGTACTGTTCGCGAAGATCCTGATCGCCCTGCAACATATGCCAGACCTTGGTATAGGTCAGGCGCGCATGGGAACTCATCACCGCTTCGTAGAACTTATAGCCCGTCAGACGTCCCTTGCTGGAGATGGTCATTTCGCAGACCATACACAGGCGGTCCACCTGCGGGTTGAGGGAACACAGGCCGTTAGAGAGCACTTCTGGCAGCATCGGTACAACCTGAGACGGGAAGTAGACCGACGTACCGCGGCTGCGCGCTTCGTTATCCAGCGGCGTGTGTGGACGTACATAATAACTCACATCCGCGATGGCCACCCACAGACGCCAGCCGCCACCGCGTTTTTTCTCACAATATACGGCATCATCGAAGTCACGGGCGTCTTCACCATCAATGGTGACCAGCGGCAGATCGCGCAGATCCACGCGGCCTGCTTTGGACTCTTCCGGCACTTCTTCACGAAGGTTTTCAATCTGATCTTCAACCGCTTTCGGCCAGACGTACGGAATTTCATGGGTACGCAGCGCCATATCGACGGCCATACCGGTGCCCATGTTATCGCCCAGCACTTCAACGATTTTACCCACCGCTTTGGTGCGACGGGTTGGGCGCTGGGTGAGTTCCACCACCACCACAAAGCCCATGCGTGCGCCCATCACCTCTTCAGGTGGGATGAGAATGTCGAAGCTCAGACGGCTGTCATCCGGCACCACAAAGCCTACGCCCGCATCGGTAAAGTAACGGCCAACGATCTGGCTGGTTTTCGGCACCAGCACGCGGACCACGCGCGCTTCGCGGCGCCCTTTACGATCTGCACCCAGCGGCTGCGCCAGGATCTGGTCGCCGTGAATACACATCTTCATCTGTTCGGATGAGAGGTACAGGTCGTCTTTACGGCCTTCCACGCGCAGGAAGCCGAAGCCATCGCGGTGACCAATAACGGTGCCTTTCAGCAGGTCGAGGCGTTCTGGCAGCGCGTAGCACTGGCGACGAGTAAAGACCAGCTGCCCGTCACGCTCCATGGCGCGCAGGCGGCGGCGAAGGGCTTCAATTTGCTCTTCACCTTCAATGTTCAGTTCAACGGCAAGTTCTTCACGATTGGCGGGTTTTTCGCGTTTTGTTAAGTGTTCAATGATGAACTCGCGGCTGGGGATAGGATTCGCGTATTTTTCGGCTTCGCGTTCCTGGAAAGGATCTTGTGACATGTCGGTTCCTCCGTTGTCAGCTCCGGTGGAAATTTTCTTCATTCCACCAGCAATAATTTATAAAGCGGTTGATTCTCTTCAACCAAATCGGCCAGCGTGTAGTTATCCAGTTCCTTGAGAAAACTTTGCACGGCCTTTGAAAGCGCCTGTTTCAGGCGGCAAGCGGGCGTAATGTGGCAGAACGCGCTGCTACAGTTCACCAGAGAGAGCGGCTCCAGTTCACGTACCACATCGCCAATACGGATACTCTGCGCCGGTTTACCGAGACGGATCCCTCCATTCTTCCCGCGGACGGCAGCAACGTATCCGGCACGACTAAGTTGATTGATTATTTTGACCATATGATTACGGGACACACCGTACACCTCTGTGACTTCAGAGATGCTGGTCATCTTCCCATCGGGTAACGACGCCATGTAAATCAGCGCGCGTAAGCCGTAATCGGTGAAACTTGTTAACTGCACATCAACCTCAGGAAAAAGGGAAAACGCGGTCAAACCGCAGAGATATTCATTAATGATGATAAACCAGCCAGATAGTTAGCGGCTAATTTATTTGACAGACGGGGCGAAAAAGCGGAGATCCAGGAGCGGTCGCCGGATGGCGCTGCGCTTATCCGGCCTACGGGTTTCCCCGCAGGCCAGCAGTCACGAAGATTATGCGTCGAACGGGTCGCGCAGGATCATCGTTTCAGTACGATCCGGGCCGGTAGAAATAATATCGATCGGCACTTCGGTCAGTTCTTCAATGCGCTTGATGTAGTCCAGCGCGGCTTTTGGCAGGCCACTACGCTCTTTCACACCGAAGGTGGTCTCAGACCAGCCCGGCATGGTTTCGTAGATTGGCTCAATGCCTTCCCAGTCGTCAGCAGCCAGCGGAGTGGTGGTCACTTCGCGGCCATCTGGCATACGGTAGCCTACGCAGATTTTCACTTCTTTCAGGCCGTCCAGTACGTCCAGCTTGGTCAGGCAGAAGCCAGACAGGGAGTTGATCTGCACTGCGCGACGTACGGCAACGGCGTCCAGCCAGCCGGTACGACGACGACGACCGGTGGTCGCGCCAAACTCGTTACCCTGCTTGCAGAGGAACTCGCCGGTCTCATCAAACAGCTCGGTCGGGAATGGACCCGCACCCACGCGAGTGGAGTACGCTTTGATGATGCCCAGAACGTAATCGACATAACGCGGGCCCAGGCCGGAGCCAGTCGCCACGCCACCTGCGGTGGTGTTAGAGGACGTTACGTACGGATAGGTACCGTGGTCGATGTCCAGCAGCGTACCCTGCGCACCTTCGAACATGACGAAATCGCCACGCTTGCGCGCCTGGTCCAGCAGATCGGACACATCAACAACCATACCGGTCAGAATATCAGCAATCGCCATGACGTCATCCAGCACTTTCTGGTAGTCAACGGCTTCGGCTTTGTAGAAGTTCACCAACTGGAAGTTGTGATATTCCATCACTTCTTTCAGTTTTTCAGCGAAGGTCGCTTTGTCGAAGAGGTCGCCCACGCGCAGACCACGACGAGCCACTTTATCTTCGTAAGCCGGGCCGATACCACGACCGGTGGTGCCGATCGCTTTCGCGCCACGCGCTTTTTCACGCGCCACGTCCAGCGCCACGTGATAATCCAGGATCAGCGGGCAGGCTTCGGAGAGCAGCAGACGCTCACGAACAGGGATACCACGGTCTTCCAGACCTTTCATCTCTTTCATCAGCGCTGCTGGAGACAGCACAACGCCGTTACCGATGATGCTGGTGACGTTTTCGCGAAGAATGCCTGATGGAATAAGATGGAGGACGGTTTTTTCACCGTTGATTACGAGAGTATGGCCTGCGTTGTGACCGCCCTGGTAGCGTACAACATATTTAGCCCGTTCAGTCAGAAGATCAACAATCTTCCCTTTACCTTCGTCACCCCATTGGGTGCCCAGTACGACGACGTTGTTACCCATTTTTTTCAAAATCACCGTTTGCTTAAAAATGGATTCTACCATCGCTTTTTCAGATATACAGCACTTTTTGACCCTAAAATATGCCAATTGCGGTTAGTTTTTGATCAGCCAATCGTTTTCCTCAACATGTAGTAGATAACGATACCGGCAACCACAAGACCACCGCCAAAACGACGCAAAATATTGTCCGGGAGTTGGCTCATTGTCGCGATCATCCGGCGCCATGCGCGCGGATAGAGCATCGGGCCGAGGCCTTCCAGCACCAAAACCAGGGCCAGTGCGAGCCAGATCGTGGAATTCATTTTGGTTCCTTATAAAAGAAAACCACCGCTCCGTGAAGAGCGGTGGTTTGAATACTCAAACGAGCCTGAGTTTATCGCGTTGCGTTGGTCGGCGTCTTCATATAACGGAAGAAATCGCTGTCCGGGCTGAGCACCATCACATCCTGGTTGCTCTTGAAGCTATTCTCGTAAGCGCGAAGGCTACGGATGAAGGCATAGAAGTCTGGATCCTGGCTGAATGCATCAGCAAACAGTTTCGCCGCTTCGGCATCACCTTCACCGCGCAGGATACGACCCTGGCGCTCAGATTCCGCCAGCGTCTTGGTGACTTCATAGTCCGCTGCCGCGCGCAGTTTTTCCGCTTCTTCCTGACCCTGTGAACGGTGACGACGGGCTACCGCTTCACGCTCGGCGCGCATACGGTTGTAGATCGCCTCGGACACTTCCGCTGGCAGGTTGATCTGCTTGATGCGCACGTCAACCACTTCGATGCCCAGAGCAGCCATACTGTTCGGGTTGATCACCGGCACTTTACCGTTGGTTTCAGCCTGAACACGTTCAGCCGCTTTGGCAATGGCATCGTCTGCCGCCGGGGTTTCAACTTCATCCTCGGTGCCCGCAGAGCCGGAGTTCAGCGCATCACGCACTTCCAGCGTCAGACGACCACGAGAGTCGGTCACGATGTCTTTCACATCCAGACGACCAATTTCAGAACGCAGACGGTCAGAGAACTTACGTTTCAGCAGCACTTCTGCCTGAGAAACGTCGCCACCCCCGGTTGCCAGGAAGTAGCGGCTGAAATCGCTGATGCGCCATTTGATATAGGAATCAACGATCAGGTCTTTCTTCTCTTTGGTCACGAAACGATCGGCCTGGTTATCCATGGTCTGGATACGCGCATCGAGCGTTTTCACTGACTGAATGAACGGGATCTTAAAGTGCAGACCCGGCTCATAAATCACCGGACGCTTGTCGCCGTCACGCACGACGCTGCTGAACTGGAACTTGATCCCACGTTCGCCCTCTTTCACCACAAAGATGGAGGTGTAGAGCACGACCAGTACGATGATGATGATCGCAATAACTGACTTACGCATCCTTATTCCCCCTGACGCTGGTAGTCGTTACGCTGCGCGTTAGCACGGCGTTGGTCCATAATGTCACCATCGTTCGAAGAAGGCGTTGTGTTCGCGCTGGCGCTGCCAGACGAGGCCGGTGGCAGACGCAGCAGGTTGTTCGCACCGCTGTTGTCTTTTGCTGCCGGTGCAGAACTGCCTTTCAGCATCTGATCCAGCGGCAGGACCATCAGGTTTCCGCCTTTGTTGTCGTTAACCAGCACTTTACGCGTATGGCTCAGCACTTTTTCCATGGTCTCGATATAGAGACGCTCACGGGTAATTTCCGGCGCGGCTTTATATTCCGGCAGGATCTTCGCGAAGCGAGCCACTTCACCCTGTGCTTCCAGGATGGTCTGGGTCTTATACGCACGCGCTTCTTCCAGAATACGCTGCGCCTGACCGTTTGCACGCGGCTGAACTTCGTTGGTGTACGCTTCCGCTTCACGGATGTACTGCTGTTCGTTTTCACGCGCGGCAATCGCATCGTCAAACGCGGCTTTCACCTCTTCCGGCGGACGTGCAGCCTGGAAGTTGACGTCCAGCAGGGTGATACCCATGTTGTACGGACGGATGGTCTCTTCCAGCTCACGCTGGGTATCGCTACGAATAACGGTACGACCTTCGGTCAGGATACGGTCCATGGTGTATTTACCGATCACGCCACGCAGGGCGCTGTCGGTCGCCTGACGCAGGCTGTCATCGGCGCTGGTCACGCTAAACAGATAACGTTCAGGATCGGTCACGCGGTACTGCACGTTCATCTCAACGCGCACCACGTTCTCGTCAGAGGTCAGCATCACGCCAGAGGCGGCCAGTTCACGGACGGACTCTACGTTAACCGCGGTCACATCATCGATGAAGGTCGGCTTCCAGTTCAGGCCCGGCTCAACCAGATGGCTGAACTTACCGAAACGGGTGACCACGCCGCGCTCTGCTTCTTTAATGGTGTAGAACCCGCTGGCTGCCCAGATGATTACCACCGCAGCGGCGACAATGCCCACCACGCGGCCACCCATTGGCGGGCGCGGACTCTGAGTGGAATTGCCACCCGAGCCAGAACCTTTTCCTCCGCCAAGGCCACCAAGCTTTTTGCTCAGTTTGCGGAAGATATCATCCAGATCCGGCGGCCCCTGCTCGCGACCACCTTTGTTGCCATTTCCCCCAGAGTTGCCGCCTTGATTATTGCTGCTTCCCCACGGGTCGCGGTCTTGTCCGTTATTACCGGGCTGATTCCACGCCATGTATATGCTCCATATTTGTTATGCAAGGGCGAATTTTTCAGGCTTCCCCTTTCTGATCAGACGATATAGTCCGCCAGCGCAGGTTCTTGTTTACAGAGGCGACGCCAGTCAACGATCGGCATACGCACCTGCATCCCCACGCTGCCGTCATCCTCCATCCACTCTTTTTCTATCGCCTGAAGCTGATAAAACCGGCTGCGCAGCCTGCCTTCCTGTGGCGGCAGTCGCAGCGTGTGCTGAGCTACCTCACCGGAAAGACATTCTGTCAAAGCCTGGAAAAGCAGTGGCACACCAATCCCGGCCTGAGCAGACAGCCAGACCCGAATCGGTTTGTTCTCTTCGTCTCGGTCAATACGCGGTTCGAAATCGTCCAGCATATCGATCTTATTCATCACCAACAGGGTGGGAATTTCGTGGGCGTCGATCTCTTCGAGCACCACGTTCACCGCGTCGATGTTCTCCTGCACGCGTACGTCCGCCGCATCAATGACGTGCAGCAGCAGGGTCGCCTGACGCGTCTCCTGCAACGTCGCTTTAAACGCCGCGACCAGATCGTGCGGCAGATGGCGGATAAACCCTACGGTATCCGCCAGCACCGTTTCACCCACGTCTGCGACGTCAATACGGCGCAGGGTTGGGTCCAGGGTCGCAAACAGCTGGTCTGCGGCATACACCTGGGCCTCGGTTATCTGGTTAAACAGGGTGGATTTACCGGCGTTGGTATAACCCACCAGCGACACCGTTGGGATATCGGCTTTCGTTCGCGCCCGACGCCCCTGTTCGCGCTGTTTCTCTACACGTTCCAGACGTGAAAGGATCTGGGTTATACGCCCACGCAGCAAACGGCGGTCGGTTTCGAGCTGGGTTTCACCCGGGCCGCGCAAACCAATCCCGCCTTTTTGTCTTTCAAGGTGTGTCCAGCCACGCACCAGACGCGTCGCCAGATGGCGCAACTGCGCCAGCTCAACCTGCAACTTACCCTCGTGGGTACGCGCACGCTGAGCAAAAATATCTAAGATCAATCCCGTGCGATCGATTACACGGCATTCGCAGAGAGCTTCCAGGTTACGTTCCTGAGCCGGAGACAGCGCATGATCAAACAGCACAACGGATGCGCCGGTTGCTTTCACGGCATCCGCAATTTCAACTGCTTTACCTTCACCAACAAAGTACTTCGGGTGCGGCGCTTTACGGCTACCGGTAATCACCTGCATTGCTTCGACACCGGCGGAAGAGACCAGAGATTCAAACTCCTGGAGGTCTTCCATATCTTTGTCTTGCGAAAAATAGATGTGTACCAGCACCGCCTGCTCACCGGCGTCATAACGGTCAAACAAGCGTAAACCTCTCTAAAAAGATCAGCGGGGAACGCAGGATCCCTGGCTCCCCGTGTGGATAACAGCCCAAAACCTTATTCGGTTTCTTCGCTGTCCTGCGCTGGTGTTGAAGAACCCTGCGCGTTGCTGCCGTGATGGTAGTTACTGCCAGTGCCGCCGCCAGCGTTATTGCTGTGATGAGATACCGGACGGGACGGAACAACAGTAGAAATCGCGTGCTTATAGACCATCTGGCTGACCGTGTTTTTCAACAGGATCACGAACTGATCGAAAGACTCAATCTGACCTTGCAGCTTAATACCATTCACCAAATAAATAGAAACTGGAACACGCTCCCGACGCAATGCGTTCAGGAACGGATCTTGTAAAGATTGCCCCTTAGCCATTCTATCTTTTCCTTATATGCTTGTTTTGTACTTAGAACCTTGCGATTCTGAAAAATTGCGCACGATACGGCTTAATTGTACACATTCAGTCAGCGATATCACCAATAACCTCAATCACTTCGTTTAACGCCTGTTGTGGTTTTTCACTGTCTAACCAGTGAACCCCCTCCCAACCGCGTAACCAGGTGATCTGGCGCTTCGCTAACTGTCTCGTGGCGCAAACACCTCGATAAACCATTTCATCGTATGAAATCTCACCTTCAAGATACGACCACATCTGGCGGTATCCCACACAACGAATGGAAGGCATGTCCGTATGCAAATCTCCACGGGCAAAAAGCGCCCGCACTTCTGCTTCAAAATCTGAAGCCAACATCTGATGAAAACGCTGCTCAATTCGTTGATGGAGCAGTTCACGGCTCGCCGGGGCGATGGCGAACTGATGCACCTGATACGGCAGAGCGTCTCCTGACGTTTGCGTCAGTTCCGTTAAAGTTTTACCCGAAATGAAAAAAACTTCCAGTGCCCGGGAAAGCCTTTGCGGATCGTTTGGGTGGATCCGCGCTGCGGCAACCGGGTCAATCTCTTCCAGTTGCCTGTGCAAAGCGTCCCACCCCTGCTCTGCCGCCTGCCGCTCAATCTTCGCTCTCACTTCCGGATCGGCCGATGGCAGAGGCGATAACCCCTCCAGCAGCGCCTTAAAGTAGAGCATCGTGCCGCCAACTAACAGCGGTATGCGTCCCGCGGCGGTAATCTCGGCCATCTCGGCTAAGGCGTCGCGGCGAAAATCTGCCGCGGAGTAAGCCTGTGCCGGGTCGAGAATATCCAGTAAACGGTGCGGCGCCGCACGCAGTTCGTCTGCGTTGGGCTTCGCCGTGCCGATGTCCATCCCTCGGTAAATGAGGGCTGAATCAACGCTAATCAACTCTACTGGCAAAACTTTACGTAACTCAATGGCTAACGCCGTTTTACCGGAGGCCGTTGGCCCCATTAAAAAAATCGCCTTTGGCAGGCTCGCCTTACTTACATCAGTCATGTTTCAGGGCGGTCATCGCCGTTTGTAAATCAACAGGTTGTAACAAACCACCTGGAGGCGCTTTCACCAGCTGTGGACAGAGGCGCTCCACCTCCGCCAGAACGGTAATCGCCTGCGCCATACTCCACGGTGCATGTTCGCTGGCCAGGTGGCGGGCGATCCACTGCGCAGTATCGGCGGCATCAAACGTCGTTTGCTGCGCCAGGTAGCCTATCAGTTCAGGAATCAAGTTTTGTAAATTTTGTTGGCGTAAGGGTAAAGGCACTGCGCGAATTGTCACATGCTGCGCGTCCAGTACGATTTCAATCCCCATTTCGGCCAGTTGCGTCTGCACGCGCCGCAAAACCCCTGTTTCTTCAGGGGTTATTTTCAGGCGAACGGGGATCAACAGCGGCTGCGCGCAGGCGGCATTCACCCCCGGGGTTAACTGCGCCTGTTTGAGCCAGCGCTCCGCCACGGAAAGCGCCAGCAACAGGAGTTTACCTTCGCGTTCAAGCAACGCCATGTCGGGGGCAATAATGGTCAATACCCGACCAAAACTCTGGCTATGCCCATCCAGAGAGGGGGTTGAAACCGTGATGTGCTCTTTATGCTCCACCGCCGGCGTATCCAGCAGTTTGCGGTACAGCGCCCCCTGCTGTTTGTGATAGCCCGGCTGAGCGTTGGGATAGTTGGCGCCGGTTGGTCGCGGCGCGTTACCCGCCGGGGATAAACGTGGAGCAGCCGGCTCGCGCGCGACCGCCGGTTCGGCAAAATGGTTACGCCCGGCCGCCACGCGGTTTTCCGGCAGTGGGCGCGGCGCGGGCTCTTCTTTTGCCAGCGGCCACTCAGGCTCTGCCTGCTGCTGCAATACAGCGGCAACGCCCTGGTAGATGAAATCATGCACCAGGCGCGACTGGTGGAAACGCACCTCGTGCTTCGCGGGGTGCACGTTAACGTCAACCTGATGCGGGTCGATCTCCAGATAAAGCACAAAGGCGGGCTGTTGATCGGCGCCGAGCTTATCTTCACAGGCCTGTCGAATAGCGTGGTTAATCAGGCGGTCGCGCATCATGCGGCCGTTGACGTAGCAATACTGAATTTCTGCGAACGCGGCGCTGCTGGCGTTCGGATCGGCTACCCAGCCGCGCAGGGCCAGATCGCCATGCTGCCACTCAATGGCCAGCGCCTTTTCCAGAAACGGTGTGCCGCAGATGGCGCCCAACCGACGCTCCTTTTGTCCACCCTCCGCCACCGCGCGGTACTGGCGCATCACCTTACCGTTATGGCTGAGGTTGAGGGTGACATCAAAGCGCGCCAGCGCAATGCGGCGGATGATCTCATCGATATGTCCGAATTCGGTCTTCTCGGTTCGCATAAACTTGCGCCGGGCGGGGGTGTTATAGAAGAGATCCAGCACTTCAAGCGTGGTGCCTACCGGGTGCGCCGCAGGTTTAACCGTGACGTCCATATCGCGCCCTTCGGCGTAGGCCTGCCAGGCTTCCTGCTGGTCGGCCGTGCGGGAGGTCAACGTTAAGCGGGAAACGGAGCTGATACTGGCCAGCGCTTCGCCGCGAAAACCCAGGCTGATAATCGCTTCCAGATCGTCAAGTGAGGCAATTTTACTGGTGGCGTGACGCGCCAGCGCCAGCGCCAGCTCGTCCTTTTTGATGCCACAGCCGTTATCACGAATGCGGATAAGCTTTGCGCCCCCGCGTTCGATATCGATATCGATGCGGGTCGCCCCTGCATCGAGGCTGTTTTCCACCAGTTCCTTCACCACCGACGCAGGGCGTTCCACCACCTCACCGGCGGCGATTTGGTTCGCGAGCTGCGGCGGTAGAACCTGAATCGGCATGAACTCTCCTTAATTAGTCGCGGTCATCTCACCCGGCAGCGCGGCGCTTGCCGTCTGGGCGGCCCCGCCCTGCGGCGCAGACTGAAGCGGATGCGCGTCAAAGTATTTACGCAGGCCGTTATAAATCGCTTCGGCAATTTGCTGCTGATAGCTGTCGCTTCCCAGTAAACGCTCTTCACCATGGTTACTGATAAAGCCCGTCTCCACCAGAATCGACGGAATATCCGGCGAACGCAGGACACCGAGGCTTGCATGCTCAGGGCGACGCTTATGCAGCGATCCAATGCTTTGCAGCTGGCTCAGTACGTTAGTGGCGACATCATACCCGACGCGCTGAGAATGACCGAACTGTAAATCCAGCACCGCCTGGCTGAGATACGGATCGGCCTGGCTGTTTGCCAGCACATCGCCTGCCCCGCCTAACAGTTCAGACTGCTTCTCGTGCTCTTCAAGCCAGTTCGCCATTTCACTGTTGGCGCGACGGTTCGACAGCACCCATACCGACGCGCCGGTGGCGTTACGGTTCGGCGCAGCATCCGCGTGAATCGACACCAGGAAGTTGGCGTTTTGCTTACGCGCCACATCCGAGCGTCCCATCACTGAAATAAAGTAATCTCCGTCGCGGGTCATGACCCCTTTAAACATCGGATCGTCATTCAGAAGCGCACGCAGCTTACGGGCAATGGCGATAGTGACGTTTTTCTCCCGCGTGCCGCCCGGGCCAATCGCGCCAGGATCTTGCCCGCCGTGTCCGGCGTCAATGGCGATAATCACTTTGTCGCCACTGACCGGCGTACGCCGCGCGCTGACCGCCGGACGCGTCACCGTGTTGCTGCTGGTCACGGCGGTAAGTCGGTCATTTTGTGATTTAAACGGATTACGGGCTGGCTCAGACGGCCCTGGAGTATAAACCGGCGCTTCCACGCGTTTTGCTACAACAGGTGCAGGCGGTGGCGGCGGCGGAACATCAGCATTAATGGTAAAGACCACCGTATAATTGGTGCCGTTTTGCTGCTTAACCGCCTTCGTTTTGCCCTTTTCGGTGAGATCGACCACCAGACGCAGAGACTGCGCATCCTTCGGCGTTCCCGAACGGATGCTTTTCACCAGATTGTTGCCGCTGAACTGGAGCGGCAGCCCCTGGATCACCCCGGTCTGTTTAATATCGAGCGCCACGCTGCGGCTGTCGATTTGTGAGAAAGCATATTCAGGATCGCCCATAAAGCTGAACGTAATACGGGCCTGGCTATCGCCATTCGACACCTGAATATCCGAGAGGCTGGCCGCCCCGGCCTGCGCGCACAGCAGGACCGTGGCAGCCAGCACCCAACCTTTAACGCGATTAATCATCCCGTTATCCCTACGCTCAACCGGCTAAACGCGCCAGTAAGGAACAGCCTGATGAGGAAACCGCACTGATGCGCGCCTCACGCCCTTGTGCCTGGTAATCTAAGTGAATTTCGACATCCGGGTCAGGCAGCACACCCGCACCTTGTTGCGGCCACTCCACCAGGCAGATGGCGTCGTTGGCAAAGTAATCGCGGATCCCCATAAATTCCAGCTCCTCAGGATCCGCAAGACGATATAAATCAAAGTGGTACACCATGATATTTTCAAGCGTGTACGGTTCTACCAGCGTATAGGTCGGGCTTTTTACGTTCCCGTTATGGCCTAACGCCTGCAAAAAGCCACGGCTGAAGGTTGTTTTACCCGCGCCTAAATCACCATACAGATAAATGACGGTCGCCCCCTGACAGGCCTGCGCCACGCGCTTGCCGAGATCTAAAGTGGCTTGTTCATCAGGTAAAGGAATCGCTCGATTAGTCATTTTCTACGTCAATCACATCCGGGTTAACAACACGCCGCAGCGTGCAAAAAAGATCGGTGGCCAGCATTCCGCGCGTTCCGTAACGAGCAGCCAGCCTGTCAGCCGCCGCACCGTGGGCCACGCAGCCCGCACAGGCTGCATCATAAAGGGGAAGTTTCTGTCCGAGCAATGCGCCAATGATGCCAGAGAGCACATCGCCCATGCCGCCGCTCGCCATGCCTGCATTACCGGCATCAACGATGCCCATCGCATCATCGCTGGCGATAACGGTCCCCGCCCCTTTCAAAACGGCAACACCTCCGTAACGTTTTACCAGACGTTGGGCTGAAAGTAAGCGATCGCTTTCAATTTCTGCCACGCTACAGTTAAGCAGCCGTGCGGCTTCGCCGGGGTGCGGCGTCAGAATGCGATTGTGACGCTTATCCGGGTTTATTGCCAGAAGGTTAAGCGCGTCGGCATCCCAGAGCATCGGTTTACGAAAATTCTCGGCCTTTTGCAGGGCCTGTTTGCCCCACTCCTGCTGACCCAGGCCCGGACCAATGACCACCACGTCCGCCCACTCAAGACCCTCTTCAATCGCCTGCGGGGTAAGCTCGTGGACCATCAGCTCCGGCCGCGCGGTAATAATGGGCGAAATGTTTTCGCTGCGGGTCAGCACGCGTATTAATCCGGCGCCGCTGCGCAACGCGGCCTCTCCGGTCATACGAATCGCACCTGCCGTGCCGCGATCGCCGCCGATAATCAGCAGTCGGCCATGGTCGCCCTTATGGGAGGTGGGACGGCGCGGCGGCAGCCACTGTGCAAGCAGGGAGTCATCAAAGCGGGTGATGTGGGTATCCTGTCCGGCCAGCCAGTTTTCCAGCCCCAGGGCGTTGTGGTGTAACGTGCCCACGACATCCCGCGCTTTACCGGTAAGCAAACCCGGCTTCAGAGCGATAAAGGTCACGGTGTGCGCCGCCTCAATCGACACGCCCGGCGTCGCGCCAGTTTGCGCTATCAGGCCGGAGGGAATATCCAGCGCTACCACCGGGGCGGGGTGCGCATTAGCGCGCGTAATCAGCGCGGCGACGTCATCGCGAGGCGCGCGCATCAGTCCCGTCCCCAGCAGCCCATCAACAATCACGTCGACATCCTCGGGCCAGACAATATCAGGCGCATGAATAATGCCCCCCGCATTCAGCCAGGCCTCTCTCGCCATGCCCGCTTCTTCCGGTAACGGCTTGTCGCTCTCCAGCGCCAGCAGGGTGACGCGCAGCCCCGCCGCCACCGCAAGACGAGCCACCACATAACCATCGCCACCGTTATTGCCGTGTCCGCACAGGATCAGATAGAGCGAGGCATCCGGATATGCCGTGCGCGCCACGTTAAACGCCGCCTCGCCCGCGCGCTGCATCAGTTCGTAAAGGGTAATGCCCAGGCTATCTGCGGCCTCTTTCTCGGCCCGACGGAGGTCATCCGCATGCCAGATGGAATGTGGTATACTTGCGGGGTTTTTCTTCACAGTATGGTCCGTCATGTCACAGCCCCTCGATCTCAATGAATTAGCGCAAAAAATAAAACATTGGGGTGCTGAACTGGGCTTCCAGAAGGTCGGTATTACTGACACCGACCTCTCTGCCAGTGAGCCTAAGCTCCAGGCATGGCTGGATAAACAATACCACGGCGAGATGGAGTGGATGGCGCGTCACGGTATGATGCGTGCCCGCCCCCACGAGCTGTTGCCGGGTACGCTGCGCGTTATTAGCGTACGCATGAACTATCTGCCTGCTAACGCGGCCTTTGCGCGCACGCTAAAAAATCCTTCGCTGGGTTACGTCAGCCGATACGCGCTGGGACGTGACTACCATAAACTTCTGCGCAACCGTCTAAAAAAGCTCGGGGAAACCATTCAGCAGCACTGTGTTTCGCTGAATTTTAGACCCTTTGTCGATTCTGCGCCTATTCTTGAGCGCCCGATCGCCGAAAAAGCCGGGCTCGGCTGGACAGGTAAGCACTCACTTATCTTAAGCCGCGACGCGGGCTCATTCTTTTTCCTGGGTGAACTGCTGATTGATTTACCCCTGCCGGTAGACGGTCCGGTGGAAGAAGGCTGTGGTCGCTGTGTGGCCTGTATGACCATCTGCCCAACGGGCGCGATTGTCGAACCGTATACCGTTGATGCGCGCCGCTGTATCTCTTATCTCACTATCGAGCTGGAAGGCGCCATTCCAGAGGAGTTTCGTCCGCTTATTGGCAACCGCATCTACGGCTGTGATGACTGTCAGCTGATTTGTCCGTGGAACCGTTATTCACAGTTGACGGACGAAGAAGACTTCAGTCCGCGCAAGGCGTTACATGCCCCGCAGTTGATCGAACTGTTCGCCTGGAGCGAAGCCTGGTTCCTGAAGGTGACGGAAGGTTCCGCCATACGTCGTATCGGCCACCTGCGCTGGCTGCGTAATGTGGCCGTTGCGCTGGGGAATGCCCCGTGGGATGAAGCAAATCTTCAGGCGCTCGAAAGCCGTAGAGGTGAGCACCCACTTCTTGATGAGCACATAGAATGGGCGATTGCGCAGCAAATTGAGAAGCGAAATGCCGGCGTGGTTGAAGTGCAGTTACCGAAGAAACAGCGTCTGGTCAGGGTGATTGAAAAAGGGCTGCCGCGGGATGTGTGATATATTCACAGCCTGTGAATAAAAATAAGAATTCAGGCGCCATCAGCTCTGGCAAACAGGTCAAGTGATCTCAATAACATTTTGAAATCAAATTTTCTTCATAAATTACAGTTAATTACGCAGATATTATTCACCCTGCTAACATTTCGTACAGACTGGTTTTATCACGCTTTCTGTGGATAACTCTGTTCACAAGAGTATTTCAGACATAATAGAAAACGTCCCCAACGAAGCGCTTCGCTGTGGATAATCTGGAGATGAAGAAGAATTTGGAGCGGGAAACGAGACTCGAACTCGCGACCCCGACCTTGGCAAGGTCGTGCTCTACCAACTGAGCTATTCCCGCTTGGGTGTTCTGGTGCTATGCGTATCTTGCGATACTTTCAAATTTTGGAGCGGGAAACGAGACTCGAACTCGCGACCCCGACCTTGGCAAGGTCGTGCTCTACCAACTGAGCTATTCCCGCTTGGGTGTTCTGGTGCTGGCGTATCTTGCGATACTTTTCAAATTTTGGAGCGGGAAACGAGACTCGAACTCGCGACCCCGACCTTGGCAAGGTCGTGCTCTACCAACTGAGCTATTCCCGCAAATCTGTACTGCTTTTGTTGCTGTCGTAACGTGTAATTCTCTGTCGTTACGGGAGGCGCATTATACGAGAAATCCGTTTAGCTGCAACCCCCCTCAAAGCGATTTTTTTGAAATTCAGTTCAAGTGCTTATTTAATCGGCAAGCTGAACAATTTAGCGACAAAAACCCGGCCACGCAAGGCGCCGGATCGCAAAATCAGAGCTTAATAAAGTTTTCGCGATAGTACGCCAGCTCCGCAACAGACTCCCGGATGTCGTCCATCGCCTGGTGCGTCCCCTGCTTTGTAAAGCCGTCGAGAATTTCCGGTTTCCAGCGGCGGGCCAGCTCTTTCAGGGTGCTCACATCCAGATAGCGGTAGTGGAAGTAGGACTCCAGCTCCGGCATGTACTTAAACAGGAAACGACGATCCTGACCAATGCTGTTGCCACAGATAGGCGATTTTCCTGGCGGCACCCACTGCTTCAGAAATTCAAGCGTCGCCAGCTCCGCTTCGCGGTCGCCCAGGGTGCTGGCCTTCACGCGTTCCACCAGCCCGCTGCCGGTATGGGTACGCACGTTCCACTCATCCATCAACGCAAGCTGGTCATCGGACTGGTGCACGGCAATCGTTGGGCCTTCCGCCAGAATATTGAGATTGGCATCGGTGACCAGTGTGGCGATCTCAATAATGCGATCGCGCTCGGGATCCAGGCCGGTCATCTCCAGATCGATCCAAATCAGGTTGTTTTCGTCCGCGCTCATGTTATTTTCCACCCTTCTCGCATAACCGGCAGTAGCAGGTTAACTAGTATTAATTAGAGTGTATCATAGAGGTTTTGCCCGCTACGGGCGACCAGGAGCCAGCGCGATTGAGTAAAAATAAACTCTCCAAAGGGCAGCAGCGCCGCGTGAATGCAAATCACCAGCGCCGTCTTAAAACCACTACGGAGAAGCCCGATTACGACGACAACCTGTTTGGCGAAGCGACAGAAGGCGTTGTGATTAGCCGCTTCGGCATGCACGCTGATGTCGAATCCGCCGACGGGGATATCCACCGTTGCAATATCCGTCGCACCATCCGTTCCCTGGTGACCGGTGACCGCGTGGTCTGGCGTCCAGGCAAAGAGGCGGCAGAAGGGGTAACGGTTAAAGGCATCGTTGAAGCCGTGCATGAACGCACGTCGGTTCTGACCCGTCCAGATTTCTACGACGGCGTGAAGCCCATTGCCGCCAACATTAACCAGATCGTGATCGTTTCGGCGATTTTGCCTGAGCTTTCACTCAATATTATTGACCGTTATCTGGTGGCCTGCGAAACGCTACAGGTTGAGCCGCTCATCGTGCTGAATAAAATCGATCTGCTGGATGACGAGGCCATGGCCTTTGTCAATGAGCAGATGGATATTTACCGCAACATTGGCTATCGCGTGTTGATGGTGTCCAGCCGCACCAAAGATGGCCTGAAGCCGTTAGAAGATGCGCTGACCGACCGCATCAGCATCTTTGCGGGGCAGTCCGGCGTAGGTAAATCGAGCCTGCTTAACAACCTGCTCGGCCTTCAGCAGGAGATCCTGACCAACGATGTGTCTGACGTCTCGGGCCTGGGCCAGCACACCACCACCGCCTCACGTCTCTATCACTTCCCGCACGGCGGCGATGTGATTGACTCCCCGGGCGTGCGTGAATTTGGTCTCTGGCACCTCGAGCCGGAACAAATCTTTAACGGATTTGTCGAATTTCATGACTATTTAGGCGCTTGCAAATATCGCGACTGTAAACATGACAACGATCCGGGCTGCGCCATCCGCGAAGCGGTAGAGAACGGAGAAATTGCGGAAACCCGTTTCGAAAATTACCACCGTATTCTCGAAAGCATGGACCAGGTAAAAACGCGTAAAAACTTTTCTGATTCTGATAACTGACAACTAAGCTAAGCGTCGCTAAAATCGTCCCCTTTTTTCAGGTTCCGGCAGCGTAATGCCGGATCAGGAACGACAAAACAATGGCCTGGAGGCTACCTTGTTAAACTCATTTAAACTTTCGCTTCAATACATTCTGCCGAAACTGTGGCTCACTCGCCTGGCGGGCTGGGGCGCGAGCAAACGAGCGGGCTGGCTGACCAAACTGGTCATCGACCTGTTCGTGAAATACTACAAGGTCGACATGAAAGAAGCGCAGAAGCCGGATACGGCAAGCTATCGTACCTTCAACGAATTTTTTGTGCGTCCGCTGCGCGACGAAGTGCGCCCGCTGAATACCGACCCGAACGTGCTGGTGATGCCAGCGGATGGCGTGATCAGCCAGCTGGGTAAAATTGAAGACGACAAAATTTTGCAGGCGAAAGGCCATAACTACAGCCTGGAAGCGCTGCTGGCCGGTAACTACATAATGGCCGATCTGTTCCGCAACGGGACTTTCGCGACCACCTATCTCTCCCCACGCGACTACCACCGCGTGCATATGCCGTGTAACGGTATTCTGCGCGAGATGATCTACGTGCCGGGGGATCTGTTCTCCGTAAACCACCTGACGGCGCAAAACGTTCCTAACCTGTTTGCCCGTAACGAGCGCGTCATCTGCCTGTTTGATACTGAATTTGGCCCAATGGCGCAGATTCTGGTGGGTGCTACCATTGTAGGCAGCATCGAAACCGTCTGGGCGGGCACCATTACGCCGCCACGCGAAGGCGTGATCAAGCGCTGGACCTGGCCTGCCGGCGAAGAAGAAGGTTCTGTGGCACTGCTGAAAGGTCAGGAAATGGGCCGCTTCAAGCTGGGCTCAACGGTCATCAACCTGTTCGCGCCGGGCAAAGTTAACCTGGTCGACGAGCTGGAAAGCCTGTCCGTGACCAAACTCGGCCAGCCTCTGGCAGTATCGACGGAGGTCTTTGTGACGCCAGAGGTTGCGCCTGCCCCGTTGCCGGAAGAAGAGATCAAAGCCGAGCATGACGCCAGCCCGCTGGTTGACGACAAAAAAGACGAAGGCTAACAACAGAAGGATCGCTGACGTGCGCCCGATTATCGTATTACTGATGGCCTGGTGCCTCAGCATGGGGGCGTACGCAGCGACAGCCCCCGACGCCAAACAGATAACCCAGGAGCTGGAGCAGGCAAAAGCGGCGAAACCCGCTCAGCCGGAGACCGTTGAGTCGCTCCAGTCTGCACTGAACGCGCTTGAGGAACGAAAGGGTTCCCTTGAGCGCGCGCAGCAGTATCAGCAGGTTATCGACAACTTCCCCAAACTCTCTCAGACCCTGCGCTCGCAGCTAAACAACCTGCGCGATGAACCACGCCAGGTCCCCGCGGGGATGACGTCCGAGGCGCTGAATCAGGAGATCCTGCAAGTCAGCAGCCAGCTTCTGGAAAAGAGCCGGCTGGCGCAGCAGGAGCAGGAACGGGCGCGTGAAATTGCCGATTCCCTCAGTCAGCTTCCACAGCAGCAAACCGATGCCCGCCGTCAGTTAAATGAGGTGGAACGCCGCATCGGGACGCAGACAGGCAGCACACCGCAGAATCAGGCGCAAAATCTTGGGTTACAGGCGGAATCCGCCAGACTAAAAGCGCTGGTTGATGAACTGGAGCTGGCGCAGCTTTCCGCTAACAACCGCCAGGAGCTGTCGCGGATGCGTTCCGAGCTGGCGCAGAAGCAGAGCCAGCAGCTGGATGCGTATCTCCAGGCGCTGAGAAATCAACTCAACAGCCAGCGTCAGCGTGAAGCTGAACGTGCGCTGGAAAGCACCGAATTACTGGCCGAAAACAGCGCTAACCTGCCCGACAGCATCGTCGCCCAGTTTAAGGTTAACCGCGAGCTTTCTGCCGCGCTGAATCAGCAGGCGCAGCGCATGGATTTGGTGGCCTCGCAGCAGCGTCAGGCCACCAATCAAACCCTCCAGGTTCGTCAGGCGCTCAACACGCTGCGCGAACAGTCCCAGTGGCTTGGCTCGTCTAACCTGTTGGGCGAAGCGTTACGCGCGCAGGTGGCTCGTCTGCCAGAGATGCCAAAACCGCAGCAGCTTGATACGGAGATGGCGCAGCTGCGCGTTCAGCGTCTTCATTATGAAGATCTCCTCAACAAGCAGCCGCAAATCCGCCAGATCCGTCAGGCTGACGGACAGCCGCTCACCGCCGAGCAAAGTCGTATTCTGGAAGCGCAACTGCGCACCCAACGCGAACTGCTCAATTCCCTGTTGCAGGGAGGCGATACGCTGATCCTTGAGCTGACCAAGCTGAAAGTCTCGAATAGCCAGCTGGAGGATGCGCTGAAAGAGGTCAACGAAGCCACGCACCGTTACCTTTTCTGGACGTCCGACGTGCGGCCGATGACCTTCGCCTGGCCGATTGAGATTGTGCAGGATCTGCGCCGCCTCATTTCGCTGGACACCTTTAGCCAGCTGGGCCTCGCCAGCGTAATGATGATAACCAGCAAGGAGACCATCTTCCCGCTGCTGGGGGCGCTGATTCTGGTGGGCTTCAGTATTTATTCCCGTCGTCACTTCACCCGTTTCCTTGAGCGCTCCAGCGCCCGAGTGGGAAAAGTAACCCAGGATCACTTCTGGCTGACGTTGCGCACGGTGTTCTGGTCAATTCTGGTCGCGTCTCCGCTGCCGGTGCTGTGGATGACGCTCGGATACGGCCTGCGTGAAGCCTGGCCCTACCCGCTTGCCGTCGCGATTGGCGATGGCGTGACCGCCACCGTTCCGCTGCTGTGGGTGGTGATGATTTGCGCCACGTTTGCGCGGCCAAATGGTCTGTTCATCGCTCACTTTGGCTGGCCGCGTAATCGCGTTGCGCGGGCGATGCGTTACTACCTGATGAGTATCGGGCTGATTGTGCCGCTGATTATGGCGTTGATCATGTTCGATAATCTCAATGACCGGGAGTTCTCCGGCTCGCTGGGACGGCTGTGCTTTATGCTGATCTGCGGGGCGTTAGCGGTAGTGACGCTCAGCCTGAAACGCGCCGGGATCCCGCTCTATCTCGACAAGACCGGCAGCGGCGATAACATGTTAAACCGTCTGCTGTGGAACCTGCTGCTCAGCGCGCCGCTGGCGGCGATGCTGGCGGCAGCGGTCGGTTATCTCGCCACGTCGCAGGCGCTGCTCGCCCGACTGGAAACGTCGGTGGCTATCTGGTTCCTGCTGCTGGTGGTCTACCATGTTATCCGCCGCGGCATGCTGATCCAGCGTCGTCGTCTGGCGTTTGACCGTGCCAAACATCGTCGCGCAGAAATTCTGGCCCAGCGCGCGCGGGGTGAGGAAGAGCCGAACCATGTCAACAGCACCGAAGGGACCACAGACGCCGATGACGTCGAACTGGATCTGGATGCGATCAGTACCCAGTCCCTGCGGCTGGTACGCTCAATTCTGATGCTGGTTGCCCTGCTGTCGGTGATCTACCTGTGGTCGGAAATCCACTCCGCGTTTGGCTTCCTGGAGAACATCTCTTTGTGGGATGTGACGTCCACGGTGCAGGGGGTCGAAAGCCTGGAGCCCATCACCTTAGGGGCCGTGCTGATTGCGATTCTGGTGCTGATCATCACCACGCAGCTGATACGTAACTTCCCTGCTCTGCTGGAGCTGGCGCTGTTGCAGCATCTGGATTTAACCCCAGGCACGGGCTATGCGATCACCACCATCACCAAGTATTTAATCATGCTGTTTGGTGGGCTGGTCGGCTTCTCGATGATTGGTATCGAATGGTCAAAACTGCAATGGCTGGTTGCCGCCCTGACCGTAGGCCTGGGCTTTGGTTTACAGGAGATTTTTGCCAACTTCGTCTCTGGTCTGATCATTCTGTTTGAAAAGCCGATTCGAATTGGCGATACGGTGACCATCCGCGATCTCACCGGGAGCGTCACCAGGATCAACACCCGCGCCACCACCATCAGCGACTGGGACCGTAAAGAGATCATCGTCCCGAACAAGGCGTTTATCACCGAGCAGTTTATCAACTGGTCGCTGTCCGACTCCGTCACGCGTGTGGTGCTGACCGTACCCGCTCCGTCGGATGCCAACAGCGAAGAGGTGACGCAGATCCTCTATACGGCTGCTGAACGCTGTTCGCTGGTAATCGACAACCCGCCACCGGAAGTGTTCCTGGTTGATTTGCAGCAGGGGATCCAGATTTTCGAGCTGCGTATCTACGCCGCCGAGATGGGACACCGTATGCCGCTGCGCCATGAGATCCACCAGCTGATTCTGGCTGGCTTCCGCGAGCACGGAATTGATATGCCGTTCCCACCGTTCCAGATGCGTCTGGAAACGCTGGACGGACGTAAGACGGGAAGAACGTTGACGTCAGCGGCGCGTACGCGCCCGGCGGGAAGTTTGTAATCCTTTCCCCCTCCCCGTCGGGAGGGGGTCAATCCTTTATGCCACTTCTGCTACATAGGCCGTCGAGCGACGACGGTAATGCTCATAAATCCCCATTGCCAGCAGCGAGAAGAAGATCGGTCCGCCAACCATCCACAGCGTGCTGTTCCAGTCATTTGCCTCAACCACGGGCTGAATGACGGTAAAGATGTTGGCGAACGCGACGACCAGCACCACAACAGTGGTCGCCAGCAGCGTCGCCGCACGGGTTTTGAAGATCACAAATGGTCGCTCCAGATCCTGCTTCGCCTTGAAGAACGGGAACGCCAGGGTCAGAAACAGATACGGCAGCGTCATCGATACGTTCGCCATCAGGGTCAGCTTGTTATAGAACGCCGACGCGGTATCACCGCCGAAGGACACCAGCAGAATGAACACGCACACCAGCAGGCACTGCATCCACATCGCGTTGGCAGGCATACCGGCAGCGTTCAGCTGCGTCATACGTGCGGGCCACAGCGCCTTTGGCGTCCCCTGAATAATCGCTTTCAGCGGCGAGTAGATCAGCGTGAAGAACGCGCCAGTATAGGCGAGGAACATCGACAAACCGGTAATCCGCGCAAACCAGATCCCCAGGGTGGCCGACGTTTCCGGCGCGAGATCCATGGCGTTGCCCAGCGTCACCCCCAGGCTTTTCATCAGCACGTAGGTAATGTTGCCGAGGTTGGTGGTGTTATTACTTAACACCTGCTGCCAGTTGGTGCTGACGCCCCAGAGGAAAATCGCCAGTGAATAGCCAATGGAAATGACGATGGCGGCAAAGATAATGCCTTTGGCGAAGTTCTTTTCCGGATTTTCGGTTTTGTCGACCAGCCCGCCCACGGCTTCAATTCCACCGTAAGCAAAGATGGCAAACACCACGAAGGAGAGCATGGCCAGCCCGGACTGGTAACCCGGATTAGGCGATGAAACAAAGTTGACTTCCTGGGCGAAATGCCCGCCGTTCAGGCACAGAATGGCGATGCTGACCAGCAGCAGCACCAGGTTCAGGCACATCACGGAAATACCGCCAACGGCAGTGATACGGGCAATTTTGTTGATGCCTTTCGAGGCCACCAGGGTGACCACCACCATCCAGCACACTGCCAGAATACCGACCACCTGCGTGGAGCTCAGCCCCGCCAGAGACCAGACCTGCGTTTTATCCGCACCGAAGAGAAACGTTGAGAACGGCACCCAGACCTTGGCCGCCGTGCTGACCATCCAGACGACGTAGGATGAAAACCACATGAACGTACCGATAAATGCATAACGGGGGCCGACGCTGTTGTTCATCCACGAATAGATGCCGCCCTCTTCTTTCCGGTACGCCGAGCCCATCTCCGCCATCATCAGCGCAAACGGGATAAAGAAGAACAGAGCGGAAACGATATAAAACGGCGTCGCGCTGTAGCCCATCAGATAAAACGCGGACGGGCTGTTGGCAAAGCCAAAGACTGACGTAAAAATCATCAGGATGAGCCCGGTAAGGGTCATTTTTTTGAGTGAGTGAGGCATATAACCATCCGAAACGGAATTAAACTGCGCGGATGGTAGCAGATGACCAGACAAACAATGTGGCTATCCGAGTCAAATTAAGAAAAAGACCCGTATAGAGAGAAATGAGCAGTTTTTAATGTGGCAGAGTTAAATGACCGAGTAGGCCGGGTAGGCGCAGCGCCACCCGGCATTTTTTCAGGCGCGATCGACCGTAAAGGCAATCACATCGCCCAGCTGTTCTGCGCCCAGCGCCAGCATGACCAGACGATCCACGCCCAGCGCCACGCCGGAGCAGTCCGGCAGACCGGCCTTTAACGCTTCCAGCAGGTTGTTATCAATCGGCTGCTGCGGCAGACCGCGCGCGTTGCGTTTGCGGTTATCCTGCTCGAAACGCTGCTGCTGTTCGCGCGCGTCGGTCAGCTCGTGGAAACCGTTCGCCAGCTCAATGCCTTTGAAGTACACCTCAAAACGCTCCGCCACGCGGTGATCTTCGGTGCTGATCTGCGCCAGTGAGGCCTGGCTCGCCGGGAAGTGATAGACAAACGTCGGACGATCTTTGCCAATCTGCGGTTCAACACCAAAGGTGAACAGCAGTTGCAGCAGCGTGTCGCGATCTTCTTCGGTATCCGCCACGTTGCTCAGATCCAGTTTTGCCGCCACTTCACGCAGCTGTGTTTTATCAGCCGACAGCGGATCGATTTCCAGATGGCGCTGGAAGGCCTGCTGATAAGAGAGCGTTTCAGCTTCCGCGCAATCCAGCACCTGTTGCAGCAGATCGTCGACTTCGTTCATCAGACGATACATGTCGTAGTGCGGGCGGTACCACTCCAGCATGGTGAATTCCGGATTATGGTGTCGGCCCATCTCTTCATTACGGAAGCTACGGCACAGCTGATAGACCGGACCACACCCGGCCGCCAGCAGACGCTTCATATGGTATTCCGGGCTGGTCATCAGATACAGATTCATGCCCTGAGAGTGGCCTGGGCCAACAAAACGGGTTTCAAACGGGACCAGATGAATATCCGTGACCGTCGCCTGACTCATGCACGGCGTTTCCACCTCCAGGACGCCGCGATCCGCAAAGAAGCGGCGGATCTCCGCCATAATTGCTGCGCGCTTTAGCAGGTTTGGAATGGATGCGCTCGGCTGCCAGGTGGCCGTTTCGCTCATGAGTTATTTCTCCGTTTTCAGACAAGGGCACGAAGTCTACTCGTAAGCCGGGGCAGAGACAAATTTTGCACAGTAAAAGTCCCTTTTCATTGCACAGAGAAATACTGTGACGTCATTCATTAATCACGATGATAAATCACCGCACAGAACAGCAAAAAAATCGAACACGTCAAATTTCCCTCACTTCTACGCGGTTATACTGTTTTACCCATAAAGGAGCAGTGGAATCGCTTCCGCAATCGCCCGTTCGGGCAGGTGAACGTCCTTTAGTTCATCCCGTTGCGGGAAAACAAAAATCTGGAGGAATGTCGTGCAAACTTTTCAAGCCGATCTTGCCGTAATAGGCGCTGGCGGGGCTGGATTACGCGCTGCAATTGCTGCGGCACAAGCCAATCCGAACGCTAAAATCGCATTGATTTCAAAAGTCTATCCGATGCGCAGCCACACGGTAGCCGCAGAAGGAGGATCCGCCGCCGTCGCGCAGGATCATGACAGCTTCGAATACCATTTCCACGACACGGTTGCAGGAGGTGACTGGCTTTGCGAACAGGATGTCGTTGATTACTTCGTGCACCATTGCCCAACGGAAATGACCCAGCTGGAACAGTGGGGATGCCCGTGGAGCCGCCGTCCGGACGGGAGCGTCAACGTCCGCCGCTTCGGTGGCATGAAGATCGAACGCACCTGGTTTGCCGCCGATAAGACCGGCTTCCACATGCTGCACACCCTGTTCCAGACCTCCCTCCAGTTCCCACAAATCCAGCGCTTTGACGAACATTTCGTTCTCGACATTCTGGTCGACGACGGTCATGCGCGCGGACTGGTGGCAATGAATATGATGGAAGGCACGCTTGTCCAGATCCGCGCTAACGCGGTGGTGATGGCAACGGGCGGCGCGGGCCGCGTATACCGCTACAACACCAACGGCGGCATCGTCACCGGTGACGGTATGGGCATGGCGCTCAGCCACGGCGTCCCGCTGCGTGATATGGAGTTCGTCCAGTATCACCCAACCGGCCTGCCGGGCTCCGGCATTCTGATGACGGAAGGCTGCCGCGGTGAAGGCGGTATTCTGGTCAACAAAAACGGCTATCGCTATTTGCAGGATTACGGCATGGGTCCGGAAACCCCGCTTGGCGAGCCGAAAAACAAATACATGGAACTCGGCCCACGCGACAAAGTTTCTCAGGCTTTCTGGCACGAGTGGCGCAAAGGCAACACCATCTCAACGCCGCGCGGCGACGTGGTGCATCTCGACCTGCGTCATCTCGGCGAGAAGAAACTGCTGGAGCGTCTGCCGTTTATCTGCGAGCTGGCGAAAGCGTATGTGGGCGTCGACCCGGTGAAAGAGCCGATCCCGGTGCGTCCAACCGCGCACTACACCATGGGTGGTATCGAAACCGACCAGCAGTGTGAAACCCGCATCAAAGGGCTGTTTGCGGTGGGCGAGTGTTCCTCCGTCGGTCTGCACGGGGCAAACCGTCTGGGCTCGAACTCGCTGGCTGAGCTGGTGGTCTTTGGTCGCATGGCGGGCGAACGTGCGATGGAGCGTGCCGCAACGGCAGGTGAAGCTAACAGCGCGGCGCTGGATGCGCAGGTTGCAGACGTCGAAAAACGCCTGAAAGACCTGGTGAACCAGGAAGGTAATGAAAACTGGTCGAAGATCCGCGACGAAATGGGGCTGTCGATGGAAGAAGGCTGCGGGATCTACCGTACGCCAGAGCTGATGCAGAAAACCGTCGACAAGCTGGCGGAACTCCAGGAACGCTTCAAACGCGTGCGCATCACCGACACTTCCAGCGTCTTCAATACCGATCTGCTTTATACCATTGAACTGGGCCATGGCCTGAACGTCGCAGAGTGTATGGCCCATTCCGCCCTGGCGCGTAAAGAGTCCCGCGGCGCGCACCAGCGTCTGGATGAGGGCTGCACCGAACGTGACGACGTCAATTTCCTTAAACACACTCTCGCCTGGCGCGATGCGGATGGCACCACCCGTCTGGACTACAGCGACGTGAAAATCACCACGCTGCCACCGGCGAAACGCGTGTACGGTGCAGAAGCAGAAGCCGCCGATAAGAAGGAGAAGGCGAATGGCTGAGATGCAAAAACTGAAAGTTGAAGTGGTGCGCTACAATCCGGAAGTGGACGCCGCGCCGCACAGCGCTTTCTATGAAGTCCCTTACGACGAGCAAACCTCCCTGCTGGATGCGCTCGGCTATATCAAAGATAACCTGGCCCCAGACCTGAGCTACCGCTGGTCCTGCCGCATGGCAATTTGCGGCTCCTGCGGCATGATGGTCAACAAGGTGCCAAACCTGGCGTGTAAAACCTTCCTGCGTGATTACACCAAAGGCATCAAGGTTGAAGCGCTGGGCAACTTCCCGATTGAGCGCGATCTGGTGGTCGACATGACCCACTTTATCGAAAGCCTCGAAGCGATTAAGCCGTACATCATCGGCAACCCGCGCACGCCGGATCAGGGGCCAAACACCCAGACGCCCGCGCAGATGGCGAAATACCATCAGTTCTCCGGCTGCATCAACTGCGGCCTGTGCTACGCCGCCTGTCCGCAGTTTGGCCTGAACCCTGAGTTTATCGGCCCGGCCGCCATTACCCTGGCGCACCGCTATAACGAAGACAGCCGCGACCACGGCAAAAAAGAACGTATGGCCCAGCTGAACAGCCAGAACGGGGTCTGGACCTGCACGTTTGTCGGTTACTGCTCCGAAGTCTGTCCGAAGCATGTCGACCCGGCTGCCGCCATTCAGCAGGGTAAGGTGGAAAGCTCGAAAGACTTTCTTATCGCTACCCTGAAACCACGCTAAGGAGTGCATGATGACGACTAAACGCAAAGCCTACGTGCGACCAATGCCGTCCACCTGGTGGAAAAAACTGCCGTTTTATCGCTTCTATATGCTGCGTGAAGGCACGGCTGTTCCCGCGGTCTGGTTCAGCCTCGAACTGCTGTACGGGGTTTATGCCCTCAAGCATGGCCCGGAAGCCTGGGCCAGTTTTGTGGGCTTCCTGCAAAACCCAATCATCGTTGTGTTGAACCTGATTGTGCTCGCCGCCGCGCTGCTACATACCAAAACCTGGTTTGAACTGGCGCCAAAAGCAGCGAACATCATTGTAAAAGGCGAAAAAATGGGGCCAGAGCCGGTCATTAAAGGGCTCTGGGCAGTGACAGCAGTTGTCTCTATGGTCATTCTGTTTGTCGCACTGTTCTGGTAAGGAGACTACTGTGATCAATCCAAATCCAAAACGTTCAGACGAGCCGGTCTTCTGGGGGCTGTTTGGCGCAGGCGGCATGTGGAGCGCCATTATTGCCCCGGTCATTATCCTGCTGGTCGGGATCATGCTGCCGCTGGGGCTGTTCCCGGGCGATGCGCTGAGCTATGAGCGCGTGCTGGCCTTTGCGAGCAGCTTTATTGGCCGCGTGTTCATCTTCCTGATGATCGTCCTGCCGCTGTGGTGTGGTCTGCATCGTATCCATCATGCGATGCACGATCTGAAAATCCATGTGCCAAGCGGTAAATGGGTCTTCTACGGTCTGGCGACCATTCTGACGGTCGTCACGTTGATTGCCGTGGTCACCATCTGACTGAACAGGCCCGCCATCCGGCGGGCTTTTTACTTTTTCATCTTCTCCACCAGCCACCGGGAAAATTCGCGCATGGCTGGCGTTTTTGCCCGGGACTGCAATCGGGTCAGCCAGTAGCTGCCGAGCTCAACCTGCGTCGCAAAGGGCTGCACAATGCGCTCGCTGGCTAACAGATGGGTAAACATATCGACAGGCGCAATAGCAATGCCCACTCCTGCCTGAGCGGCCTCCAGCATGGTCACGGACGAATCAAATACCATCACGCGGTGCGTTGGTGAAGGGGGATGCTCGCCGGCCGCCTGCATCCACGCGGTCCACTCGTCGCGTCGGTAGGAGCGCAGCAGCGTAAACCTGAGGATGTCGGCCGGACTGTGCAGACTGGCGGCGATATCAGGCGTACACAGCGGCGCGAGCGGCGCATGACAAAGAAATTCAGCCTCGGTGCCGTGCCACGCCCCACCACCGTAGCGGATCGTATAGTCAAGCCCTTCGGCAGCCGGATCAACGCGGTTGTTATGGGTGGAAAGCTGAAGATCGATGTGTGGATAGCCACGGCGAAAATCCTCCAGCTGCGAGAATAAAACCCCGGTGGCAAACGTACCCACCACGCCGATTTTCAGCTTCTCCTGCGCACGATGGTTAGCGAAGCGATCCAGCATTCCGGCTATACGATCGAACGAATCATTCAGCACCGGCAGTAAATTTTCGCCCTCGGTAGTCAACATCAGCCCGCGCGACACGCGAACGAACAGCTGACAGTTAAGGTGCTGCTCCAGCGTTTTCACATGCTGGCTAATCGCCGAGTGCGTCACGTTCAGTTCAATGGCCGCATGCGTAAAGCTGAGATGTCTTGCGGCGGCCTCAAAAGCCCGAAGCGAATTGAGAGGGAGATAGCTTCGCGTCATGGTCTCTTCCGTTAGAAAAATTAACAGCTAATGCTAAATTTAACCGTTTGTCAGGCACAGTCAAATCCAACAGACTACGCCTGTCTGACGGGCCCGGACATCCCCTTGACTCGCTATTACGGAAGATTACTGATGATGAAAAAATCCCTTTGCTGCGCCCTGCTGCTCGGCATCTCCTGCTCTGCTCTCGCCGCGCCAGTATCGGAAAAACAGCTGGCGGAGGTGGTCGCGAATACGGTTACCCCGCTGATGAAAGCCCAGTCTGTTCCAGGCATGGCGGTGGCCGTTATTTATCAGGGAAAACCGCACTATTACACGTTTGGCAAGGCCGATATCGCGGCGAATAAACCCGTTACGCCTCAGACCCTGTTCGAGCTGGGTTCTATAAGTAAAACCTTCACCGGCGTTTTAGGTGGGGATGCCATTGCGCGCGGTGAAATTTCGCTGGACGATCCGGTGACCAGATACTGGCCACAGCTGACGGGCAAGCAGTGGCAGGGTATTCGTATGCTGGATCTCGCCACCTACACCGCTGGCGGCCTGCCGCTACAGGTACCGGATGAGGTCACGGATAACGCCTCCCTGCTGCGCTTTTATCAAAACTGGCAGCCACAGTGGAAGCCTGGCACAACGCGTCTTTACGCCAACGCCAGCATCGGTCTTTTTGGCGCGCTGGCGGTCAAACCTTCCGGCATGCCCTATGAGCAGGCCATGACGACGCGGGTCCTTAAGCCGCTCAAGCTGGACCATACCTGGATTAACGTGCCGAAAGCGGAAGAGGCGCATTACGCCTGGGGCTATCGTGACGGTAAAGCGGTGCGCGTTTCGCCGGGTATGCTGGATGCACAAGCCTATGGCGTGAAAACCAACGTGCAGGATATGGCGAACTGGGTCATGGCAAACATGGCGCCGGAGAAGGTTGCCGATGCCTCACTTAAGCAGGGCATCGCGCTGGCGCAGTCGCGCTACTGGCGTATCGGGTCAATGTATCAGGGTCTGGGCTGGGAAATGCTCAACTGGCCCGTGGAGGCCAACACGGTGGTCGAAGGCAGCGACAGTAAGGTGGCGCTGGCGCCGTTGCCCGTGGCAGAAGTGAATCCACCGGCTCCCCCGGTCAAAGCGTCCTGGGTCCATAAAACGGGTTCTACTGGCGGGTTTGGCAGCTACGTGGCCTTTATTCCTGAAAAGCAGATCGGTATTGTGATGCTCGCGAATACAAGCTATCCGAACCCGGCACGCGTTGAGGCGGCATACCATATCCTCGAGGCGTTACAGTAAAACATTGCCGGGTGGCGCTGCGCTTACCCGGCAAAACATCCTGCACAATCTCCCGCATTTTCCCTGCTGTCATCTACACTTAACAAAAAACAGTAAGGAAACTCCTATGCGCATTCTGCCTGTTATTGCCGCAGTAACAGCCGCGTTTTTAGTGGTTGCTTGCAGTTCCCCTACTCCTCCGCCTGGCGTCACGGTAGTCAGTAATTTCGACGCACAGCGCTTCCTCGGCACCTGGTATGAAATCGCCCGAATGGATCATCAGTTCGAACGGGGCTTAGAGAAAGTCACGGTCAGCTACAGCGCGATGGATGACGGTGGGATCCGGGTCATTAACCGCGGCTATAACCCGGATCGCCAGATGTGGCAGCAGTCAGTTGGTCAGGCCTATTTCACCGGCGCGTCTAACCGCGCGGCCATGAAAATCTCTTTCATCGGCCCATTCTACGGCGGGTATAACGTCATTGCGCTGGACAGAGAGTACCGCCACGCGCTGGTGTGTGGGCCGGATCGCAACTATCTGTGGATCCTCTCCCGCACGCCAACGATCCCGGCGGAAATGAAACAGCAGATGCTGGACATAGCGACCCGGCAAGGGTTTGACGTGACGAAATTAATCTGGGTAAAACAGCCGCATTAGTGGGTACTGAGTTTTAACCCGATGATACCCGCGACGATTAACGCGAGGCTGGCGATACGCGCCAGACTCGCAGACTCCCCCAGCAGCAGAATGCCGGTAATGGCAGCCCCTACCGCGCCAATTCCCGTCCAGACAGCGTAAGCCGTTCCGACTGGCAAGGTTCGCATCGCCCATGACAGCATGACGATACTGACAATCATTGCGGCGATAGTGATGACGCTGGGCGTCAGGCGGGTAAAACCGTGGGTATATTTCAGGCCAATTGCCCATACCACTTCGAGCAAACCGGCAATAACAAGAACGATCCAGGACATATCAGGCTCCTTAACTTAACGACAAGTTGGGGCCGTCCCCGATGAGTGAAGCGCTTACGGGTCGTCCCGCAAGGCTGAGATTGCGCCTTATATTTTGGTTAGCGTGGAATTTTTTTTCAAACTTTTTCTGCTGAACACGTTAAGGCAAGAAATAGCCTCAGTAAGGCACGTAGTTCAGGCATTTATGACTCATCCGACTTCTCTATGATGATAGGCTTTCTGATGGCAGGAAGCCAAACCACTAGCCGACTGCGAAAATTTTATGTTCAAAATTCTTTTGATTGACCGTTGTCACTTCACCCGCACGGGATTTGAAGCCTGGGTCAATCATTCAGACCTGTTTTCGGGTCATTTCGTCGTAACCGGGGTGAATAATCTTTTCCTCGCCAGAGAGCATATCCTGCAATGGAAGCCTGCGCTGGTCATCGCTGATTTATCTGGCTTCCGGCAGGATTTACACCATTTTCAGCAGCTATCCTCCCTGCTGATTGCCAGCGAAACGCTGCCTTTCATTATGCTGCAATCAGGCCAGGAGCAAGAAATGACAGATTATCTGGCGCAGTTCCCGATATGGGCTTCACTTTCCAAAAATACCGATCTGGAAAAACTGGCGGCGGTGATAAACGACGCGCTAACGTCATGCGCAAGCGCGGAGCTTCCTGCAATGGCGGCACCGTTACTGACGCGTCAGGAAGAGAGAGTTCTTACCCTGTGGATGGATGGCGCGAGCAACCAGAAAATTGCCAGCAATCTGCGCATTAACGGAAAAACGGTGTACACGTACAAACGCAATATCCGCATGAAGCTGCATATGGATACGCGCTACTCCCCGTTTTTATCGCTACAGGAAGTGGAGAATTGACGGTACGGTGAAATGACCTGCCGTACCGTCGCTTTCATTAGTTCTGAGCTTTAGTTGCTGCGCCAGAAATCGCGTTACCACCGTCGGAGATATCTTCCCCTACGCCACGGGTGGTGTTACATGCAGTCAGTACCGAAGAAAGCACCAGAACAGAAAAGATCGCTGCAATTGTTTTCTTAACCATAATATCTTCCTTTTATAGCCAAAGTTATTTTGTGTATAGCAACTTAAGAATAGACAAGATCTTGTCGTTTGACGGAAAAGGAAGAATTTTTAGGAAAATTAGACGGAATTAGCTGGCCGCATGGGAAATGATATGGCCGAGATCCTGGATATCTTCACCCACGCCACGCGCGGTGTTGCAACCGGAGAGAATTGCGCTGGAGAGCGCTAACAGAAGCAGAATTTTAACGGTACGTTTCATCTTCCCTGCCTGCAAAATCAGGCGCAGCGGGCGCTGCGCCTTTAATCATGACGTAAATTACTTCACGCGGGATACGTATTCGCCGGAGCGGGTATCCACTTTGATCACTTCACCGATCTGTACGAACAGTGGCACTTTCACCACAGCGCCGGTAGACAGGGTGGCAGGCTTGCCGCCAGTACCTGCGGTATCACCTTTCAGACCTGGATCGGTTTCAACGATTTCCAGCTCAACGAAGTTCGGAGGCGTAACCGCGATAGGCTGACCGTTCCACAGGGTCACGATGCACTCAGCCTGATCCAGCAGCCACTTGGCGTTGTCGCCAATCGCTTTTGCGTCCGCAGACAGCTGCTCGAAGGTTTCGTTGTTCATGAAGTGCCAGAACTCACCGTCGTTGTACAGGTAAGTCAGGTTCATATCGACAACATCAGCGCCTTCAGCGGAGTCAGTAGATTTGAAGGTTTTCTCAACACGGGTACCGGTCAGCAGGCGGCGCAGCTTAACGCGTGCGAATGCCTGGCCTTTACCTGGTTTAACGAATTCGCTGGCTTCAACCGCGTACGGTTCGCCGTCCATCATGATTTTAAGACCAGCACGAAAATCGTTGCTATAGTACGTTGCCATAAGGCCCTCTAAATTTGTTAACTGGTAGCTAAGCCACAAAATGGCGCATATTGTAACCCTAAACACCCCGTCCAGAGAAGATTGGTTATCGCAACTTGCCGATGTAATCACCAGTCCTGATGAATTGCTGCGTCTTTTAGACCTCGAACAGCATGAAGCGTTGTGTGCAGGTCGTGAGGCGAAACGCCTTTTCGCCCTGCGCGTTCCCCGCGCGTTTGTTGCCCGAATGGAAAAGGGTAATCCTGATGATCCGTTATTAAAACAAACGCTTACTTCTCAGGATGAGTTTATTACCGCTCCCGGATACAGCACCGATCCGCTGGAAGAGCAGAACAGTGTCGTCCCGGGTTTGCTGCATAAATACCGCAATCGTGCCCTGCTGCTGGTTAAGGGCGGTTGCGCGGTAAATTGCCGCTATTGCTTCCGTCGCCACTTCCCGTACGCCGAAAACCAGGGCAATAAGCGCAACTGGCAGGTGGCGCTGGACTACATCGCGGCGCACCCGGAGCTGGATGAAATCATCTTTTCTGGCGGCGATCCGCTGATGGCAAAAGATCATGAGCTGGACTGGCTGCTGACTCAGCTTGAGACCATCCCGCATATTAAGCGTCTGCGCATTCACAGCCGTTTACCGATCGTCATCCCGGCGCGTATCACCGACGCCCTGGTCACGCGCCTGGAGCAGTCCCGTTTGCAGGTACTGCTGGTGAACCATATCAACCACGCGAATGAAATTGACGCGGACTTTCGTGCGGCGATGGCGCGTATGCGAAAGGCAGGCGTGACGCTGCTCAACCAGAGCGTATTACTGCGCGGCGTGAACGACAGCGCCCGCGTGCTGGCCGATCTTAGCAATGCCTTATTTGATGCGGGCGTTATGCCCTATTACCTGCATGTTCTGGATCGCGTCCAGGGCGCGGCGCACTTCATGGTGACGGATGAAGAGGCCCGGAAGATTATGCGCGAGCTGTTAACGCTGGTTTCAGGTTATATGGTGCCGAAGCTGGCTCGTGAGATTGGCGGAGAGCCGAGTAAGACGCCGCTGGATTTGCAGCTGCGTCAGCAGTAAAAAGGCAGGTGGCGCTACGCTTACCTGCCCTGGAGATAAAGCGACAGCGCCATCAAAAGGCTATATCAGTTCGGGCACTTATAGACCTGGCCGTTCATCTGGCTGGCGGTTGGCACAAAGCTGGACAGCATCCCCTGCGTCGGGCTGCTCACCCCGTAAATCACGTTGCCGCCCATTGCCGCAGCCTGATTACGCAGGGCATTGGCCGCACCACGCATAGAGCCGCCCTCTTCGCCGTGCTGCCCCGACATCCAGTTGCTTTGCTCGCCAGTGGCGGTGCCTAACAGCTGGCATTCGCTGCCCGGCTTATCTTCCACAAAGCGAACGCTCTGGCCCGCTGCCGTCAGCTCATTGCTGATGCTACAACCCGCCAGCAGCAATGCTGCACCTACAATCCCTGCACAGACTTTTATGCGCATATTATTCCTCGTTTTCAATAAGCTGGACAGTAGTTGTCCGCGTGTAAACCTTATACTAAAAAGATGACCAAAAGAAAAATGCTGAGCATTTCTGCGAGCCAGATTCCGCTGGCACTCCTCCGACATCTTAAATGAATTCTGATAATAACCTTTGGGATATCGTGTTTTAGCCCCCGATCGTTTTTAGTGATGCGACGTACAACTTTTGTACGCGAATCAAAAAAGGGGGTTTCATGAGTGCATCATCCTCAGGAGAGGAAAAAGTAACCTGGGTGGGCTATCTGGCGTTCGTGCTCACCATCGTATTTTTCTCAGGTTTTTTCGCCAAAAGTACTGAATGGTGGCGCGTGCTGGATTTTACCGTCCTCAACGGCAGCTTTGGACCGGTGAACGGCGCGCTAACGTTTCGCGGCGAGGGCGGCACAGGAGCGAAAGATGGGTTTTTGTTTGCCCTTGAACTGGCGCCCTCGGTCATTTTATCGCTCGGGATCATTGCCGTTACCGAGGGGCTGGGCGGGCTGCGCGCCGCACAACAGCTCATGACGCCCATTCTGCGCCCGCTGCTCGGCGTGCCGGGCATCTGCTCTCTGGCGCTTATCGCCAACCTGCAAAATACCGATGCAGCCGCAGGGATGACCAAAGAGTTGACCGACGAAGGGGCGATTACTGACCATGAACGCGCCATTTTCGCCACCTTCCAGACCAGCGGTAGCGCCATTATCACCAACTATTTTTCTTCCGGCGCCGCACTCTTTACCTTTATTACCGTCCCGGTGATAACGCCGCTTGCCGTCATTCTGGTGTTCAAATTTGTTGGCGCGAACTTCCTGCGACTGTGGATCGCCCACATGGAAGTTCGCCGCGTTCAGGAGGAAAAATGATCGCCCAGCCGCGTAAAAATATCATGGACTTGTTTATCGATGGCGCCCGCCGCGGCTTTACCATCGCCACCACCAGCCTGCTGCCGAACGTGGTCATGGCGTTTGTCATCATTCAGGCGCTCAAGGTAACCGGCCTGCTGGATATTGTCGGCAGGGTATGCGAGCCCATCATGGCCCTGTGGGGGCTTCCGGGTGCGGCGGCAACGGTTCTTCTGGCCTCGGTAATGAGCATGGGCGGCGGTGTGGGGGTCTGCGCCAGTCTGGTCGCTGCCGGCACGCTCAACGGTCACGATGCCACCATCCTGCTGCCCGCCATCTATCTGATGGGTAATCCGGTGCAAAACACGGGCCGTTGCCTTGGCACCGCAGGCGTCAACCCGAAGTATTATCCGCACATCATTACGGTCTGCGTCATTAACGCCCTGCTCTCAATGTGGGTGATGCAGCTACTCTTCTGAGGAGATAAAAATGGATTTTTCAGTGCTGGAACCGCATCTTTTCCGCAATGCGCAGCTTTACGCTCCCGAGGTTCTTGGGCGTTGCGATCTGCTGATTGCCGGGGGAAAAATCGTCGCAGTCGAAAAAGCGGGCCACGCTACAACAAGGCCAGACTGTCCTGAAAGCGATCTCGCCGGAGCGGTGGTTTGCCCTGGTTTTATCGATCAGCATGTACACCTGATTGGCGGCGGCGGTGAAGCCGGTCCCCACACGCGGACGCCAGAGGTGCGATTGTCTGCGCTGGTGGCGGCTGGCATCACCTCCGTTGTTGGCCTGCTGGGCACCGACGGCGTGACCCGCCATCCCGAGTCGCTGCTGGCGAAAACGCGGGCGCTTGAGCATGAAGGGATCAGCGCATGGATGCTGACAGGCGCATATGGCCTGCCTTCTCCGACTATTACCGGCAGTATCGAAAAGGATGTGGCGCTGATTGATAAAATCATTGGCGTGAAATGCGCGATTTCTGACCATCGCTCTTCCGCTCCGGCAGATGACCAGCTCGCGAATATGGCCGCCCAGTCACGCGTCGGCGGGCTGCTGGGCGCCAAAGCGGGGATATCCGTGTTTCATCTCGGCAACAGCCCGAAACTGCTCGAGCCGCTGCTTAGCATCCTGAATAACGCCGACGTGCCCCGCACGAAACTGCTGCCAACCCACGTCAACCGCGCCCGGCCACTGTTCCACGCCGCACTGGACTATGCCCGCGACGGGGGGTACATCGACATTACCACCAGCATCAGTGAGCCCATTGATGCCGCCACCGCCATCGCGACGGCCCGTGACGCGCAGGTGCCGTTTAACCGGCTCACGCTCAGCTCGGATGGCAACGGCAGCCAGCCGAATTTTGACGCAAACGGTAATCTTGTTGGCATTGGCGTGGCGGGTTTTGAGTCCCTGCTTGAGACGCTACAGCAGCTGGTCGGCCGATATCACCTGCCGCTGGAGGAGGCGCTTCTGCCGTTTACGCGTAACGTGGCGGAGTTTCTCGGTCTGGAGCATAAAGGGCGGATCGCGCCCGGATGCGATGCCGACTTCCTGGTGCTGACGGATGACCTGAAGATCCGTGAGGTCTGGGCGAAAGGCCGCCAGATGGTGCGTGAAGGCGTTGTGTGCGTGAAAGGCACGTTTGAGTAGAAGACAATAAAAAACCCCGGGCATTGCTGCCCGGGGTTCGTTCTGAGAGGTTCAGAACAACATGATTACATCATGCCGCCCATGCCACCCATGCCGCCCATACCACCAGCAGCACCTAAGTCAGGCGCGTCGCCTTTAGGCAGGTCGGTCACCATGCACTCGGTCGTGATCATCAGGCCAGCTACAGATGCCGCGTATTGCAGAGCAGAACGGGTCACTTTAGTTGGATCCAGGATACCGAAGTCGATCATGTTGCCGTATTCTTCAGTTGCCGCGTTGTAACCGTAGTTACCTTCACCCGCTTTCACCTTGTTCGCAACCACAGACGGCTCTTCACCGGCGTTGGACACGATCTGACGCAGCGGAGCTTCCATTGCGCGCAGCGCAACTTTGATACCCACGTTCTGGTCTTCGTTCTGAGCTGTCAGGCCAGCCAGTTTAGCGGCTACACGCACCAGCGCGACACCACCACCAGCAACCACGCCTTCTTCTACCGCAGCACGGGTCGCGTGCAGGGCGTCGTCAACGCGTGCTTTCTTCTCTTTCATTTCAACTTCGGTAGCCGCACCGACTTTGATTACCGCTACGCCGCCTGCCAGTTTCGCTACGCGCTCCTGGAGTTTTTCACGGTCATAATCGGAAGTTGCTTCTTCGATCTGCTTACGGATCTGACCAACACGGCCCTGAATAGCGGCTTCTTCACCCACACCGTCGATGATGGTGGTGGTGTCTTTGTTGATCACAACGCGTTTCGCCTGGCCCAGGTCTTCCAGGGTCGCTTTTTCCAGCTCCATACCGATCTCTTCGGAGATTACGGTACCGCCAGTCAGGGTAGCGATATCCTGGAGCATCGCCTTACGACGATCGCCGAAGCCAGGTGCTTTAACCGCTGCCACTTTCACGATGCCACGCATGGTGTTAACCACCAGGGTCGCCAACGCTTCGCCTTCAACGTCTTCAGCAATGATTACCAGCGGCTTGCCTGCTTTCGCAACGGCTTCCAGCACTGGCAGCATTTCGCGGATGTTGGAGATTTTCTTGTCAGCCAGCAGGATGAACGGGCTTTCCAGCTCAACAGCGCCAGTTTCTGGCTTGTTGATGAAGTATGGGGACAGGTAACCGCGGTCGAACTGCATACCTTCAACCACATCCAGTTCGTCTTCCAGACCAGTACCGTCTTCAACGGTGATCACGCCTTCTTTACCGACTTTATCCATCGCTTCGGCGATCAGTTTACCTACGGTTTCGTCGGAGTTAGCGGAGATAGTACCAACCTGAGCAATGGCTTTAGAGTCAGAGCACGGTACGGACAGCGCTTTCAGTTCTTCAACAGCGGAAGCGACAGCTTTGTCGATACCACGTTTCAGATCCATTGGGTTCATGCCCGCAGCAACGGCTTTCAGGCCTTCGGTGATGATCGCCTGCGCCAGTACGGTCGCGGTGGTGGTACCGTCACCGGCAGCGTCGTTCGCTTTAGAGGCAACTTCTTTCACCATCTGTGCGCCCATGTTTTCGAACTTGTCTTCCAGCTCGATTTCACGTGCAACAGAAACACCATCTTTGGTGATGGTTGGCGCGCCGAAGGATTTGTCCAGCACTACGTTACGGCCTTTCGGGCCCAGAGTGACTTTCACTGCGTCTGCCAGTACGTTTACGCCGCGGAGCATTTTTACACGAGCGTCGTTACCGAATTTTACGTCTTTAGCTGCCATGTTCTTATTTCCTCAAATTCGTACAGTTTTCGTGCGTTAATTACGCTTCAACAATTGCCAGAATGTCGCTCTCGGACATGATCAACACTTCTTCATTGTCGATCTTCTCGGATTTCACGCCGTAGCCATCGTTGAAAATGACGATGTCACCAACTTTAACGTCCAGTGGCTGCACAGTTCCGTTTTCCAGGATGCGGCCCTTACCGACAGCGATGATTTCGCCACGCGTTGATTTTGCTGCTGCTGAACCGGTCAGAACGATGCCGCCCGCAGACTTGGTTTCAACTTCTTTACGTTTGACGATCACACGATCATGTAACGGACGAATACTCATTGATAGCTCTCCTTTGAGAAAGTCATTATCAGTTATGGATGACGCCGGTCCGCATGCGGTTTTCCGGCTAGTGCCCTGAGAGATGGGGATAGCTTTTTACCCCTTCAAGGGGTAATCGAAAAAAAATTTGCGAAAGTGTTACCATCCACTCTCTTTTGATGGTGGCGGGACGAGGTAAATGAGTGGACTCAGGCAGGAGTTGGGGCTGGCGCAGGGCATTGGCTTACTCTCAACGTCTTTATTAGGCACGGGGGTATTTGCGGTTCCCGCGCTGGCGGCGTTGGTTGCCGGCAATAACAGTCTTTGGGCATGGCCGGTGCTGATCGTGCTGGTGTTTCCGGTGGCGATTGTCTTTGCCATACTCGGGCGGCACTTCCCGAGCGCGGGCGGCGTAGCGCATTTTGTCGGCATGGCGTTTGGGCCGCGGATGGAGCGCGTCACCGGCTGGCTATTTTTGTCGGTGATACCCGTTGGCCTTCCGGCAGCCCTGCATATCGCAACCGGCTTCGGACAGGCGCTGTTTGGCTGGCACGATGAACAGCTGCTGCTGGCTGAACTCGGTACGCTGGCGATTGTCTGGTGGGTAGGCTCGCGCGGGGCCAGTTCCAGCGCCAATCTGCAAACGCTGGTCGCCGTGTTAATTGTCGCGCTGATCGTCGCCATCTGGTTTGCGGGTGACATTACCGTGGCGGATATTCCTTTCCCCGCGATTAACGACATCGACCACGCACAGCTTTTCGCTGCACTATCCGTCATGTTCTGGTGTTTCGTCGGTCTGGAGGCGTTCGCTCATCTGGCATCCGAGTTTAAACAGCCCGAGCGTGATTTTCCCCGCGCCCTGATGATTGGCCTGCTGCTGGCGGGGACCGTGTACTGGGCCTGTACCGTACTGGTGCTGCACTTCAACGCATTCGGTGAAGAGAAAGCCGCCGCCGCGTCGCTGCCGGGCATCGTGGTGCAGCTGTTTGGCGTTAAAGCCCTGTGGGTAGCCTGCGTGATTGGCTATCTCGCCTGCTTTGCCAGCCTCAACATCTATATTCAGAGCTTCGCCCGGCTGGTGTGGTCTCAGGCACTTTATAAACCGGATAGCCCCCTCTCACGCCTGTCAAAGCGTCAGCTTCCGGTGAATGCGCTGAATACCGTACTGGGCTGCTGCGTGGTGAGTTCCCTGGCCATTTATCTCCTCGACATCAACCTTGACGCGCTGATTGTCTACGCCAACGGTATTTTCATCATGATCTACCTGCTGTGCATGCTGGCGGGCTGTCGGCTGCTGAAAGGTCGCTTTAAGGCGCTGGCGGCTGTCGGGTGTGTCCTGTGCCTGATGCTGCTGGCGATGGTGGGATGGAAGAGTGTGTACGCCATCGTCATGCTGGCGGGGCTGTGGGTGTTTTTACCGAAGCGGCAAGATCCTCAGGCCCGGTGAGCGAGCGCCACCGGGCCAGAAACTTACCGATCGTCTTTATGATCTAACCGGTCGCGCTGCTCATCCTTACGCTGGTATTCCCCTTCAAAGGTATCCCCCGGACCGGTGCTGAAACCACCGCCTGGCATACGGCTGAAACGCAGATGCGGCAGCAGCTTCATGGTCAGGTGCTTCTGCACCGGCGGCAACAGCAACAGCAGGCCGAGGAAGTCGGTAAAGAAGCCCGGCAGGATCAGCAGCAAACCAGCAATAATCAGCGACACGCTTTTGATCATCTCGGCGGCAGGGCTTTCGCCTGCGGCCATCTTCTGCTGCATTAACAGGAAATTTTTGAAACCCTGATTGCGCACCAGCGACATGCCGATGACGGAGGTGAAGATCACCAGAATCAGCGTCAGCAGGACGCCCAGCACATGGGCAACCTGGATGAAAATCGAAATTTCAATGTAAACATAAAGAAAGAAAGCAATAAATGGTATCCAGCGCACTGGCATCTCCTGTATGGCAGGTGCCTTCTGGCCCCTGACTGAATGTGTTCGCGAAGCGCGTAGATAAGAGATGGTGACGGTTAGCCAAATTTCAATCGGTTTGCACGGATATTTTTTCTGGAAATATTAAAGCGGTGACATATTTCACAGATTAATAATTATCATGAAATCGGGTCGATAATAAGTGATCCAGCTTACGGCAATTCGCTATCATCAGCATATGATCTCGAACATCTGGCCGATTGAGGGAATAATCGTCGGTCATAAAATATTCAAAACCACATATATACTGTGTGTTTAGTACAATCCATCGGCAGCTTGAAAAGAAGGTTCACATGTTAAACAACATTCGTATCGAAGAAGATTTGTTGGGTACCAGGGAAGTTCCAGCGGATGCCTACTATGGTGTTCACACTCTGAGAGCGATTGAAAACTTCTACATCAGCAACAGCAAAATCAGCGACATCCCTGAATTTGTGCGTGGCATGGTGATGGTAAAAAAAGCCGCGGCTCTGGCGAACAAAGAGCTGCAAACCATTCCTAAAAGCGCTGCAAATGCGATTATCGCCGCGTGCGATGAGGTGCTGAACAACGGTAAATGCATGGATCAGTTCCCGGTCGACGTCTATCAGGGCGGCGCGGGCACCTCCGTCAACATGAACACCAACGAAGTGCTGGCAAACATCGGCCTGGAGCTGATGGGTCATCAGAAAGGTGAATACCAGTACCTGAACCCGAACGACCACGTTAACAAATGTCAGTCCACCAACGACGCCTACCCAACCGGCTTCCGCATCGCGGTGTATGCCTCTATCGTCAAACTGGTCGACGCGATTAATCAGCTGGGCGATGGCTTCCAGCGTAAAGCCGTTGAGTTCCAGGACATCCTGAAAATGGGCCGTACCCAGTTGCAGGACGCGGTGCCAATGACCCTCGGACAGGAATTCCACGCGTTTAACGTGCTGCTGAACGAAGAGACCAAAAACCTGCTGCGCACGTCCGAACTGCTGCTGGAAGTGAACCTGGGCGCAACCGCCATCGGTACACGCCTGAACACGCCAGATGGCTATCAGCAGCTGGCGGTACAGAAGCTGGCTGAAGTGTCCAACCTGCCGGTTGTGCCTGCGGAAGACCTGATTGAAGCTACCTCAGACTGCGGCGCCTACGTGATGGTGCACAGCGCACTGAAACGTCTGGCGGTGAAACTGTCCAAAATCTGTAACGACCTGCGTCTGCTCTCCTCCGGTCCGCGCGCTGGCCTGAATGAAATCAACCTGCCAGAGTTGCAGGCGGGTTCATCCATCATGCCAGCTAAAGTGAACCCGGTAGTGCCAGAGGTGGTGAACCAGGTTTGCTTCAAGGTTATTGGTAACGATACGACCGTCACCATGGCCTCCGAAGCCGGTCAGCTCCAGCTTAACGTGATGGAGCCGGTGATTGGCCAGGCGATGTTTGAATCTATCCATATTCTGACCAACGCCTGCTACAACCTGCTGGAAAAATGCATCAACGGCATCACCGCGAATAAAGAAGTGTGTGAAGGCTACGTCTATAACTCCATCGGCATCGTCACCTACCTCAACCCGTTCATCGGCCACCACAACGGCGATATCGTCGGGAAGATTTGTGCCGAAACCGGTAAGAGCGTGCGTGAGGTGGTTCTCGAGCGAGGATTGTTGACCGAAGCCGAACTGGACGATATCTTCTCCGCCCAGAACCTGATGCACCCGGCATATAAAGCGAAACGATATACCGATGAAAGCGAACAGTAACCGTTCAGGCTAAGCTTCCGAAAGGCACGTCACTTGTGACGTGCCTTTTTTCTTTATGGGCGTTACCAAAACACAACAATTCAATATCAACTTGTTAATGAGCAAGGCAGGTCTTTATGTTTGGAGCAGAACTCGTCATCGTCCTGTTGGCGATTTATTTGGGCGCACGACTCGGGGGTATCGGCATCGGTTTTGCTGGCGGTCTCGGAGTGCTTGTACTTACCCTGATCTTTCAGATTAAACCCGGCGCAATCCCTTTTGACGTTATCGAAATCATCATGGCGGTTATTGCTGCTATCGCGGCCATGCAGGTCGCGGGCGGTATGGACTACCTGGTGAGCCTGGCGGAGCGTATGCTGCGTCGCCATCCGAAATACATCACCTTCCTTGCCCCGCTGGTGACCTGGTTTATGACCATCCTCGCCGGTACTGGCCATACCGCTTTCTCCACGCTGCCGGTAATCACCGAAGTGGCGAAAGAGCAGGGTATTCGCCCGTCTCGCCCTCTTTCTATTGCCGTGGTCGCCTCCCAGATTGCGATTACCGCCTCGCCTATTTCCGCGGCGGTGGTCTTCTTCGCGGGTATCCTTGAGCCGATGGGCGTAAGTTACCTGACGCTGCTGGCAATCTGTATTCCGGTGACGCTGATTGCGGTAATGATCACTGCCGTGCTGTGTAACTTCCTCGGCGCCGAGCTGAAAGACGATCCGGTTTACCAGGAGCGTCTGGCAAAAGGTGAAGTGAGCCTGCGCGGTAGCCAGGTCTTCGAGCTGAAGCCGCATGCAAAACGCTCCGTGCTGCTGTTCCTGATTGGTATCGTCGCCGTGATGTTCTACGCCACCGCCATCAGCGATACGGTAGGTCTGATCCAGAACCCGGTTCTGCCGCGTAACGAAGCCATTGTGGTATTTATGCTGACCATCGCGACGCTGATCAGCATCACCTGTAAAATCGACACCAGCGAAGTGCTGAACGCCAGCACCTTCAAATCCGGTATGAGCGCCTGCGTGTGCGTGCTGGGCGTGGCGTGGCTCGGCGATACCTTTGTGAAAGCGCACATCAGCGATATCCAGACCGTTGCAGGCGACCTGCTGCACAACTATCCGTGGCTGCTGGCGGTAGTGCTGTTCTTTGCCGCGACGCTGCTGTACTCCCAGGCTGCGACCACCAAAGCGCTGATGCCTGCGGCACTGATGCTGGGCGTGACGCCGCTGACGGCGATTGCCTCTTTTGCAGCGGTTTCCGCCCTGTTCGTGCTGCCCACCTATCCAACCCTGCTGGCCGCGGTTGAGATGGATGACACCGGCTCAACCCGTATTGGTAAGTACGTGTTTAACCACGCGTTCCTCATCCCGGGCGTGGTGGCGATTACGCTCTGCGTGATCCTCGGCTTTATCATCGGCGGCATTGTGCTGTAAACGATTAGCCGTTGTAAAAATAGTTAAAATCGGGCCGCTCTGCGGCCCGTTTCATTAATGACCAACCGCCTTGCGTGATATAGTGAAGACTTTCGTGATGAGGAGGTCGACTTGTGAACACGCCTGATGCTGTTGTTGTACTGTGCACCGCCCCTGATGAAGCTTCTGCCCAGGATCTGGCCGCCAAAGTGCTGGCCGAAAAACTGGCTGCCTGTGTCACACTTCTTCCCGGCGCCACCTCCCTTTATTACTGGGAAGGCAAGCTGGAGCAAGAGTACGAAGTCCAGATGTTGCTCAAAACCAACCTGACAAACCAGCAGGCGCTCCTCGATTGCCTCAAGTCTCATCATCCATACCAAACCCCGGAGCTGCTGGTTCTGCCAGTGGTCCACGGCGATAACGATTATCTCTCATGGCTCAACGCTTCATTACGCTGATCCTGCTGCTGTGCAGCACGTCAGTTTTTGCCGGGTTGTTTGACGCACCCGGCCGTTCGAACTTTATTCCTGCCGACCAGGCATTCGTTTTCGACTTTCAGCAAAACCAGCACGATCTCAGTCTCACCTGGCAGGTGAAAGAGGGTTACTACCTCTATCGCAAGCAAGTCAGCATCACGCCGGCAAAGGCGAACGTCGGCGCGTTGCAGATGCCCGCTGGCGAGTGGCACGAGGACGAGTTCTACGGTAAGAGTGAAATTTATCGCCAGCGCTTAAGCGTGCCCGTCACGGTGAACCATGCCGATAAAGGCGCCACATTAACGGTCACCTATCAGGGCTGCGCCGATGCCGGATTCTGTTACCCACCTGAAACAAAGGTCGTTCCGCTTAGCGAAGTGAAAGCGGCGGCCTCCCCTCCCCCCTCAGGGGAAATGGCCAGTGTGAGGGGTGAAGGCGTAGCCGCTTCAGACCTTCCGTTCTCAGCGCTTTGGGCATTATTGATTGGTATCGGCATCGCCTTTACGCCCTGCGTGCTGCCCATGTACCCGCTTATCTCTGGCATCGTGCTGGGCGGTAAACAACGCCTTTCCACCGCCCGCGCGCTGGTGCTGGCCTTTATCTATGTGCAGGGCATGGCGTTAACCTATACGGCGCTCGGCCTCGTGGTCGCCGCTGCCGGATTGCAGTTCCAGGCCGCTCTTCAGCACCCTTATGTGCTTATCGGTCTGTCAGCGGTGTTTATTCTGCTGGCGCTGTCGATGTTTGGCCTGTTCACCCTGCAACTGCCCTCTTCCCTGCAAACCCGTCTGACGCTGATGAGCAACCGTCAGCAGGGTGGCTCTGCGGGCGGCGTGTTCGCCATGGGTGCCATCGCCGGGCTGATTTGCTCCCCCTGCACCACCGCGCCGCTGAGCGCCATCCTGTTATATATTGCCCAGAGCGGCAACCTGTGGCTCGGCGGCGGCACGCTGTACCTCTACGCGCTCGGCATGGGCTTGCCGCTGATCCTGGTGACGGTGTTTGGCAATCGTCTGCTGCCGAAGAGCGGTCCGTGGATGGAGACGGTGAAAACCGCGTTTGGTTTTGTCATTCTGGCGCTGCCGGTATTTCTGCTGGAGCGCATCATCGGTGATGTGTGGGGTACGCGTCTTTGGGCGATGCTCGGCGTGGCCTTCTTCAGCTGGGCGTTTATCGTGAGTCTGGGGGCGAAGAAACCGTGGATGCGCCTGCTACAGATCCTTCTGCTGGCGGCCGCGCTGGTGAGCGTCCGTCCGCTACAGGACTGGGCGTTTGGCACCCCGGCAGGTCAAACGCAGGCGTATCTGAATTTTATACAGATTAAGAACGTGGATGACCTTCACCGCGCTCTGGCGCAGGCGAAAGGCAAACCGGTCATGCTCGATCTCTACGCAGACTGGTGCGTGGCCTGCAAAGAGTTTGAAAAATACACTTTCAGCGATCCGCAGGTACAACATGCGCTGAGCGATACCGTTCTGCTCCAGGCGAACGTTACTGCCAACAGCGCCCAGGATAAGGCTCTACTGAAGCAACTTAATGTGCTCGGGCTGCCTACCATCCTGTTCTTCAATGAACAGGGGGAAGAACAGCCGACGCAGCGTGTAACCGGGTTTATGGACGCGACGGCATTCAACGCGCATTTGCGCAATCGCCAACCGTAAACAACACTTTAGACGGGACAAACCGTTGGGAATAGCGGAGGAGATAACCGTGCAACGCGAAGACGTACTGGGACAAGCCCTGCAATTGCTTGAGATTCAAGGGATCGCCAGCACCACGCTTGAGATGGTCGCCGACCGTATCGATTACCCTCTGGATGAACTTAAGCGCTTCTGGCCGGATAAAGAGGCGCTGCTGTATGATGCCCTGCGCTATCTCAGCCAGCAGGTGGATATATGGCGCAGGCAGCTGATGCTGAATGAAGAGCTGACCACCGAGCAAAAGCTGCTGGCGCGCTATACCGCACTGACGGAGTGTGTTACCAACAACCGCTACCCAGGCTGTCTGTTTATCGCCGCCTGCACCTACTATCCGGATCCCGGACACCCCATCCATCAACTGGCAGATCAGCAAAAACGTGCCGCGCACGAGTTCACACACGAGCTGCTGACCACACTTGAAGTGGATGATCCGGCAATGGTCGCGAAGCAGATGGAGCTGGTGCTGGAAGGTTGCCTGAGCCGCATGCTGGTGAACCGTAGCCAGGCGGATGTGGATACGGCGCACCGTCTGGCGGAAGATATTTTGCGGTTTGCGCAGTGTCGTATGGGTGGTGCTCTGACCTAAGCCAGCATTCCCGTCCAGGCGGAAATAAACAAACACAGCGCCATCGCGCGCTGAAATCGCACCATCGCCACGGTGGTGCGGAAAATCCGGTTCACCGCCTTCCCCAGCCACGCCCAGCACAACAAACAGACCACGGAGATCGCCAGAAACCATAGCGCCATCAGCGTAATATCCCGTAATGCATGGTCGCTTGCCGGAGCAAACAGGCTGACAACTGCCAGCGCCATCATCCACGTTTTTGGGTTTACAACCTGTAATAACGCCGCCGCCCGCGCGGTAAACCGGACATGGCGTCTGGAGGAGAGATTCGCGGCCGGGGCGCTAAACAGCTGCCAGCTCATCCAGGAAAGCCACAGCACGCCCGCCCAGCTCATTACCTGACGTATCAGCGGATACTGGCGTAACACTTCTCCTGCCCCAGCCCCCGAAACCAGAACAATAGCGCTGGCGGCAATACACCCGCCCAGGATCGCTGGAACCGTATTTTTTACGCCAAAGTGCTGACTGTTAGCCAGTACCAGAATATTGGTTGGCCCCGGCGTAATCGAGGCAACAAATGCAAACAGCAGGAAGGGTAATAAATTCACAGGCGACTCCTTTTTTATTAGAGCCACGAATGTGCCGTTATTTTCTGGAAACGTCTGGAAGGTTTGTGCACAACCGGCGGTAGTGTGCCGGAGAAATACGGTATGCCCGCTGGAACCAGCGACCAAGATGGCTTTGATCGGCAAAACCCACTGCCGTCGCAACATCAACAGGCAATTCCCCACACGCCAGCATCTGTCGGGCCTTTGCCAGGCGCAGCTGGATAAGCCAGGCGTGCGGTGCCAGATGAAATTCGCGCTTAAAACAGCGGGTGAGCGTAAAGCGATCCGTACCCGTCTCACGGGCAAGGTCTGACAGCCCCACGTTCTCGCCGATATGCGCATAGAGATAGTCGCGGGCACGATGCGCCACAGCGGAGCTTTGTAGCTGAGACGGGAGTTTCTTACGCCAGTGGCAGTGGGCAGTGATCTGAGAGAGCAGGTTATCCATTGTGCTCTGTTGGACGATCTTCATCTCATCGTTATGCAACGAGGCAAATGTATCACCGATAGCGCGTACCAACTGAGGCTCTCGCGTCAGCGTTTGGGCAAAGTGGAGGGTGTAGCTCCCGGGAGTAGAGTCGTACAGCCCTTGAAGCGTACGGGTGAGCCAGTGTTCATCCAGATAAAAGGTCAGATAAGTAAAGCCCCCCTCTACCGGTGCATCACCGTCATGGATCTCCCCGGGCTCAAGTAAAAAAGCATCGCCCGGCTGGCTACGGTGGCGTTCACGGCGACAGTGGAACTGCTGGGTGCCGGAAAGGGTTATTCCGACCAGATAGCTATCATGCCAGTGGGGATCAAAGGCATGTCCTTCGAAATGCGCCTTAATTGTCTCAATACCTGTTTCTGCATGCTGACGCAGCTCAAGCCAGTCGTTTGCCATACTGCCCTCCTCTTACCGTCAGCATTGTCACATCTTGCCTGAACTGTCTGGAAGATTTGTGCAATTCCAGGGCACAAACGGACAGATTGCCGCAAACTTAAGCAGTTGAACAGCTTTTCCCGAAATAATGTTGACGATCGCGCGCGATTGCGGTTTAATGCGCTCCGTTGCCCGGATAGCTCAGTCGGTAGAGCAGGGGATTGAAAATCCCCGTGTCCTTGGTTCGATTCCGAGTCCGGGCACCAATATTCATAAGGCCTCGCTGCAAAGCGGGGCTTTTTCCTTTTCTGGCTACGGTAGATTTCTGGTCGTTGCAACACGTTATTTGTTTGCTGGATTTCTCGCCATTTTCGCAGATGTTCGTTACTTTTAGACACCTCAACATCCTCTGATGTACCTTTTCCTAACCTCACTGCTACGGTCTTTCTACGGTCCTTTACGGTTCCTTTCTCTCAGATCATTCATAGATACGGGGAAAACGGGGGGATTATCATTTCTCCTTAATCCGCTGGTCTTAACGTGATTTTGTCGCGGGGAATAGGGTGGGGAAATCCCCAATAGCAAGCGGGGAAACCAGGCAGCATACACCCTCCACCATTCACATGGGGATTTTCACCAGTCAGTCCACCTGCAACAGATCTTCTTTCCTTTTCATTTCTTACCGTTACCAGAATCCCCCGTCCTCCACGCCATCATAAAATGGTTTATCCGTAGTACTACTTGAGCTAAACGTATTGGACTGTTAAAGCTGAGTGTCCGCTGGGAGGGATATGCGGGCATTACTAGCAGCACTCTGTGTTAAACAACGGGGAGCAGTCACCGCTTCCCAACCCGTTATTTCATCGTGCCAAACTGTTTGTTCTTCAGTGCATATAGTCGGTCGAACTCAGCATAGGGCTCTCCCGTTTCAGCTGCGTGCCGGGTTTTAGCGTCCAGAAGGCCGGGCAAAGGGATTCCATGACTCAGTGAGTGGTAAAGATCATAACCACTGACACAGATAACACGCTTCCCTTTACCAAAAGCCGTCAGACCTTCAGGCGTAAACCCCATCCAACTGATAAAAACACCGCGTGTCCAGGTTGCCTTGGTACTGAGCTTTCCTTCAAATACATGGAGATCGGCAGCCGACGTTCTTTTCTGATGCCACTTTGCCTCTATCAGGTAAAATTCATCATTCAGTCGGAAACTTCCGTCAATCTGTTCGCCTGTGTTTCGGAAAGACGAACGGGGAGCGAGCTTAAAGATACTGAACAGTTCAGCAAGCCAGGCTTCAAACCGAAAACCACGTGGATGTGGCGGCAGAGATTTCATCTCGTTCATTTCAGCGATAAGTGAAGGCCAGTCAACACCATGCCATGCCTGGACAGGCTTTACGCCTTTGGCTTCATCGGTGCCAGCGTTTTCTAAGCGGGAAATCAGTGCAAGATAGTCATTACGGCTTTGTTCAGCCTGTTCAGGCATGGATTCCGTTTTATACTGCCAGACAGCGCCAAGAACCCGCAGAGCGGTCTCACGATCAGCCTGTTTCAGCAAGCATCTAACTCGTTTGGCCTTTGACGTCCCCTCTTCCTGATAACGTTCATCATCAATATCAATGTTTAGTTCTTCATCAAAAAAAGCAGACAAGGTGCGGTTAGAGAAATCAAGTATCCAGCCAGGATCGCTCTCAAACACGAGATTAAACAGCCTCAAATCCTGCATTTTCAGTTTCACGCCTACCTCCTTTTTTTCACAGTATAACGGGATGAAAGTGGAGGAGGAAATGAAGTGGTTTACTGAATTTGGCCACCTGAACAGAGGTGATATGCTCACCTCAGAACAACACAGGTGTCATAATGAAAAAAAGAAATTTCAGCGCAGAGTTTAAAC